>JBKPRU010000276.1:0-22365 GCA_046734675.1 Acidobacteriota bacterium
TAGGGCTGCAGCGCTTTCACATTCGCGCCCATCCGCGAGTACTTGCCCCAGACCTGCGTCGCCGAGGACGGATTCCAGTTCAACTTCAGGTCGTAGTTGTTGCGGTCGAACTTGCGCGGCACGCTCTTCGCGAAATTGCGCGCAATCGCCGCGCCGCCCACGTTTCCGCCCGCAGTGCTGCCCGTCTGGTTCGGCAGCGGATAGAGATCCTGAATCTGCCGCGCGATCGCATCGATGCGTGACTGCGGGATGACGTTGCCCGGGAAGGGCTGACGGCCCGTGCCGTCGGGATTGCCGGTCAGCGGGTCGTAGATGATTTGCAGCGTGCCGTCTTCGTTGAACGCCTGGCTGAAGTCGCCGCTTCGAAGCGCTGCCGGCGGCACGTTGTAGAAGAACTGCTGCGGCGTGGTCTGGTACTGCCCTTCCCACGCGCCGAAGAAGAACAGGCGATTGCGCGAGATCGGGCCGCCCAGGGTGGCGCCGTCGATATGCGCGCTTGCCGGACCTTTCTCGGTCGCGAAGTACGGCTTCGCGTTCAGCGATTCATTGTTATAGAAGGCAAAGCCGGAACCCCTGAATTCATTGGTGCCCGACTTCGTGATGACGGTGATCGCGGCGCCACCGGCATTCCCCTGCTCGGCGTCGAAGTTGCTCGTGCTGATGTTGACCGAATCGATGGTTTCGGCCGGAGACACGATCATCGTGTGGTGCGGCAGCCAGATGTTGAGGTTTGTCGCACCGTCGGTCTTGGTCCCATTGTTGTTGCGGTCCATGCCGTTGACGTTGGTCGTGAGCGCACGACCCGGCGTGTCCACTTCGCTGTTCTGGGTCGCTGCCGGCGTCGCACCCGGCACCAGGTTGATGAGCGACTGATAGTTGCGGTTCTGCGGCAGCGGCAGCTGTTCGATCGCCACCGACTTGATTTCGGTGTGCGTGTCGGCCTTGTCGGTCTGCAGCAGCTGCAGCTCCGACGCAACCGTAACCGTATCGGTCAGCGTGCCGAGCTCCAACGTGGCGTCCACGCGGCTCACTTCGTTCGCGGAGACGGGCACGCCGGTCTTCACATATTCCTTGAAGCCCTGGATCGAGATCTTCACGTCGTACCGCCCGGCCAGCACGTTCGTGAACGAATACGCGCCGGTATCGCCGGAGACGGCCGTGCGCGTCAGCCCGGTTTCCGGGCTCGTGATGGTCACGGTGACGCGGGGCAACGCCGCGCCCGACGTGTCATTGACCTGGCCGACGATGCCCCCGTAAAGGACCTGGGCGTCGGCGTGGAGTGGATTGAGGAGGACCAGGGCGGCGAACACCGCCGCGCAGACTCGCGGACCCGACCTGAAAGTGACCACGACTACACCTCCCGAAGACGGAGACCGGATCGTGTTCCTGAGGACAGGGATACCGGCGGCGACGATAGTTTGATCAGGTTATGAAGTCAACCGAATAGAAGGCTCACATGCCGGGTCTAAAGACCCGGCCTACGTGGTGGGCGGAGACACCACTCTCCGTGGTGGGCGGGGACACGACTCCACGTGGTGAGGGGGCCACGACCCCGACGTGACAGGTGTAGGGCGGGTCTTTAGACCCGCCGACAAGCATTAGTTTGCATAAGCGTTGGATCGCCCGACGGCGAGGACGTCGCGGAGGTACCGCCCGGTGTGCGACTCCGCATGCTGCGCGATCTGCTCGGGCGTGCCGGCCGTGACGATGCGGCCCCCCTCCTCGCCCCCTTCCGGCCCGAGATCGATGATCCAGTCGGCGGTCTTGATGACGTCGAGGTTGTGCTCGATGACCAGCAGGCTGTGGCCCGCCTGCAGCAGCTTCTTGAACGCGGCCAGCAGCTTCGCGATGTCGTCGAAGTGCAGGCCGGTCGTCGGCTCAACGAGGATGTAGAGGAAGCGGTCGCCGGTTTGGGTCGACAGGTGCGCAGCAATCTTGATGCGCTGCGCCTCGCCGCCTGACAGCGTCGTCGCCGGCTGACCGAGACGGAGATAACCGAGGCCGATCTCGTCCAGCACCTGCAGGCGCCGCAGCACCTTCGGTGACGTGCTGAAGAAGGTGAGCGCCTCGCGGACCGTCATGTCGAGGACCTGGTCGACGCCGCGGCCGCGGTACTTCACTTCGAGCACCTGCGGTTTGAAGCGCTTCCCCTCGCAGACCTCGCACGGGACGAAGACGTCGGCGAGGAACTGCATCTCGACCTTCACCTCGCCCTCCCCCTCGCACGCCTCGCAGCGTCCGCCCGGGACGTTGAAGGAGAAGTGGCTGGCGGTGAGTCCGCGCGAACGCGCGTCCTTGGTCGCGGCGAAGAGCTCGCGAATCGGATCGAACGCCTTGAGATAGGTGACCGGGTTCGAGCGCGGCGTCCGGCCGATTGGCGCCTGGTCGACGAGCACGACGTCGGTGACGAACTCCGCCCCTTCGAGCTTGCGGTGCGTGCCGACGCGGCGATCCCAGTCCCCCTTCGCGCGCTTGAGCGCCGCGTAGAGGACGTCGTGCACGAACGTGCTCTTGCCCGAGCCGCTCACGCCCGTGACGCACGTCAGCATGCCGAGCGGGACCTCGACGTCGACGTTCTTGAGATTGTGCTCCGACGCGCCGAGCACGCGGATGCGCTGGTTCGACGGACGCCGGCGGACGGCGGGCACGGGAATCGCCAGCTCGTCGCGCATGTACTTCGCGGTCAGCGAGCGCGGCTCCTGCAGGAGATCCTTCAACGAGCCGTTGAAGATCACGCGCCCGCCCTGCTCCCCCGCCCCGAGGCCCATGTCCACGACGGTGTCGGCGACGCGAATCATGTCGGCATCGTGCTCGACGACGAGGACCGTGTTCCCCTGGTCGCGCAGCTGCCGCAGGATCGCAATCAGCCGCTCGTTATCGCGCGAATGCAATCCGATCGACGGCTCGTCGAGCACATACAGCGTATCGACGAGCGCCGATCCGAGCGACGTCGCCAGGTTGATGCGTTGCGATTCGCCGCCGGAAAGCGTCGACGAGAGGCGATCGAGGGTGAGGTAGTCGAGGCCGACGTCGCGCAAGAACCCGAGCCGCTTGCGGATCTCGCGCAGCACCTTGTCGGCAATCGCCGCTTCCTTCTCCGACAGGTCCAGCGTCGAGAAGAACCGCTCCGCTTCGCGCACCGTCAGCGCGCAGACGACGTCGATGGTGCGGTCGCCAACGCGCACGTCGCGCGCTTCACGCCGCAGCCGCGCGCCGCCACATTCCGGACAGGTGAGATAGCCGCGGTACCGGCTCAGGAACACGCGGACGTGCACCTTGTATTTCTTCCGTTCGAGCCAGCGGAAGAAGCCCTTGACGCCTTCCCACTCCGCACCGTCCCCTTCGATGACGAATCGCTTCTCCTCATCGGAGAGATCCGCCCAGGGCGCGTCGAGGCGAACGCGCTTCTTGGCGACGCGTTTCAGCTCGGCGAGCTGCGCACGATAGTGCGGCTTGCTCCACGGTTCGATCGCGTTCTGCTGAATCGACTTCGACCGATCGGGCACGACGAGATCCATGTCGAGCTCGATGATGTTGCCGAAGCCGTGGCAGACCGGGCATGCGCCGAACGGGTTGTTGAACGAGAACAGCCGCGGCTGCGGCACTTCGTACTGGATGTTGCAGGACCGGCACTCGAAGCGCTCGGAGAATCTGTAGCTTCCGCCTTCAGGCGGAAGATCGGCGTTAATCGCGAACGCCGCGCCGCCACCTTCTGCATACGCGGTCTCGATCGAGTCGGTCAGCCGGACGCGGACATCCGGATCGATCTTCACCCGGTCGACGATCACCTGCAGCGTCGAGCGATCCTTCAGCAGCGCTGTGTCGACGTCCTCGAGGTTCACCGTGCGGCCATCGAGATACAGGCGCCCGAAGCCCTTGCGGCGGAGGGCGGCCAGCGTTTCAGCCACGGGATCGACGAGATCGGGCAGGTCCGGCTGCGCGGTTGACGTCTCGTCGACGTCCTCGACGGGATCGCCGACGACCTCTTCGTCCTCGGTCTCGGGCTCGCGCGCGGCGAGCGGCGCGGCCGTGACGACCGGCATGTCGAAGCCAATCAGGAGCCGCGTCCCGTCGGGCAGTGCCGCGAGCCGCGTCGCGACGACCTCCGCGGTTTCGCGCACCACCTCGCGTCCGCACGAGCGGCAGAACGTGCGCCCGATGCGCGCGTAGAGCAGCCGCAGGTAATCGTGAATCTCCGTCGTCGTGCCGACCGTCGAGCGCGGGTTGCGGATGCTGTTCTTCTGCCGGATCGCGATCGCAGGGCAGATGCCCTCGATGCTGTCGATGTCCGGCTTCTCCATGCGCTCCAGGAACTGGCGCGCATAGGCCGACAGCGACTCCACGTAGCGGCGCTGTCCCTCGGCGTAGATCGTGTCGAACGCGAGCGACGACTTCCCCGATCCGCTGACGCCGGTCATGACCACGAGCGAGCGCGGCGGGAGCGTCAGGTCGACGTTCTTGAGGTTGTGCGTGCGCGCCCCGCGGACGACGATCTGGCCACGGGGACCCTGGGTGGATGTCTGCATCTACAAAGGGGAATTCCGACTGATCCGGAACAGTCCATGGTAGCGCGGCGCCCACCTTCCATCAACCTCGGCCGGCTCAATCCATGCTATTTTGTTGGCCCGCGGACGACCAGGTTCGCGGGCCCTTCGCGCGATGCGAAGGTGCACGCGGTCGAGCGAGCGCATGTGGCCCCTGACGCTCAGGAGGCCGCCGCGAAGCGGCGGCAAGCCCGAAGGGCGTCGCGCGAAGCGCGTGAAGCGCGTGGGGGTGGGGCCCCACGCGCAGTGATTAACGAGGGAGCTGTGTCAGTCCGTCTGTTCATTGGCAATCTGCCTTATGTCGCCACGGAGGCAGAGTTGCGCTCACACCTGTCGGCCGTCGGCGAGCCCACTTCTGTCGTGCTTCCCGTGGATCGGGAAACCGGACGGCCGCGAGGATTCGCGTTCGTCGATTACGCGGATCGCGCCGTCGCTGAAGAAGCGATCAAGCGGTTCGACCAGCAATTATTCAAAGGACGTCCGCTCGCGGTGAGCGAGGCGCGTCCCCGGGAAGAGCGCGGCCCCGGCGGCCCGCGGCCTGGCGGGTTCAGTGGACCGCGTCCGGGGGGATTCAGTGGCCCTCGTCCGGGCGGCGGCCCGGGCGGGTTCAGTGGTCCTCGTCCCGGCGGGTTCAGCGGTCCTCGTCCGGTCGACACCGGCGGCGGCGGCGCGCCCGCAGCGCCGGGGCGCAACAAGAATTTCGGTCCTGACGCACCGCCCAAGCACAAACGGAAGCCGCATCAGAGCGCCAAAGATCGCGGGCCGCGCGGCCCGATCAAGGAGCGCCCGGTGGGCCGGCTGTACGACGTCGACGAGGACTGGCGCGCCCAGGATGAGGAGGTCGACGTCGATAACGTCGCCACCCACCAGGACGCGGAAGAGGACGACGACGCGGAAGGGAATCAGTAGGACCCGGACCGGTGAACTGCCCGCAGTTCACCGATTCCCCATCAGGACCTCGATGGCTTTATCGAGCTGCGCGTCCTTCGCGCCGTAGCTCTCACCTACCGGGCGCTTCACTTCGACATCCACCGGCCGCGGATGCAGTTCCATCGGAGCGCCGTTGCGATCCGTGATGCGCATGCGCGGCAGCCGCAGGATCGTCCCGTCGAGCAGACGCGTGTTCCAGGTGTAGATGATCCAGCCGGCGGTCGGCTCGCCCACCACCTTGCCCAGACCCAGCGCGCGATACCCTTCGGTGAAGTCCTCCGCGTCCGACAGCGAATGCTGGTTGGTGACGAGCACGGTCGGCTTCTCGAGCGAGCGCTGGCCGAGCACGGACCGCGCCGGCACCGTCGGCGCACCGCGGCGCGTCATATTGAGGAAGGGACGACGCGCGAGCACGTCGAGCGCGTAGACGTTCACGAACCCGCCGTTGTTGTTGCGCACGTCGATCACGACGCCGTCGCGCGCGAAGTTCTCTGCGTCGAGATCCAGGTATAGCTGCGCGAGCGACGCGGCCGACATGTCCGGCATGTGCACGTATCCGAGCCGTCCGCCGCTCGCCTTCGACACGTAGTCGCGCCGCTCGTCCACCCATTGCCGGTAGCGCAGGCCGCGCTCGGTCGCGGCCGACACCGGACGCACCGCCACCTCCTTTGCACCCTGGCCTGACGCGTCCTTTGCGATTTTGAGGAGGACGCGGCGACTCACCTTGTTGTCGAGCAGCGCGTCGATGTTGACGTGGGGTCCGACCGGTTCGCCGTCGATCGCGACGAGATAATCGCCGCGTTGAATGGCCGTCGTCAGCGCAGCCGGTCCGAGCGTGACGACCCGTGTGATCTCGAGTCGCCCGGCGCTCTCATACGCCGCGCGATCGAAATCGAGACCGAGGTGGCCGACGCCGCCGGTCGCTCCGCCTCCGGCGCCGGCCGGCGGCGCGTTGATCCCAAGGTGTGAGGCGTTCAGCTCGCCGATCATCAGGCTGGCAATGCGGCGCATCTCGTCGGGCGTGCGCGAGCCGACGATGAACGGCTCGACCTTCGCGCGCGCGGCGTTCCAGTCGACGCCGTTGAAATCGGGATCGAAGAAGTTGTCGCGGAGCAGACGCCAGGCCTGATCGAACACGACCTGCTTTTCTTTCGCGAAGTCGACGTCGAGCTCCGCCGTCACCGAGACGTTGCGCACTTCGCGCTTTTCGAGCGTCACGGCCTGGATGCGGCCTTCGTCGAGATAGAAGACTTCCTTGCCATCGGGCGAGAAGCTCACATCCGCCTTCGGGCCCGCCGTCGTCGTCAACTGCTTGGCGACTGGACGCTCGCGCGAGAGCTCGTCGAGCGACCACGAGTAGAGATTCTGCTGGCCCGCGGCGCCCGCGATCATCACGACGGTCTTCCCGTCCGGGCTGATGAACGCTTCGCCGATGTCGAGGCCGGCGGGAATCAGCGTGAGGCGCTGGCGGATGTTGTCGAAGACGATGTCGACCGGCTTGATTGGTTTTTTTACCGGCGCCGCCTTCGCGGACCGGTTCTCTTCGCCTTCGGTCGGCTTCGTCGAGACTTCGTCGCCCGGCGTTGTAGCCGGCTGTGCCGGCGGAGACGCCGGGCTCCTCGGCGTGTCGGTTTTGCTAGGCTCCTGCACCGGCTTCGCCGGTGCGTCCGGATTTTGGTTCGTCGTGTCGAACAGATCGCGGAACTGGTCCTCGCGGAACTTCGGCGTGCGCAGGATGAGATCGACGCGGGCGAGCTGCCCGGGCTCGGTTCGCTGGCCGGTGTCGAACATCAGGAAGGTGCCGTCGGGCGCCCAGGTGACGGCGGTCGCATTGCCGTTGGCGAGGAAGCTGACCTGGCGGGTCTCGCCTCCTGCCGCGGGGACGATCGCGACGTTCGTAAAGCCGCGCGTCCCTTCCGAGAAGTGCGCGATCCATTTGCCGTCGGGCGACCAGGCGATCGGCCGTCCGACGCCGACCGTGTCTGCAATGATGCCCTTCGCGAGCGTCCGATCCTTCTTCGACTCGACGTCGACGACGTGGAGCTCGGTGCCGCCGCGGACGAATGCGACCGACTTGCCGTCTGGCGAGAAGCGCGGCGCGAAATCGTTCGCAGCGGCGGACGTCAGCTCCGATTCCTTGCTGGTCGGAAAGTCATAGACGAAAAGCCGCGGCGGGCCAGCGCTTTCCGACGCATAGACGATCTTTTTCGAGTCGGGCGACCACGCGACGTGCGATTCGCCCGCCGGCGTCATCGTCACGCGTACCGCGTCACCGCCGTCCTTGGCCGACGCGGCGAAGATTTCTCCGCGCGCCGCGAACGCCACCTTCTTGCCGTCGGGTGACAGCGCGAGATCCTCGAACTGCGCCGTGAGGCGCACGTGATCGACGGCCGGGCCGGCGGGCGCGCCGACGCGCGTGATCGGCACTTCGGCAGCCGTGCCGTTTGCCGCATCGAGTTTCCAGATGCGGAAGTTGCGCTCGAACACGATCATCGCGCCGCGTGCGTCGATCGACGGCCACAGCACGCGCCCGTCCGTGAAGCGTGTCATCTGGCGTGCGGGCGCATCAGCAGCGGTGGGGATCTGCCAGATGTTTTCGGCGCCGCTGCGATCCGAGACGAAGAAGAGCGACCGGCCGTCGCCGGCCCACATCGGCCAGATCTCCTTCGCGCCGCCGTTGGTGACGGCGCGCCACGCCTGCGGCGTATCGGCGGCGCCGAGATCGCGCAGCCAGATCTCCGCTTCGTCGAGATGACTGTGGCCACGGCGCCACCACTGTGCCGACGCGATGCCGCGCGCGCTCATCGCGAGCGTCTTCCCATCGGGCGACGGCGCGGAGAAGAACTCGTTGGTGAACCGGTCGGCGCTCACCGGCATCGGCGTCCCACCGTCGGCGGACACGCGATAGATGTCGTTGACGTTGCTCAGCTCATGCGCGGCCGACGAAAAGTAGAGCCACTTCCCGTCGCGCGACCACCCGTCGAGCTGATCGAGCGCGTCGTCAAACGTGACGCGACGGACGTCTCCCGTGGCAAAGGTCAAGACATAGATGTCGCCGCCGCCGGTCCGCGTCGACACGAACGCGAGCCGCGTCTTGTCCGGCGAATACATCGGCCGTGTGTCGTTGGCGGCATTCGAGACGAGGAGCCTTGCTTCCCCGCCGCCCGCCGCAACGGTCCAGATGTCGCCGCCTGATACAAACGCGATTTCACTTCCATCAGCCGCGAGCGCCGGTTCGGCAAACGCCGCCTGGGCGGCGGGCTCCGTCGCCGTTTGTCCGGACGACATCGACCAGGCACCGACCGCGAGCAGGACGGCAACGCCAACAACACTCGAAGGACTTCTCAAGGGGACCTCCAGCGCACGGCAGTATACTCAGCGCCCGCCGGAACTTCGCGGCGTTGGCAACGTCGCAAAGGTATTGAGATGGATACTCACGTGAAGGTGCTCGGCGTGCTTTACCTCGTGCTCAGCGCGCTCGGTGTCTGCGCCGCACTGTTCCTCATGCTTGCGCTCGGCGCCGCCACCGGCATCGTCGCGACCGCAGCGGAGCCGCAGGACGCGGCGATCGCGCTGCCGATCATCGGCATCAGCGGTACCGCGCTGGTCATCTTTCTGCTCGCCGTCTCGACGCCGGGTCTGCTCACGGGCGTCGGATTATTGAAGTACCGTCCATGGGCCCGGATCCTGGGTCTGGTGCTGTCAGCGATCAACCTGATCAACTTTCCTTTCGGAACGGCACTCGGGATCTACGGTCTGTGGGTGCTGCTGAACAAAGACACGGAGCGGATGTTCACCGCGCCACCGTTGCGTTCCGCGTAAAAGGTTTTACAAGGGCGGGTGCGCCGGACGATGGCGCCTCTCAGTAGGGCGCACCTTTAGGTGCGCCGGACGATGGCGCCTCTAAAGAGGCGCCCTACCGTCATGCGGGCTTGCGGGTCTAAAGACCCGCCCCTACAACAGTCCGCTCTCGGCGCCCGTCGCTGCTTGCCCGTCGTCCTTCGCCCTCCGGCGCAAAATTTGCAGAGCTCGCAGACACCATGGGTGCGCACATTTCCCATACGTCCAGCGGGGAGTGGCAGAGTTTCGAGGCGCGTATGCGTCGGCGCCGCGCCGAACGCTGCATTTTGCGCGCGGAAGTCGCCGCCGAAGCGGGTGCCCTCGACGATGCCCGTGAGGCCTTGGCGGAAGCACGGAAGCTGGCGCCAGGGTTGGCAGAGATCGACACGGTCGAAGCAAGATTGTTCCCTCCCACTCCTGTCGACGCACCCTCGCGTGAGCGGGCCTGGCCGCGCCGGCTGCTGTACATCGCGGCGGTGCTGGGATGCATCGCCGTCCTGTCGATGGGCATCGTGTGGTGGCAGCGGACCTCGATAGCCGCGCAGCCGCCGGTCGCGACGAAGCAGGTCGTGCCGCCGAGCACGGCGGTAGAAACGCCGAAGCCCGGCCGAGTGGCGTCGCGCGACGTTCGCGTCGAGACCGTCAGCGTCACGGCCGCCAGCATTCTCGAGTCACCGGTCACGGTTCCGCCCGCGCCGACGATGATCGAAGCGCGCAGCACCACGCCGGAACCGCGCGCGCCGCTGCCGGAGCCGCGTGGAACGACGGGCGCCGAGCCGGCGCCGTCGGCGGCGCCGGTCGCGTCTCCGCCATTACCGGAACCCACGCCGGCGACGCGCGTGCCGGAATCTGACATCGTGATCGATCGGCCCCCGGTTGCGGACGTGCCGGTTGCGGCGGTGCGCAACCTCGAATTGCCGTCGAACGAACGCGGGTCGGCCGCAGCATCGCTGCCGACGGCGCCGACGCCCCGCGTCGACGACCGGCTGCAGGTGCAATCGGTGCTGCACAAGTACGCGGACGCCTACAGCCGCCTCGATGCGTCCGCCGCGCAGCAGGTGTACCCCCTCGTCAACCGCGCGGCGCTGACGCGCGCGTTCGACAACCTCGCGTCGCAGGACATTTCGCTGGGTAAGTGCGCGGTGGACGTGAACGGCGCTTCCGCGCGCGTGACCTGCGCGGGCGAAGCGACCTGGGCACCGAAGATTGGCGGCGGCGGACCGCGCACCGAGCCGCGCAGCTGGACATTCCAGCTGGCGAAGGCCGGCACGGACTGGCAGATCGTGAACGCCCGCGTTCAGAACAGATAGTCGAGCGAGAGGGTCGGCGTGAACGGCGCCGTGAGGCCGCCGTTGCCGATCCGCCACTGGATCTGCCCCGTCAGCACCATCGACGCCTTCGCATTCCACTTCAACCCGGTCACGAACGTCGACAGCGTCGTCGTCTTGTCGCCGGGCAGCAGCCGCATCGTGTCCACCGGCACCGGGTCACCTGTGACGGCATCGCGTCCGACAAACGTGGGATGCACCGCGGTCGCAGTGCCGATCGTGTGCAGACTCGACAAACGCCTGAAGAGCAGCTCACCCGTTGCGGTCACGCGCGGTGTCACGGCAAGCGTCAACGCACCGCCGGCGTTGTATTCGTCCGACGCTCCGCCCTGGACGATCGCGAAGTTGCCGTGCACACCGACGTGCGGTTGCTCGACGGAGCCGATGGCCATCAGGCGCACCCCGGCATGTCCGGTGCCGAGCAGGCTCGTTTCATCACCGGTGGGAAGCCGCAGTTCCGCAGCCGCGGCAAAGCCGCCTCGCGGCGCGCTCACGATCGTGTACTTGCCGCGAATCGCGACGTCGGCAATCCCGCTCGCGTCCGCCACCGCGCCCGCCTGCGGCCGCGGATCGCCCCGGTAGACCTCCAGCCGCGACCCCTCGAGGTGCAGCTGCACGAGCGGCACGGCCCCGCCGATCTCGAATCGATCCGTCACGCCGTAACTGCCGAAGATCGTCATGGTGCTCGTGCGAATCTTCAGCGTGAGCGCCTCGGTGTCGAACGGACCGGGGTCGTCGCGGAACTGGTTCGAGGTGGTGATGAGCGTGCCGTCGCGGAGGTTGAACCCGTCGAGGCGATCGTAGCCGGCCGTCGTGCCTGACACGCCGAATGACGTGCGCCCGCGACCGCTCGTCATCGCGCGCTCGATGAAGAACGTGCCGAAGCTGTCGCTAACGCGCGTCATCGTGCCGAGCTCGGGATCGAGGCGATAGACGAAGCCACTCGACGAGGTCGCGATCGGTACCGTCGCGAGGCTGATGAGGAGTGCGCGTGTAACGGTGTCGCGCGCCGCTTCGGCCGCGTTACGGTCGGCGGGAAAGTCTTGGGTGTCCACGGCCCGGTTCGTCATCAGGAAGCCGATCACGTCGGCCGGCGTCTGCACCGCCGACGGCTGCGTCTGCGCCGACGCGGTCGCCGCCGCGAGCGACAGGACAATCGCACTCACACACGTTTTCATTTCTTCTTGATCTCCACGGTGACGGCGAAGACGCGCCCGTCGGTCTGCACTTCACCCTCGACGGTGACCTTCGGGTGGTCGTCGCGCAGGTCCTCGCAGACCCCCTTCTTGAAATTCGTGTCGCTCGTCGTAAAGACGATGCGCTTCTTCAGCTCGAAGACGACCGCTGGGCATCGCCCGTCTACGTTGTCGACGTTCCCATCGAGCTTGATCTTCTCGGCCTTGGGCGCCGGCGGCGGCTCCGGCCTCGGTGTCGGCGATGGCTGCGGCTCCGGTGATGGCGTCGGCGTTGGGGAGGGCGTCGGCACGGGAGACGGCGTCGGTGCAGGGGACGGTGTCGGCGTAGGAGACGGTGTCGGCCCTGGCGACGGAGGCGGGGGCGCCGGAGTCGGCGAGGGGACCGGCGCCGGCGCGCTCTGCCGCAGCACCATCCGGTCCTGCGCGACGGTGACGTTCACCACGCGTTCAGGACCCGGATTCGGCGACGCCGTGAGCGTGACGGTGCCGTTCCCCGTCCCTGACGTGGGGCTGACGTGTATCCAGGGCTGGTCGGCTGCCGCGGACCAGCTGCAGACGGCGTTGGTGTGCACCTCAATCGCCGCCTGGCCCCCCGCCGCGGTCAGTGCCGTCGGCGGTTGAGAAACATCGAAGCGGCACGGCGCGGCGTCCTGCGCGATCTCGGCGCGCTGATCGTTGATGCTGACGGCGCTTCGGCGCGTGACCGGATCGACGTTTTCACGAATGCGATACGCGACCGTGCCGTCACCCTGTCCCTCTTTGCCCGACGTGATCTCGATCCACTGCGCCGCCGCCGCGGCCGTCCATGCGCACTCGCGCGCCGTCGTCACCGAGACGGTTCCGCTTCCGCCTGCTGAATTGAAGCTGGGCGACGAGTTCTTGATCGACACCGCGCAGCGCCCGTCGACGGTCGGACCGGTGACGTTGTTGACGCTGGTGCTGGCTGAACTCCCACATCCCGCCGCGAACAGCGCGGCCGCGCAGACCAATAGCCGAGGTCCACTCACGTGCACGACTCATGGGCATGCACTTCGCGCACCAACGGCACAGCCGTTCGAGACCTTCGGTTCATCGGCATGATTTCCGCGTTTTCATCGGTGGTTGACAGTGGTTGTTGACGAACGCGAACTCACCCGACCCGCCGCAATGAAAAAAGTCCCACACCTGTTAGCCGTCGTGTTGCCACTCCTGTCCGTCGCGATGGCGTGTGTGAGCAACGCGCCACTCGTCGTCGGCCCGGCCGGCGCGGCGTGCGCCAGCGTCGGCGAACCAGTCGGATGGTGGCGTTTGCCCGAAGGCGACGAGCGGGTCCGCTCGGATCGGTGGTGCGCCGCGGTCGGGCCCCCGGCGATTCTGCGTGGCACGGATGGCGCGCCGCCAGAGACACGATTCGTTGCCGTGAGCTGGAACGTGCACGTCGGCGGCGGCGATGTGCGGGCACTGGTGAACGACTTACGGACCGGCCGGCTGACGACGCAGCCCGAACGATCGTTCGTGCTGCTCCTGCAGGAGGCGTTTCGCGCCGGCCCCGAGGTGCCGCGCCGCGTCCCACGCGACGCGCGCGTCGCCCGTGCGATCCGGCCGGGCGGACCCGATCGCATCGACATCAAGGCGACGGCGCGGGCCCTCGGGCTGTCGCTCTTCTACGTGCCGTCGATGCGGAATGGCCGGCCCGCGGAGAGCGATGAGGACCGCGGCAACGCCATCCTCTCCACATGGCCGCTCGAGGAATACACCGCGATCGAACTGCCGCTCGAGAATCAGCGGCGCGTCGCGGTCGCGGCGTCCATTCGCGGCGGGGGCGCATGGACGCTCCGCCTGGTGTCGACGCATTTCACCAACACGGTCGGCCATCATCTGTGGGTCTTCTCCGAACCCGCGCGTCTGCGCCAGGCGCGCGCGCTCGCCGGTGCCCTCGACGATCGCCCGACGCTGCTCGGCGGCGATCTGAACACGTGGTTCGGCTATCACGACGCCGCCTACAAGGAGCTGGCGCGCCGCTTCGATGCCCGACCTCCGGAGGACCGCCGCGCGACCTTCAGCGTCATGCGGCTCGATCACGTGCTGGATCGGCTGCCGCAGGGATGGCACGCGACCGTGCGTCGCGCGTCCAGCAAGTACGGATCGGACCACTATCCGCTCATCGCGGAGATCACGGAGACGTCGGGCGCCAGGCCCACGAGCACCGCGCGCCCCTGAAGGTCTTAGAGCCCGACGCTGCTACGATCACCTGATGCTTCGTCGGGCGTTCGCGTTCGTCGCGGTCGCGTTGGTCGCGGTGCCGCTGCTGGTGGATGCGCCGCTCCTCGATCCTGACGAAGGACTGCACGCGGCGATCGCGCAGGAGATGGTGCTCCGGCACGATTACGTCACGCCGACGTTCCTTGGCGAGCCGTTTCTGGACAAGCCAATCCTCTTCTTCTGGGCCGAAGCGTTCTCGCTGCGCGTGTTCGGCATGAACGAAGCGGCCGTCCGTATCCCACCGCTCCTCTTCGGCACGCTCGGCATGCTGTCGGTCGCGCTGCTGGCGGGTGCGATGTTCGGCATCACCACTGGCCTCACCGCCGGCATCGTCTACGCGACAATGGTGCTGCCGGTGGCGATCAGCAACGTGGCGGTCCACGACATCGCGCTGGTGCCGTTCATGTGCGGCGCCGCATGGTCGTTCTGGCGCGCCGCGCACGATGCGCGCGCGTGGCGGTGGGGAGTGCCCGCGGGTGTTTGTCTCGGCCTGACGATCCTCACCAAGGGACTCGCCGGCGCGGTGTTCGCGGGGATCTTCGTCGTGTGTCTCGCGGCTCTCCGGCCCTCGACGATCGCGCGCCTGGCCGCGGCGCTGATCGTCGCCGGCGTGCTTGCCGTGCTCGTCGCCGCGCCGTGGTACGTCGCAATGGAGCGCGCGCACGCCGGCTACCTTTATTACTACTTCGTCGAGCGACACCTGCGCGGCTACCTGACTGCGACTCAGCGTCACGCCGGGCGGCCTTTCTGGTACTACCTGCCGATCGTCATCGGCGGCGCGCTGCCGTGGACCGGCTACATCTTTGCCGCGGTCCTTCGGCTGTGGAGACGCACCCGCGTCGTTAGTCCCGAGTCGCGACTCCTTACTGCCGAGTCCCCAGTCTTTAGTCCCGAGTCTCGCGTCCCGGGTCCCGAGTCCGCTCGCCGCGAACACTCAGTCCGCGCCCCGATCCTGATCGTATGGTCGTGGTGCGTAATTGGATTCGTGTTCCTGAGCGTCGGCGAATCGAAGCTCGTGACCTACGTGCTGCCGATCTTCCCGGCGCTCGCGATCGCGATTGCCGCGTCGTTGCCGGCGGTGCGCCACTCGCGCGGGGGATTCGTCATCGCTGTCACGTCGCTCGCGCTGCTCCCGGCTGGCGGAGTTGTCGCCGTGCACGTGCTGCTGCACGCGCCTGTTGGCCTCATGTGGATCGTCCCGGCGATTGCCGCTCTGATGGTGATGTCGATCGGTGTCGCTGGGTGGCGCGCCACGTCGCTCGACGGGTTCGTCGCCCGGTCGGCGGCGATGGCGATCGTGAGCCTGGCCGCGGTGCTCGTCTCGCCGTATCCACGCGCGGCCGACTACCTCACGTCGCGCGACCTGGCCGGCGTGTTGAACCAGGGCGCCGCGCTGCCGTCGCGCGTCTCGATCCTGGACGAGCGGATCGGCTCGATTGTTTTCTATCTGTCCCCCGCACTGCGCGCCGAAGCGACGCCGAACCGGATCCAGCCCGCGTCGTTTTCTGAAGCCATCGAACGCGTACGCCGCGATCCCGGCGACGCCGTGATCGCCGTCCGCGACGATCAACTGCCTCGTTTCGCGCGCCTGTTCCCGCAGCTTCCTCAATCCTCCGCTCGCGCGGGAACATTCACCGTCTTCCGAATAACGGACCTCCGTCATTAGACTCGGGACTCGGGACTCGGGACTCGGGACCTGTATAATTTGGTCGCCCCCATGCCAGTCTCCCCCGGATCCTGGGTCGGTCCCTATCAAGTCGTTGCACAACTCGGCGCCGGCGGCATGGGCGAGGTGTATCGCGCCAGCGACGCGCGGCTCGGACGCGACGTCGCGCTCAAGGTGATCCGCCGCGCGCTCGTCAACGACGACAGCGCGCTCGATCGCCTGCTGCGCGAAGCGACCCTCGCGTCCTCCCTCAATCATCCGAACATCGTCACGATCTACGAAACCGGCGTGATCGATGAAGACCGCTACATCGCGATGGAGCTGGTCGACGGGACCACGCTGCGCGAGCTGGGGAGGCAGGGGCTGCCGCTCGGGCGCGTGATCGCGATCGCACGGCAGATCGCCGAGGCCCTCGCGGTCGCGCACGCCGCGCAGATCGTGCATCGCGACATCAAGCCGGACAACGTGATGGTGC
Organism: Acidobacteriota bacterium; assembly: GCA_046734675.1. GTDB lineage: Bacteria > Acidobacteriota > Vicinamibacteria > Vicinamibacterales > 2-12-FULL-66-21 > QHWT01. The sequence goes on from JBKPRU010000276.1 coordinate 16,221, forward strand.
GTCCGGACGGCTACGTGAAGCTGCTCGACTTCGGCCTCGCGCGCGTCCACGAGCGCGCCTCGCTGACGATCGGGTCGACCGGCCCGGGGACCGAAGCCGGAATGATCCTCGGCACCATCGGCTACATGGCGCCCGAGCAGGCGCGCGGCGAGAGCGTTGCGCTCGAGGCCGACATCTTCGCGCTCGGCGTGCTGCTCTATGAGCTCGTGACCGGCCGTCACCCGTTCATGGGCCCGTCGCAGCTCGCGACGCTGCACGCCTTGATGTGGGAGACGCCCGAGCGTCCGTCGGTCTTCAACCCGGAGTTGCCGCGCAGCATCGACCAATTGATCCTCGAATCGCTGCAGAAGGACGCGCGGCTCCGCCCGGGGGCGACCGAAGTGATGTATCGCCTGACGCTCGCGCACGACTCGACCGTCGCCGCTGCGCTCTCGAGCGTCGCCGTGACGCCGCGGCGCGCGCTCGCCGGCGTGCCGATCGTCGGCCGCGAGGCGGAGCTCGACGTGCTCAGGCGCGAGTTCACGCGCGCGCAGCGCGGACGCGGACGGCTGCTCGTGATCTCCGGCGAAGCGGGTCTCGGCAAGACGACGCTGGTCGAGACGTTCGTGCGTCAGCTCGAGGACTCCGGCGAAGCGGTGCGGATCGGGCGCGGGCGATGTTCGGAGCGTCTCGCGGGAAGCGAGGCCTACCTCCCGGTGCTCGAGGCGCTCGACAGCCTGCAGCACGACCAGCAGCTCGGGACGCTGTCGCGGGTCTTGCGCACCGTCGCACCGAGCTGGTACGCGCAGCTGATGCCGCCGAAGGAGAACGACTCGTCGGCGGCGCGGCTTGCCGCAGACACGCTTGGCGGATCGCAGGAGCGCCTCAAGTTCGAGATCGCGGCGCTGCTCGAAGAGCTCGGCCGCATGCACGCCGTCGTCCTGTGGTTCGACGACGTGCACTGGGCGGATCCATCGACGACCGACCTGCTCGGCTACGTGGCGCAGCGCCTCGACCGCATGCGCGTCTTGATCGTCACGACGTGCCGGCCGTCGGCGCTCGCACAAACGCGGCACCCGTTTCTCGGCCTGAAGCTGGAGCTGCTCGCCCGCGGCGAGTGCACCGAGATTGCACCGGAGACGCTCGACGAGGCGGCCATCGAGCGCTACCTCTCGCTGGAGTTCCCGGAGCACGCCTTTCCCGAGGGCTTTGCCGCGCTGATCTCGCGCCGCACCGAAGGCAGTCCGCTCTTCATGACCGACCTGCTGCGCGACTTGAAGCGCCGTCAGGTCGTGCGGCAGCAGGACGGCCGCTGGATCCTGGCGGAAGATCTCTCGGCGCTGGCGCGCGAGCTGCCGCCCTCGGTGCGCAGCCTCATTCAGCGCAAGATGGACGCGCTCGACGAGCCGGATCGCCGGCTGCTTGCGGCCGCCGCGGTGCAGGGACCGGACTTCGACACCGCGGTCGTCGCCAGCGCGCTGCAGCTCGATCCGGAGATGGTGGAAGACCGGCTGGAGCGGCTCGAACGCGAGCACGCGCTCGTGCGCTTCGTCGCCGAAGCGGAATACTGCGGCGGCCGCGACATCACGCTGCAGTACGGGTTCTCGCACAAGGTCTATCACGACGCCTTCTACGAGTCGCTGCGCGTGACGCGCCGCGTCGCGCTGAGCCGCGCGATTGCCGAACGGCTAGTGGCGCGCGCTGGCGACGATCTCTGCGACTGCGCGGCGACGATTGCGATCCTCTTCGAGGAAGCGCGCGAGTACTTGCGCGCCGCCGAATATTTCAATCGCGCCGCGCAGGCGGCGGCGCGGCTCTACGCGCACGACGACACGGCGCGTCTCGCACAGCGCGGGCTCGCCCTGCTCGAGCGCGAGCGGGACACGCCGGAGCGTGCGGCCGTCGAGCTCGACCTGCAGATGACGTACGGGCTCGCGCTCAAGACGGGACAGGGCTACGCGGTGCCGGAGGTCGGCCGCGCCTACGAGCGCGCCCACGAGCTCTGTTCGAAGGTCGCGGATCCCAAGCGCGTCATTCCGGTCCTCATCGGCATGTCCGCCCATCACATCGTCGCGGGCGAGATCGAGACGGCGCATCGCATCGGGCTCGAGATGCACGCGCTGTTCGATCGGATTGGCGATCCGCACCTGCAGATGATCGGCGAATGGTCGCTGGGCGCCGCGGTGTTTCACCTCGGGCGGCTGGAGGAAGCGCACCAGCGGCTTGCGCGCGCGCTCGACCTGTACGACCCGGCGTTCCACAGTGCGCGGGTATGGGAAACCGGCGTCGACCCGGGCGTCTTCTGCCGGTGCGAGCTGACGCGAACCGTGACACTGCGGGGATTTCCAGACCAGGGGCTTCGGCTTGCCGAAGAAGCCGTCGCGCAGGCGCGCGCGCTCGAGCATCCGCAGCCGCTCGCGTTCGCGCTGCTCTTCAAAACGTTCGTGCACCTGGCGCGGCGCGAGTCGGCCCAGGTGCTGGACCTCTACGACGAGCTGGCCGCGGTGTGCCTGCCGCGCGGCATCGCGCAGGAACTACAGTGGGCGGCGCCGCTGCGCGATCGCGCGCTCGTCGAGATCGGCGAAGTCGAGCGGGGCGTCGCCCAGATGGATGCATCGCTGCAGGCGCACACGATCACGCGCTCGAAGCTGCTGCGTCCCTACTATCTCGTGCTCTACGCCGGAGCGCTGCTGCGCGCGCGGCGGATTGACGACGCGTCGAAGGCGCTCGAACAATCGCTGGCCTGCGCGTACGAGACGAAGCAGTGCTCGTACGACGCCGAGCACGCGCGGCTGCGCGCCGAGGTCTCTCGCGCCGGCGGTCGTGACGATGAGGCCGAGGCCGCTTACCGTCGGGCGCTCGAGGTGTCCCGTCGTCAGGGCGCGCGCTGGCTCGAGCTGCGCGCCGCACGCGGCTACGCCGACTTCCTCGCCGGAGCGGCGCGCATCGACGAGGCGCGCGCGCTGCTCGATCCGCTGCTCGCGTCGTTCACCGAGGGACGCGAGACCTACGACTACCTCGCCGCCGAGGCGCTCGCGCGCACGTTATAGGACTGCGCGTTGTGCACAGAGACGGCCCACGGCGTCACTCACAAAGCTCACGAAGGTACGAAGACCACGAAGACAATTACCTGTAAGACCTCAATGTCTTCCTTCGTGAGCTTCGTATCTTCGTGATCTTCGTGAAGAGCCGTCGGCCGTTACTGTGTGCGGCCCCTCACTCCCCGATCACCTGCACGACAATCTCCCGCCGCCGCGCGCGCGTGTCGAACTCGAGCAGCATGATCTGCTGCCACTCGCCGAGCGTGAGCACTCCGTTGACGACCGGCACGGTGAGCGAAGGCCCGAGCAGCGCCGCCCGCACGTGGCTCGACCCGTTGTCGTCGCCCCAGCGGAGGTGATGGCGGTACTCCCCGTCGCGCGGCGCGAGCTTCTCGAACAGCCGGTTCAGATCCGAGATCGCGCCCGGCTCGAACTCGATGGTCGTGATGCCCGCCGTCGATCCGACGACGAACACGGTGATGGTTCCATTGGCGATGCCGGACTCACGCGCGGCGGCCGCCACACGATCGGTGAGGTCGTGCGCGTCGTTCTGTCCACGGGTCTGCACGTGCATGCGGTGGGTTGCGGTCACCCGATCATTGTCTCCGGGCGCCGCGCACCCACCAAGCGTGCGCGATCGCATAGACGGCGGCCGCGCCAATCAGCACCGCGACCAGCACCGTGATGTGCTGATGCACGCTCGCCAGCACGAGCTGCCATCGTTCGCCGACGTACCATCCCAGCGCGATGAACGTGAGCGTCCACACGATCGCTCCGGCATACGCAAACCTCGCGAACAAGGGGAACGGCAGCTGCGAGGATCCCGCGACGAGCGCGGTGAGATGGCGGACGCCCGGCACGAAGTAGCCGAACGTGAGCGTCCACATGCCGCCGCGCTCCAGCCAACGCTCGACACGCCGGAGATGGTCGCCGGTCACGTGCAGCCACGCGCCGTAACGATCGACGAGCGCGAGCCCCGCCGTGCGCCCGAGCACGTAGCTGAGCGTGATGCCGCACATGCTCCCGAGCGCCGCGGCCACCCACGTCGTCCCGAAGGCGAGGTGTCCCTCGTGCACGAGCACGCCCGCGAAGGTCAAAAGCGTTTCGTCAGGAACGGGGAGGCCGAAGACGCCGAGGAGGAGCAGCACGAAGAGCGCCGCCGCGCCGTAGGTGGTGATCCAGTGAACGAGGAACGGCGGCATGCGAAGGTTTGGCGGCACGGCGCCGCTCTGCTAGAATAATCCGTCCGGCCGCTCGCGGCCCGACTTCCCCCCGCCAAGCCGGCGTAGCTCAGTTGGTAGAGCAGCTGATTCGTAATCAGCAGGTCCTCGGTTCAAGTCCGAGCGCCGGCTCCAATTTCAAGAGAAGCTCTCGCCTGGCCACTCGTGCGGAGTCGCGCACCGCGCGCTCTCTCGGTCGTTCTTTCGCGAGGTCGCCAGACTGCGCTTCGGGCACCACGGATAGAATGACCGCCATGGAAGCCATCGGACCATTGCTGCTGTTGCTGTCAGTGCCGCTGATGCTCCGGTGGATTCCCCCGAACCGGTTCTTCGGACTCCGCATCCCGTCGACGCTGCGAAACGTCTCCGTGTGGTACGACGTCAACGCGCGGCACGCCCGTCACCTGTTCGTTCTCGGCCTGTTGCTCGTGCTCCTCGAACTCCTGCTCCCGCTTCCGCTGCGGATGTGGACGCTCCGCGTCATCGCCACCGCCGGACTGGCCGCGATCGTCATCGTCGATTGGCGCGCGGCCAATCGTCTGGAGCGGCAGCGCTCGAGCTCACCGCACATTTGAATCAGCTGGTCGGATGCGTTATCGCGCCGGTCATCTGGGGGTGGTTCGGACATCCCCTACGTAGTCCCCTGTCGTAGTCGAGCCCTCGTCGGCTACAGCGACATGGCCTTCGGCGCGGGGCTCGATCGCCGCAGCGCCGCCGCGGCAACGAGTGTCATCGCCAACCCCACCGGCAGGGGCTCCAGGAACGTCGCCGCGACGTTGAGCAGCGGCTTGGCGTACCACTGCTTGAAGGCCTGCATCTCGCGCACGGTCCGCTGCACCTCCGCCTCGCTCGCGCCCGAGGCCCGCGCCTTCTCCACCATGTAAGCGCTCCACTTGTCGACGAAGTCCGGGGCCAGCTTGAAGTAGATGAATTCCCACGTCGCCACATAGCACGCGCACGCGATCAGCGTGATCAGCAGGCCGACGACAAACCCGCGCGCAAACGTCAGGCGGCCGCCGGCGACGTTGTCCCGATACGACCGAACCCCGAAGAAGACCAGCAGGAACGCCAGCACCATCGACGTGTAGCCGATCAAGAGGCCGTGGTCGAAGCCAATCCGCTCCATGAACGGCATCGTCAGCAGCATCATCACGGACAGCACGGCGCCGGAGATGAACCCGAACGTCAGGACCGTTTTCTTCACCGTTGAATCCTCCCTGGGCCCGACGATACGGCGCGCGTATGCGGACGTCGTCACCCGTTCGGATGATTTCGCAGGTTCCTGCCGGAAATCACCCGTTTGGACGACGTAGGTAACGTGGTCTAGGGGATGAGGCCGAGACGTTTGGCGACATCGACCGCCTGCGTGCGGCGGTTCACCTGCAGCTTCCCGAACAGGCGGCTGGCGTGCGTCTTGACCGTGTTCTCGCTGACGAAGAGCGCCGCGGCAATCTCGCGCGTGCTCTTGCCGCCGGCGATCTGCTCCAGAATCTCCAGTTCGCGCGGCGTGATTGCCAGCTCCGCGAGCTTCGCGCCGTTGCGAACGAATGGCGAAGCGGCCGGCACCGGGACCGGCACGGGCACCTCGCGGACGACCTGCACTTCCCTGGTGCGGGTGAGGGACAGCCCGAGCCAGATGCCAAGCGCCGCGAAAATGGCGGCGACCAGCCCGCCGTAGATCTCGAGCGAGTGCTCGAGCACCAGGAACCGGTACTCGACGAGTTGCAGCGTCGCAATCAACACGCCGCCACACAAACCGTAGACGAGGACCACCCGTTTCACGACGAGTTAAGGATAAGACAGGTCCTGCCGATCACCGGCGCCCGCTGGCCGCGGCCATTTCCCTTTTTCCCCATTGCAGTCCCGGGCGGATGGTCCTACATTGTGTCGCCTGAGTGGAGGCGA
>JBKPRU010000277.1:0-21367 GCA_046734675.1 Acidobacteriota bacterium
GAACACGATCATGCCGCGGCTCTTGATGAAGTCGTCCTTGAAGCGGAACGTCGCGTCGCTGCTGAAGTCGTCGGTCCGATCCTGATGCGAGTAGAAGGTCGGCTCGTGCGTGATCACCATGTTCCGGCCGGCCGCGTCCGCCCGCTTCAACACGTCGAGTGTCGCCATCATCGTCGTCGCGATGCCGCGGACGCGCGTCTCGGGCGAACCCGCGACGACGCGATCGACCGTCTCCGTGAGCCATGGGATGCCGACGTTCGCCTTGATGCGGTCGATGATGGCGGCGCCGGTGAGGTCCTTTGCGGAGGCGCCGGCCCTCTGGATCGCCGCCGGCCGCGCCGTCGCGCCCAAGGGATCCACGAACAAGAGCCCGCTGCTGAGGGAGAGGAACGAGCGTCGTGAGACCTGCATGCCCGCGGATTGTGCCACGGGACGTGCGTGACGCGAGGCGGGGTTTATAAGGGGGTACCGACGGTAGGGCGCCTCTTTAGAGGCGCCGTCATGAGGCGCACCTGAAGGTGCGCCCGAGAACCATTGCAAACCCGTGTGCTACGTGGGATCTAGAAATCCGTGTGCATCCGTCGTAGATCAGTGAATGGGCCGTGTCCAGTGGATGCCCCCTTCGGTGACCTGCGCGGTACCGCCGGAGGACATCCCCGGAGAGGGGTCCGTGTCCGGGGCGAAGTTGCCGACGGGGCGCTGGAACGCGATCATGGCACCGCCACGATCGAAATCGGTCGGCTCGGGTCCGATCGCCGGGTTCATGATCGACGTGCGCCGCCCGACGTGGCTGTAGCCGAGCGCGTGTCCGAGCTCGTGGATGCGCAGCAGGCGGCGTCCGCTCTCGTTCTTGTCGAAGTCACGATCGAGCCAGATGGTGCCGGCGACGACGGTGCCGTCGCTGCGCTCTGCCCAGTTCCCGTAGCCGATGATCGGCTCGCCGGTATCGTCACCGATCCCGATGTAGCGTCCGACAACGATCTTCCCGGTGCGCTGCACGTTCACCTGCTGACCGGCCCCCGGATTCTCCACTTCCACGGTTGCAAACGATGTGTAGGTGCCACCAGTGAGCAGCGACAGGCCTTCGTTCAGGTGCGCGACGAGCGTGTCGATCTCGCTCGACGACATCTGCTCCGAGCGTGCCTCGAACCGATCCGTCGTGTTCGGCACGTAGCGCATCACGCTCGCGACGATCACCACCGAGGGCTGGGTCGTCCAACGCTGGAGACGATTGTTGGTCGCGCGGAACATCTCGTCGAACGCGCCAAGGTCGAACGACGCGGGAATCAGTCCGATCCGCGCCGGACCGCTCGACGGGGCCGTCACCGTCGTCCGCCGCTGGACGACCGGCGAGCCGCTGATCGACGCCGCGTAGGGGCCGTCGCCCGACACGGTGAGCTGGAAGTTGCCGTTCGCGTCTGCTTTGACCGCGGAGGCGCCGGCGAGCTGCACGTTGACGTCGCTGAGCGGCGCGCCATCGACCACGTTCACGGTCTGCCCCGAGAGCACGTGCGATGAATCGGGACTGGTGGGACTCGACTTCGAGCTGCCGCCGCACGCGGCGACCAGAACACAGAAGAGGGCGATGCCTGTACGTTTCATGGGCGGCAACCGCCTCTGCAAGAGGCGACGCGCAGGTAAACGCGCACGAATCCGCCCTGAAAGGCCCCCGCCGCTTACCAATCTGCAATCTGGCGAACATTTGTGATCGCGGGCCGCGTCTCGTGCTACATTCTCCCCTCACGTGATGAGTGGAACATCCAGCGATCGTCTTCCGTCAAAGTCCCGGTCGTGAGTGACAGCACGCTTTCGCTGCTGCAGGGGACCGTCGGTCTCCTGATCCTGCGCGCGCTGCAGCACGGGCCGGCGCACGGCTACGCCATCTCGCGCCTCGTCCGCGAGCGGACGCACGGCGCGTTCGCGATGGAAGATGCCGCCTTGTATCAGGCGCTGCACCGGCTCGAAGGCCGGGGCTGGATCGAGGCGGAGTGGGGCACCTCCGAGAACAACCGGCGCGCAAAGTATTACGCGTTGACCACGGTGGGCCGGCGTCAGCTGCAGAACGAAATGACGCTGTGGCGCAGGTATGCCGAAGCGATGCTCAAGATGCTCGACGAGCCGCTGTGAGGTGACGATGGGACTCCGAGGAATCCGGCGGCTGTTCGCGTTCTCGTCGCGCACGCGCGCCGACGTCCGGCGCGACGTCGACGACGAGGTGGGATTTCATCTCGACATGCGAGCCGAGGAGCTGATGCGAGGCGGCGCGCCCGAAGTTGATGCGCGCGCGCAAGCACTGCGCGAGTTCGGCGCGCGCGACGCCGCCGCACGTGCGTTGACGGCCATCGACGCAGGGATCGAACGCCGTCGCGGCCTGTCGCGGGTGGCCGTGGAGCTCTGGCGAGACGCGATGGTCGGCCTTCGTCTGCAGCGCCGGAACCCCGGTTTTGCCGCGGTCGCGATCCTGACGCTCGCACTCGGCATCGGCGCGAACACCGCGATCTACAGCGTCCTCGATGCGGTGCTGCTGCACCCGCTGCCGTATCCCGAGCCGCATCGCATCATGCTCGTCTCCGAGACGATCGACAACGGCAGCGCCAACAACGTGTCGGGCGGCGCATACCTCGATTGGCGCACCCACCAGACGCACTTCGAGGCGCTCGCGCTCGTCGGCCAGGTCACCTACAACCTGCGCGGCGCCGGCACGCCAGAGCGTCTCGCCGGTCTCGAGGTCTCTCACGAATTCCTGCAGGTGCTCGGCGTCCCGACGCTGCTCGGCCGCGCCTTCATCCCCGAGGACGATCGTCCCGGCGGATCGAACGACGTCGTCATCATCACCGAAGAGCTGTGGCGAACGCGGTTCGGCGCGGCCCGCGACATCATCGGACGGCGGATCATTCTCGACGAGGTGCCGCGGACGGTCGTCGGCATCCTGCCCGCCGGCGCGTGGCTCTTCAAAGACGACGCGTTCTTCGTGCCGGTGGTGTTGACGCCGGGGACGCCGCACGCGGCGCGCGCGCCGCACTGGGCGATGGTGCTCGGACGCCTTGCCCCGGGCGTGACGGTCGCGCAGGCGGATGCCGAGCTGAAAGCCGTCAAGCAGCGGCTGACTGGCGAGTACCCGGCCTTCAAGAAGAACTGGAGCGTCGTCGTGCGCCCGGCAGTGGAAGTCCTCGGTGGGCTGACGCGGACGCCGATGTTGATCCTCCTCGGCGCGGTGTCCCTCGTGCTGCTCATCGCGTGCGCGAACGTCGCGAACCTGCTGCTCGCGCGCGGCTGCCATCGGCAGCAGGAGATCGCGGTGCGCGCCGCCCTGGGTGCGAGCGGCGGACGCCTCGTCCGGCAGATGCTGGTAGAGAACCTGACACTCGCGCTGGTCGGCGGTCTCGCCGGCATCTGGGTCGCGTATGTCGGGGTCGCCGTGCTGCGCAACGTCGCGGAGACGATCGCGCCGATTGCGTTCATCCCGAGGATCGATGCACGCGTGCTGCTGTTTTCACTGGGCGTGACGATGACCACGGCGGCGCTGTCCGGCGTTCTGCCGGCGCTGCGCGCGCGCCGCGCCGACCTCAGTCTCACGCTGACGAATGGCGGCCGCAGTTCCACCGCGCGAGGGCATCAACGCACGCAGTCGGCGCTGATCGTCGTCGAGGTGGCCTTGACCGTCGTGCTGCTTGCGGCGACCGGATTGCTGCTCCGCAGCCTGGCGAACGCCGCCTCGATGGACCCCGGGTTCGAGCCGGCGCGCGTGCTTGCATTTGACGTATCGCTGCCGGCCGCGTCGTATGCGTCCGACGCGAAGCGGCTGTCATTTGCAACCGACCTCGTTCAGCGTCTGCGAGGATTGCCGGGCGTCGCGACTGCCGGGACCGGCACGGGCATTCCGTTCAGCGGCACCGGATGGGGCGAGTACTTCCGCCGGCCCGATGCGACCCAGGACGTGATCACCGGACGCGTGAGCTACGTGTCGCCCGGCTTTCTCGAGGCGCTGGGCACGCGGCTGCTGGCCGGCCGTCGTCTCATGGACGCCGACAATCGTCCCGACGCGGCGCGCGTCGTCGTGATCAGCGATACGACGGCGCGGCGGTTCTATCCGGGGACGGTCCCGGTCGGCCAGCCGCTCATCATCGCGGGCGACCAGTACCGCATCGTCGGGGTGATCGCGGATGTCGTCGATCGGCGACTGGATGCCCCGCACGGCCCGTTCGCCTACATTCCGCAGGCGTTCGAGACCACGCAGATGTCGGTGGTCGTGCGCACGCCGCTCGCGCCCTCGAGCCTGGTCGAGAGCATCCGGCGCGAGGTCGCGCAGATGGATCCTGGCGTCGCGCTTGCGAACCCGCGAGAGATGGAGCGCGCGATGGCGGACTCGATGCTGCAGCGGAAAGTGGTGCTCGGGCTGGTCGCGGTGTTTGCGGTCTCCGCGTTGACGCTGGCGAGCATCGGGCTTTACGGTGTGCTCGCGTACGCCGTGGCCACCCGCCGCCGCGAGTTCGGCATCCGGATGGCGTTCGGCGCGATGAAGGGGGACGTGGTCCGGCAGGTGTTCGGGTCTGGGCTGCAGATGACGGGCGTCGGCGTCGTGCTTGGCGCCGCCGGCGCGTTGGGTGCCGGTCAGCTGCTCGCGAGCGAACTGTACCGCGTGCGCGCCACCGACCCGCTGGTGCTCACGGCAACCGCCCTCACCGTGATCGCCGTCACCGTGCTCGCCTGCGGCATTCCGGCCTGGCGCGCCGCGAGCGCCGATCCCGTCGTCGCCCTGCGGGTCGAGTAACTACGGATTCAACTCGCGCACGGGACGCACCTCGATGCTGCCTTCGCGCGCGGGGGGAATCTTGGCCGCCATCTGGATCGCTTCGTTGAGGTCGTGCGCATCGACCAGATAGAAGCCCGCGAGCTGCTCCTTCGTCTCGGCGAACGGCCCGTCCGTCACGGTCACCTTGCCATTCCGCACGCGCACCGTCGTTGCGGTTTCCACGCCATGCAGCGGCTCGGCCGCCAGGAGCACGCCGCTCTTCCGGAATCCCTCGCCGCACGCCGCGCACTCCCGATCCGGCACCGCGTGGAACTTCTGAGCTTCGAGATACACCAGACACAAATACTTCATGGGTTCCCTCGGCAAGTAGTCGTGCGAGCGCCAGCAGGATCGACACATCCGGGAGCTTGCGGCGACCGTACACTGACGGACACGGGGAGAGCGCAGAGTGCGCGCTTGTAGAATAAAGAAAACCAAAAAATTTGTGTTCTCCCCGAGCTCTCCGTTCTCTCCGTGTACGTTAGTTCACAGGCCCCGCAATAATCCCGGTTGCCGATTGACGTGCTGTGGCTGCGGCGGCACGTTTCACAACGAGAGCTCCGCAATGCGCCTCTCGAGGAACCGCCGCTCCGGACCTTGCTTCGTGAGCTGCAGCGCGCGCTCGAAGGATGCGCGCGCCTCGTCGACCCGCCCCAGACGGCGGCAGAACTCGGCGCGCGCCGCGTGCGCGAGGCGATAGTCACGCAGATCGCCGCGCGCGAGGATGCCGTCGACGAGCGCCAGTCCCGCCGACGGGCCGTCGCGCATGGCGACCGCGACCGCGCGATTCAAGTCGATCACCGGCGACGGCGTGATCCGCGCGAGCACGTCATACAGGCCAACGATCTCGGCCCAGTCTGTCGAGGCCGCGTCGCGCGCTTCTGCGTGCACCGCCGAAATCGCCGCCTGGATCGCATACGGCCCGATCTGCCCCGACGAGAGCGCACGCTCCACGAGCCGCGTGCCCTCGGCAATCAGCTCGCGGTTCCAAAGCGATCGGTCCTGGTCGTCGAGCAGCACGAGCTCTCCTGACGGCGAGGTCCGCGCCTCACGACGCGACTCGTGCAGCAGCATCAGCGCGAGCAGCCCCTGTGCCTCCGGCTCCGGCATCAGCTCGACGAGCAACCGTCCGAGTCGGATGGCCTCGGCGGAGAGATCGTGGCGCGTAACCGACGATCCCGACGAAGCGGAGTAGCCCTCGTTGAACACGAGATACACGACGCGCAGCACCGCGTCGAGCCGTTCCGGCAGCTCCGCGCGCGATGGGACCTCGTACGGGATCCGCGCGTCGCGAATCTTCGCCTTTGCCCGGACGATGCGCTGCGCAAGCGTCGGTGCCGGGGTGAGGAACGCGTGCGCGATTTCTTCCGTGGTCAGCCCGCAGACCTCGCGCAGCGTCAGCGCGACCTGCGCCTCACCCGACAGCGCCGGGTGACAGCACGTGAAGACGAGCCGCAGGCGATCGTCTTCGACGCTCTCCTCGTCGGCCCACGCGGCCGTATCGATCACCGCGATGTCCGCCCGCTCGCCGAGATCGTCGAGCGCATCGAAGCGGGCGCGGCGGCGCATGCCGTCGATCGCCTTGAACCGGCCCGTCGAGACCAGCCACGCGCGCGGATTGGCCGGCACGCCGTCGCGCGGCCACTGTTCGAGCGCCGCCCGGAAGGCGTCGTGGAGCGCTTCCTCCGCGGCCTCGAAGTCGCCGAGCAACCGGATGAGCGTGGCGAGCACGCGCCGCGATTCCGCGAGATACACGGCGTTGACCGTCTCGCGCACTGTTTCGATCGCCGTCACGGCGATCGATCACACCATCTTCACCGCCGAGGTGCAACAGACCCGACCAATTCCGGCCGATCCGTGTTCATCCGCGGTGGGTTTTCTGGCCGCTGCTGAAGTGCTGGCGTTCGAACTCGGCCACGTCGGGAGGAATGTTGGGGAAGTCCTCCAGCTCGAAGAACTGCCGCACCTCGATTTCCGGCTCGCGGCCGCTGCCCGGGAGATGCTGGAACGGGACGCGCTTCGCCCACTCGATCGCCTCGTCGCGCGACTTCACTTGAATAATCCAGTAGCCGGCGATGAGCTCCTTCGTCTCCGCGAACGGACCGTCGGTGACCTGCGGCTTGCCGTTGACGAAGCTCACGCGCGCCCCCTTCGACGAGGGCTGCAGCCCGGCGCCGTCCACCAGCACGCCCGCCTTGACGAGCTCTTCGTTGTAGCGGCCCATGGTCTCGAGATCCTTCTCGGTCGGGAGCACGCCCGCTTCGGTGTTCTTGTCGGCCTTCACGATCATCATGAAACGCATGTCTCTATCCTCTCTTGTTCCCTGGTCGAATGGGATGGCGCCGGATCGACAGGCCGTCCACCCCGGCGGGTCTAAAGACCCGCCCTACACCTGGTTCCACGACGGACGTTCCACGTAGGCCGGGTCTTCCGCCTTCGCGCGAAGCGCTATGGCGAGACTCGCCGAAGCCTTGGCGGAGGACCCGGCAGACATGATTTCGTTTGAACCGTTGTCGATCCCGCGTCGCTCCGTTCGATAACGTGGCAGGAGCGAACGATGACGTCGCACGCAGCGCTGTGGATTCCCAGGCCGCTGGCGCGCTTTTCTGGTTCGCGGAGACACTTGGGGCAATGACCCTATCGCGCGTGCGGCGTCGATTGGATCGGTCCGATCTGCGGCTGGTAGACGCCGCGGTCGGCGCGCGGATATCGTCCTGAACACGTAATAGAACGAACATGACCTTCCTTACCGACCTTCGCTACGCGCTGCGATCGCTCGTCCGCGCCAAGGGGCTGGCGATCACCGTCATCGTCACGCTGGCGCTGGGCATCGGCGCCAACGCCGCCATCTTCAGCGTCGTACGCGGGGTGCTGCTGCGCCCGCTTGCGAATCGCGACGAGGATCGCCTCATCTACATCCGTCAGACGGCGAAGGGCGAAGGCGTCGAGAACGCGGCGTTCTCCGTCCCGGAGATCCAGGACCTGCGCGCCAGCGTGAAGACGATCTCCGCGTTCGGCGATTTCTCGACGATCGACTTCACGATGGTTGGCCTCGGCGAACCGCGGGTCGTCCGGGCCGGGGTGGTCGGCGGCTCATATTTCGAGGTCATGGGCCTGCGGGCGGTCGTCGGCCGCCTCCTCGGGCCCGGTGACGACGGGCCGAATGCGCCGGGCGCGGCCGTGTTGACCTACCGCTTCTGGACGACCTCGCTCAAGAGCGATCCGACGGTGCTCGGAAAATCGATTCGGCTCGGCGAGCGCACCGCGACCATCGTCGGCGTCGTCGAGCCGTCGGTGCCATATCCGTCGGAGACCGAGATCATCGCTAACGTCGTGACCAGCCCGCACCACCTCTCGGCAACGATGGTGACCGGACGCGTGCACCGCATGACGGAGCTGTTCGGACGCCTGGCGCCTGGCGCGGATCTCGACGCGGCGCGCGCGGAGCTCCGGACGGTGCACGCCGCGATGGTGCGGGACCACCGCGAGGCGTATTCGCAGAAGGCCGACTTCAGGATCGAAGCGGTGCGCCTTCGCGATCAGATCACGTCGAATGCGCGCACCGTGCTGCTCGTGTTGCTGGCGGCATCGGCGCTCGTGTTCGTGATCGCCTGTTCGAACGTCGCCAACCTGATCCTCGCGCGCTCGGTACGGCGCGAAGGCGAACTGGCGATCCGTGCCGCACTGGGCGCAAGCGGCGCCGCGCTGCGGCGCGCGCTGCTGGCGGAAAGCATCCTGCTCTGCGGCGCGGGCGCGCTGCTCGGCGTCATCGTCGCATGGCCCTCGGTCGCGATCCTCTCGCGCTACGCGGCGCGGTTCTCGGTGCGCGCGCTCGACCTGACCGTCGATGCGAGTCTGCTCTGGGTCGGCGTCGGCCTGGCGATCGCCGCCGCGGTGCTGCTGGCCTTCGTCCCGCGGCTGCCCGGCCAGTCGTCGCGTGCCAACGGGCTGAGCCTCGCGACCGGCGGCGTGCGCATCACGACCGCGACGAACCGCCGCCTGCGCGCCTTCGCGATCACGCAGATCGCGGCCTCGTTCGTCCTGCTCGCCGGCGCTGGCATGCTGCTGACGACGCTGCTGTCGCTGCAGTCGGCGCGGACCGGCTTCGACATGTCGAACGTGCTCGCGCTGCACGTCCCGGTGATGTCGTACGGCCGGACGCCCGACCAGGTGGTGCGCTTCTACAAGGACGCGCTGCAGCGCATCTCGGAGCTCCCCGGCGTGGAGCGCGTCGCGGTCGGCACGATCGTGCCGTGGCGCGACGCGGGAGGGTTCGGCCCGGGGTTCCAGTTCAGCGTCGAGGGCTACGCGAAAGCGAACGGAGAAGAGGATCCGCGCGGGCGGTTCCGGACCATCTCGCCGGGATTCTTCGCCGCGCTCGGCGTGCCGATCATCGCCGGCCGCGACTTCACCGATGCGGATCGACGCGGCGCGGAGCCGGTCGTCATCATCAGCCAGAGCGTCGCGCAGCGGATGTTCCCGAACCGCGACGCGCTGAACCGCAAGTTCATGTGGACCGATCCGGTGATGCAGTTCATCGACGTCAGCAGCGGGCCGCGCCGCATCGTCGGCATCGCCGCCGACGTGGACGACGAGAACATCGTCCCGGGTCCGGCCATGAGCATCTACCATCCGTTCGAACAGGAGATCGGCGGCGGCCGGTTGTTCGTGCACACGAAATCGGATCCGTATGCGCTGGTGCCGACGATCACGCGCATCATCCGCGATTTGTCCGCGGACCAGCCGGTCGAACGCGCGGCAACGCTCGCGGACGTGCGCGCCGAAGTGCTCGCGCCGAATCGGTTGAATGCGCTGGTGTTCGGCGGGTTCGCCGGGGTCGCGCTGACGATCGCGATCGTCGGCGTGGCGGGTGTGCTGGCGTTCTCGGTCAGCGCGCGGACGCGCGAGTTCGGGATCCGGCTGGCGATTGGCTCCGCGCCGCGGCACCTGCTCACGCGCGTGCTCGGGGAGGGCGCCGGCATCGCGGCCGCCGGTATTGTTACCGGCGCGATTGGCGGCATCCTGCTCACCCGCTTTGCCGGGACTTACGTGCAGGAGGTCCGCATCCCCGGCGCGGCGCCCCTCGTCGGCGCCGCGGCGCTCCTCGTCGCGGCCGCCATCGCGGCGTCGCTGATGCCCGCCGCGCGCGCGTCCCGGGTCGACGTCGTTCAGGCGCTGCGGTCAGAGTAATTTCAGCGTTCGTGAACTGACGAGGACGCAGAGCACGGAGAGGACGGAGAGAACGGGTCTTTGGTTTTTCCGTGACCACTTTGATTGGTCTTTCCGAGCTCTCCGGCCTCTCCGTGGATGTGAGCTCACAGGTGTAGCGAATTGGTGAGGGAGTTGTCGCATGAGTGGAGTACGTGTGCTGGTAGGAACCCGGAAGGGCGCCTTCGTGCTCACCGCGGACGGCAAGCGAGAGAAGTGGGACGTCAGCGGTCCGCACTTCGCGGGATGGGAGATCTACCACGTCAAAGGATCGCCGGTCGATCCGAACCGCATCTACGCGTCGCAGTCGAGCGGCTGGTTCGGGCAGGTGATTCAGCGATCGAATGACGGCGGGAAGACCTGGGAGACCGCGGGCAACAAGTTCGTCTACGACGGCGTGCCCGGGACGCATCAGTGGTACGACGGCACGCCGCACCCGTGGGAGTTCGCCCGCGTGTGGCATCTCGAGCCGTCGCTCAGCGATGCCGACACGGTCTATGCCGGCGTGCAGGACGCCGCGCTCTTCCGATCCACCGATGGCGGGCAATCCTGGCACGAGCTCGCGGGACTTCGGGGCCACGGCTCGGGCCCGAACTGGCAGCCGGGCGCAGGCGGTCTCTGCCTTCACACCATCCTCATCGATCCGAGCAAGCACGATCGCATGTACATCGCGATCTCCGCGGCCGGTGCGTTTCGGACCGACGACGGCGGGACGACGTGGAAGCCGATCAATCGCGGATTGAAATCGGAAGGCATCCCGAAGCCGGAAGCGGAGGTCGGGCACTGCGTCCACCGCATCGCGATGCACCGCTCGCGCCCGAACGTGCTGTTCATGCAGAAGCACTGGGACATCATGCGCACCGACAACGGCGGCGACGAGTGGCGCGAGGTCAGCGGCAACCTGCCGACCGATTTCGGGTTCGTCATCGACGTGCACGCGCACGAGCCGGAAACGATCTACGTCGTGCCGATCAAGAGCGACTCCGAGCACTTCCCGCCCGACGGCAAGCTGCGCGTCTATCGGAGCAAAACCGGCGGGAACGAGTGGGAGCCGCTCACCAACGGCCTGCCGCAGCGCGACTGCTACGTGAACGTCTTGCGCGACGCGATGGCGGTTGACGCGCTCGACTCCTGCGGTGTGTACTTCGGGACCACGGGCGGGCAGGTCTACGCCTCGGCCGATGCGGGCAACAGCTGGGCGCCGATCGTCCGCGATCTCCCGCCGGTGCTGTCGGTGGAGGTGCAGACGCTCGCGTGATCGTTCCCACGGATACAGGCGGAGAGATCCACCACGGATATACACGGATGGACACGGATACGCCAATCATCAGGGTCGTTCTTCCGGCGCACTTGCGGACGCTCGCCAACGTGGACGACGAAGTGTCGCTGGAGGTGCGTGGCAACGTCACGCAGCGCGCGGTGCTCGATGCGCTCGAAGCCGCGTACCCGGTGCTCGAGGGGACGATCCGCGATCACGTGACGCAGCGCCGGCGCGCCTTCGTGCGGTTCTTTGCGTGTGAAGAAGATCTCTCGCACGAATCTCCCGATGTTCCGCTTCCCGAGGCGGTCGCCCGCGGCGCCGAGCCATTCGTCGTCGTCGGCGCGATGGCCGGAGGGTAGCGGCGATGCCCGGATTCGGCATTCGGCATTGACGTTTGACATGCGGCATTTGGCATTGACCCGCGCGCGCGTGTGTCGAGAGCCTGCGAACTTGATACGCTCTGGCGGCGAGGAGGTCTCTCCCCGATGGCTTCCAGGATCACCCGCCGCCAGTTCGCCGGCGCGGCCGGCGCCGCCGCCGTAGGCATTGCGCTCCCTCCGTCCTCGACGTTCGCAGCATCGCAAACACGCGAGCAAACATCGTCGGGCCGGCGCACGTTCCCGTCAGGATTTCTGTGGGGGACGGCGACCGCGTCGTATCAGGTGGAAGGCGCCGCCGCCGAAGACGGGCGGCTGCCGTCGGTCTGGGACACCTTCGCGCATACGCCCGGAAAAGTCGTGAACGACGCGAACGGCGACGTCGCCGACGATCACTACCACCGCTACAAGGACGACGTGCAGTTGATGAAGGCGCTGGGCGTCAAGACCTATCGCTTCTCGATTGCGTGGCCACGCGTGTTCCCGCAGGGGAGCGGCCAGCCGAACCCGAAGGGACTCGACTTCTACAACCGCCTCGTCGACGAGCTGAAGGCGAACGGGATCGAGCCGTTCGCGACGCTCTATCACTGGGACCTGCCGCAGGCGCTGCAAGACCGCGGCGGCGGATGGGAGTCGCGTGAGACGTCGAAGGCGTTTGCGGACTACGCAGGCTACGTCGCCGAGAAGCTGTCGGATCGCGTGAAGTACATCTTCACGATCAACGAATTCGGCGCGTTCATCGAGCTCGGTTACGGCCTCGGCATCCACGCGCCAGGATTGAAGCTGCCGCCGAAGCGATTCAATCAAACGCGTCATCACGCCGTGCTGGGCCACGGGCTCGCCGTGCAGGCGATTCGCGCCCGCGCGAAGCCGGGCACGAAGGTGGGCGTGGCGGAGAACATGACCGTGTGTGCGCCGGTGATCGAGACGCGTGAGCACATCGACGCGGCGCATCGCGCGACGCGCGAGGTGAACGCGCAGTACATCACGGTCATTCAGGAAGGGAAGTACACGGACGCCTACCTGAAGAACGCCGGCGCAAACGCGCCGGAGTTCACGTCCGACGATCTCAAAATCATTTCAAGCCCGCTCGACTTCGTCGGCATCAACATCTACACGCCGATCTACGTGCGCGCCGACGCTTCGTCTCCGGTGGGCTTCGCGGTCGTGCCGCACCCGCCGTCGTTCCCGCACATGGCGTCGCCGTGGCTGTTCGTCGGGCCGGAAGCGCTCTATTGGGGACCGAAGCACCTCGCTGACGTCTGGAACGTCCGCGAGATCTACATCACCGAGAACGGCTGCTCTTCTTCGGACGTGCCCGCGAAGGATGGCAAGGTGTACGACACCGATCGCGTCATGTATCTACGGAACTACCTCGCGCAGCTGCAGCGCGCTGTCGCCGACGGAGTGCCGGTCCGCGGCTATTTCCTGTGGAGCCTCATGGACAACTTCGAGTGGGCCGACGGCTACACGAACCGGTTCGGCCTGCACTACGTCGACTATGCGACGCAGAAGCGCACACCCAAACTGAGCGCCGACTTCTATCGCGAAGTCATCAAAGCCAACGCTGTCCTCTGAGTACAAAGCCGGCGTCACCAGTCTGGCGCCTCTGTCCAAAGAGGCGCGGCTGCGCGGTAGGGCGCACCTTTAGTGCGCCTCGACGACGGCGCCTCTAAGAGGCGCCCTACCGCGAGGCGCTAGCTTCAGCAACCTGCCAAAGAGGCGCTCTACACGAGACAGGTGCAGGGCGGTCTTTAGACCCGCCGGACGTTACGCCGCTGGTTCGATTTGAAACTTCCGAGCCGAATTGGCGTATATTACCCACAATGTGGTTTAAATCTGTGCCGCCCGTGCTCGGCGATTTCGAGCAGCTCGTCCTGCTCGGGGTGCTCCGCCTCGAAGCCGACGCGTACGGGGCGCGCATCCGCCAGGAGATCCACGAGCGCTCCCGACGCGACGTCTCGATCAACGCCGTCTACACGACGCTGGATCGTCTCGAGAGCAAGGGGCTGCTGCGGTCGTGGACCGGCGAGCCGACCGCGCAGCGCGGCGGACGTCGCCGCAAGTTCTATGCGCTCGAGCCCGCCGGTGAGGCCGCACTCCGGCACGCCTACCGCGCGTTCACCGCGATGGCCGACGGCCTCGAACGCCGCCTCGAAACGAAATGAACGCAAATCCGCCGGGCCTGGCCGTCTGGCTGCTGACGCGCCGCGTCCCCGCCGACTGGCGGGACTTCGTGCTCGGTGATCTCGAAGAAGAGTTCCACCAGCGCAGTGCCGCGTCGCCCGCCGCCGCGCGTCGCTGGTTCTGGCGTCAAACGGTGCGCTGCGCGATCGCGCCGCCGCAACCGCCGTCGCTTCACTTGTCACGTTCTCAGGGAGACCCGCTCGTGCGCACGCTTGCCGCTGATCTTCGTTATGCCCTTCGCGTGCTGTGGCGCGCGCCGTCGTTTGCGCTGGCCGTCATCCTGGTGCTGGCGCTCGGCATCGGCGCCAACACGGCCATCTTCAGCATCGTCAACGCCGTGTTGCTGCGGCCGTTGCCGTTCCACGAGCCGGAACGGCTCGTGCGCCTCTTCCACGAGCCGCCGCAGGCGACCTTCCCGGGCATTCACCGCTTCTCGGTGTCGCCGGCGAACTTCTACGACTGGAAGCGCGATGCGAAGATGTTCGACGGGATGGCGATCTACCGCTTCCGTCAGTTCATCCTCACGGGCGGCGGCAACGCCGAGGCGATTGTCGCCGGCGCCGTCGGCGACGGGTTCTTCGAGGTCGCGCAGGCGAGCGCCGCCCTCGGCCGCGTGCTCCTGCGCGAAGAGGATTCGCCGGCGCGCTCGCACGTGGTCGTGATCAGCGACGGCTTCTGGAAGCGCCACTTCGGCCGCGCCCGCGACGTCGTCGGCCGCACGCTCACGCTGGATGGCGAGGCCTACACGATCGTCGGCGTCATGCCCCCGTCCTTCACGGTCGCGTCGTGGGCAATCACCGCGCGCGACATGTGGGTGCCGGTGGCCTACACGGACGCGCAGCGCGCCGTGCGCGAGAACCACAACGCGCAGGTGATCGCGCGACTGCATCCGGGCGTGACCTACACGCAGGCGCAGTCGGAAATGGACCTCATTTCGAAGCGCCTCGAAGAGGCCTATCCACAGGAGAACGCTGGTTGGGGCGCGACGGTCGTGCCGCTGCAGGAGCTGATCGTCGGCGACGTCCGGATGACGCTCGTGATGCTGCTCGCGGCCGTCGGGCTCGTGCTGCTGATTGCCTGTGCGAACGTCGGCAATCTGCTGTTCGCGCGCGCGCTCGCCCGCCGCAAAGAGATCGCGATTCGTTCCGCGCTCGGCGCGGGACGCGGGCGTGTCTTCCAGCAGCTCCTCATCGAAGCGCTGGTGCTCGCGTTTGCGGGCGGCGCGGCGGGCCTGCTGCTCGCGCGCACCGCGCTTCAGGCGGCGGCGTCGCTCCTCGCCAATCAGATTCCGCGCGCCGACGAGATCTCGATCGACGGCCGCGTCGTCCTGTTCGTGATCGGGGCGTCGATTGTGACCGGCATTCTCGCCGGCGCGCTGCCGGCGCTGCGGGCGGGGCGTTCCGATCTCAACGACGCCTTGAAGGAAGGCGGCCGCAGCGACGGCGCGGTCGGCATTCGCACCCGCCGCGTGCTCATCGTCTGCGAGGTCGCGCTCTCGGTGGTCCTGCTGATGGGCGCGGCCGTGATGCTGCGCAGCCTGTTCGCGCTCCGTTACGTCGACGCCGGGTTCAACTCTCACGACGTGCTGACGATGCGGGTGTCCGTGCCGCAGACCAAATACCAGACGCCGGCGCGGATGAGCGCGTTCTTCAACGACGCACTGCAGCGCGTGCGCGCGCTGCCAGGCGTCACCGCCGCCGGAGCGGTCGACGATCTCCCGGTGCTCGGTGGATCGGTGCAGCCGATCGTCCTCGAGGGGCGCCCCGAGTTGTCGCCGCGCGAGCAGCCCACGGTTGCGGTGCGCAAGATTACGCCCGGGTACTTGCGAGCGCTCGAAATCCCGCTCTTCCGCGGACGCGACGTCGCCGACGGCGACGTCAACGTGATGCTGGTCAGCCGCGCGGCCGCGAGGCTGCTGTGGAACGACGAAGACCCGATCGGCAAGCGCGTGACGCTGCCGCTCCAGTCGAAGACCGACATGAAGCAGGTGATTGGCATCGTCGGCGACGTGAAGCAGGGGGATCTGTCCGAGCCGGTGATGCCGACGGTCTACGAATACACGCGCGAGCTGCCGCTGGACTCGCTGGTGCTGACGATGCGGACGTCGGTGCCGCCGCTGACGATTGCGCAGGCCGCGGCCGGAGTGATCCGCGCGATCGATCCCGATCAGCCCGTCGAAGACATCAAGACGATGGATCAGGTGCTCGACGAGACGCTGACCTCGCAGCGCTTCAGCGCGCTGCTCCTCGGCGTCTTCTCGGCCGTCGCGCTGGCGCTGGCGTCGGTCGGCATCTACAGCGTGCTCTCGTATATCGTGCGCGGACGCAGTCGCGAGATCGGCATCAGGACCGCGCTCGGCGCGCGCACCTCGGACGTGCTGCGGCTGGTGATCATCGAGGGTATGACCCCCGCGGTGATCGGCATCGCGATTGGCGCCGGCGCGGCGCTGGCGTCAGCGCAACTGCTCCGCAAACTCGTGTTCAGCGTGAACCCATCGGACCCGCTGATGCTCGCCGGCGTCGCCGCGGCGCTCGCGTTCGTCGCGCTCATCGCGAGCGTGGTGCCCGCCTATCGCGCCTCGCGTGTGGATCCGCTGACGGTGCTACGCGCGAATTGACGAGGACGCGCTCACGATATTGCACGCGCTCTCCCAGAACTCGTCATTGACGCGCCCGCGCGGCGGACCGCACAATGAGTCCGTGATGGCGACTCAAGCACAGCTTCAGGATCCGATCTCTGGCCTGCCGCCGGCGCCCGCGTCCGGCGCGGGCGGACGCCCGCACGACGAGCGGCGTGTGGTCGCGTGGGTGGGCAAGTCCGTCGTGTTCAAGGGGGAGCTGACGAGCTCCGAGGACATGACCATCGACGGCCGCGTCGAAGGCACGATCAATGTCCGCGAGCACGCGCTGATCGTGGGGCCGGACGCGGACATCCGCGCCGACATCACGGCCGCGACCGTCACGATCTTCGGTGCGGTTCACGGCTCGATCACCGCGCGCGACAAGGTCGACGTGCGGCATACGGGCACGGTCGAAGGGAATATCACGTCGACCAAGCTCGCCGTCGTCGAAGGCGCCGTGCTGCGGGGCAAGGTCGACACGAAGAAGGGCGCGTAGCGCCCCTGGGGAGCGGGGCGTCGTGCCCTCCGGTCTATTGCCCGACGGGACGTGACCGGCCTGGATATGAGCGGTCCGGGTACTCGTCCAGTTCGGTGGCGGGCATCGTCAGAATCCAGACCCCTCTGCCGCCTCTCTCCCTGATCGCGTTCTCGAGGAACATCACGCCCTCGGTCGAACTCTTGAACAGCAGGGCGAAATCGAACGGGCCTTCGAGGGCGACGTGCGCGACGGACGGCACGGCGAACTCGTCCATGTACCCGCCTTCGATTTCGTCCATCCACGCCGCCAGCTGGCGGCGATCACGTTTGAGTCCGTCGGCGATCGTGATCAACATCAGGAAGAGTTGGTCCATCGTCCACCCTCCGCGCGCAACACAACGTCAAGGGGCCGGGGCGAACTGGCGCAGCAGCGGGTTGCGCTCGAGGACGATCGTGCTGCGCAGTCCTTCGTGGAACGCTTTCCGGAGCCACAGGCGTGCGATCTCGGGGCGCTGCAGGAACGCGAAATGGATCGCGATGTTGACGTTCAGCGGCGCGCGATCCGCCGGGATGGCCAGCGCGCGTGCGTTCACCTCCGCGAGCCGCGGTTCGTCGTGCGCGAGCGCGTAGACCAGGGCGAGCCCGGCGCTCGTGAGGAACTCGTTCGGACGGTCGGCGAGCGCCTCGCGGCAGAGCGCCTCCGCCTCAGTAACCCGCCCCTGTGCGGCGAGCGCGACCGCCACGACCGGGCGGGAGTAGGGATGATGCGGGTTGATTTCCATCGACTTGCGCGCGATTGCGACCGCTTCGTCCAGCTCGCCGCGAAAGTAGTGTTCGGTCGCGATGCCGACGCGCGCGATCTCGTCGAGCGGGTTGATCGCGAGCACCCGGCCGAGGGCGCGCCCCGTCTGCTCGAAGCGTCCGAGGAGCCATTCGACCCACGCGAGGTCGTTCCAGCACCACACGTAGTCGGGACTGATCTTCAGCGCGCGGCGGAAGGCGCGCGCCGCCTGACGGAGGTCGCCGCGCTCGAAGAACAGACGCCCGAGCATGCTGTGGGCGATGTCGTCGTTGGCGTTGATCGCGAGCGCGCGCCGGAACTCCGCTTCCGCCTCCACGAGTCGATGCTGG
Organism: Acidobacteriota bacterium; assembly: GCA_046734675.1. Lineage (GTDB taxonomy): Bacteria > Acidobacteriota > Vicinamibacteria > Vicinamibacterales > 2-12-FULL-66-21 > QHWT01. Next base: position 18,054 of record JBKPRU010000277.1, read on the forward strand.
CGGACGAACACGAGCCCGCGCGCGGCATAGGCGTCCGATAACCACGCGTCCGTTGCGATCGCGCGCTCGCACGCCTGCAGCGCTTCGCCGATCCACCGGGCTTCGTCGGTCTCCCATTCGCGCTCGAGCCGCGCCATGCACGCGCTGGCGATTGCCGCGTGCGCGCGCGCGTACGCGGGATCGAGTTTGAGGGCGCGCCGGAAGGCTTCGATGGCGAGCAGATTGTCGGTGCTGTTGAAACGGTAGTAGAGCGCCTTTCCCTGCAGGTACAGCTCGAAGGCGCGGGCGTTCACGCCGGCCGGCGCTTCGGTGGCGGCCGCCGGTGACGAGAGCCGTGCGCGCAGCGCGCGTGCCACGCGGTGCGCAACCGCCTCCTGGACGTCGAACAGTTCGTCCTGCGCGCATTCGTACTTGTCGGCCCACACGCAGAACCCGTTGGCTGCGTCGAGCAGCTGCAGCGTGATGTGATAGCGGCCGCCGATTCTCGCGATCCCGCCCTCCAGGATCGTCTGCACGTCGAGCTCCCGGCCGATCTGCGCCGCGTCGGCTCCCGTCCCGCGAAAGCGAAGGGTGGAGCTGCGCGAGGTGACGCGAAGCCCTTTGCTGCGCGCGAGACGCGTGATGATTTCGGCGGCCAGCGCTTCGCCGAGGAACTCGTCGCCGGGTTGCGCCTGCAGCGTCGCAAACGGCAGCACCGCGATCGACCGACGGCGTGGAATCCCCTCGGGTGCACTCTCGATCTGCGCGCGACCGCGCAACGCAGCCGCGAGCGCAGCGCCGTCGCTGAAGCGCCGCTCGGGACGCTTGTGGAGGCATCGCGCGCACATCTCGTCGAGGTCGGCGGGGAAGCCTTGCATCGACGCGCGGATCGGCGGCGGGATGTCGTCGAGGAGCGCCGCGAGCGTTTGAAGAGGCGCGCTTCGGACGAAGGGATTCCGTCCTGTTGCCGCTTCGTACAACGTCACGCCGACCGCGAACACGTCGCTCTCCGGGCCCGCATGTTCGCCGCGGATCTGCTCGGGCGACAGATAACCGATCGTGCCGACGACCTCTCCCGTCTCGGTGAGGGGACGCCGGCCGATCGCGGTCGTTCCGTCCGGGTCGTACACGCGATCGGCGGCAATCGCGGCCACGCCGAAATCGAGCACCGTGACGCGATCGTCAGGCCCGATCATCACGTTCGACGGCTTCAGGTCGCGATGCACGATTCCGCTCGCGTGGGCGGCGCCAAGCGCGTCGGCGAGCTGCACCGCGATGTGGCGCAAGCGGGCGGCCGGAATCGGCCCCGATGCGAGACACTCTGCGAGCGTCCGGCCATCGATCAGCTGCATGACGATGAACAGCTCGTCGCCGGCGCGGCCGACCTCGTGCACGGTGCAGATATTCGGGTGCTGCAGCGCCGCGGCCGCGCGCGCCTCCTGCAGGAAGCGTTGCTGGCGATCGGGTTCGAGAGCGAACTCGGGGCGGAGCAGCTTGATTGCAACGGCGCGGCCGAGGTCCGTGTCGAGCGCGTGATAGACGGCGCTCATCCCTCCGGCGCCCAGCTGGCCGAGGATGCGATAGTGCGACAGGCTCGCGCCCACCATCGTCGGCGAGACCTCACGAAGCAGAATTTCGGGGCATGCCGACATCGCGCGCGGGGCCCGATGCGGCCGCTGCATCATGTCACCAGTCGGGGATTCGCGCCAGCGATTCCGCGCCAGTTTCCTCGGCGGCATGCCACAGAAGGGTGAGCGTCGAGGGCGGCAAATATATGCCGCGTGCTAGACTGCGCCCCTTGCGCGCACACGGCCAGGCTCCCGGCTCCCGTACGGTTCCACCCGACCACGGCGCCCTGCCCGCATGGAACGTTGCCGATCTTCCTGCACCCCCGCCCTTCACCGTCCGCAACATGCTGAGAGTGATCGGTCCGGGCGCGATCATGGCGGCCACGTCGATCGGCGGCGGCGAATGGCTGGTCGGTCCCGCGGCGGCCGTGAAGTACTCGTCGTCGATCTTCTTGATTGCGACGATCGCGATCGTGCTGCAGGTGTTCTTCAACCTCGAAGCGATCCGCTACACGCTCTACACCGGCGAGCCAATCTACGGCGGCATCATGCGGCTGCGCCCCGGACCGAAGTTCTGGGCGGTGTTCTACTCGGTTCTCGGGTTCTTTCAGCTTGGCTGGCCCGCGCTCGCGGGTAGCGCCGCGGCAACGCTCTTCGGCGCGTGGATGGGACGCATGCCGGGCGCACCCGATCAAGCCGCGCAAGCGTGGATTGCGACCGTGCTGATTGGCGCGATCGTCCTGATCCTGTCGTTCGGCGGCACCATCGAGCGCATGCTCGAGTACTTCGCCTGGACGATGCTGGCGGTCGTCTTTCTGTTCCTGGTCACGGTCAACGTTCTGTTCGTACCGTTTGCGCACTGGGCACAGACCTTTGCCGGATTCTTCAAGCTGAGCGGACTGCAGTCGCCGCTCGACTGGGGGCTGATCGGCGCGCTGGCCGCGACCGCCGGTTCGGGCGGCATCGGCAATCTGACCGTCACGAACTGGGTCCGCGACAAGGGGTTCGGCATGGGATCGATCGTCGGCGCGATTCCGAGCGCCGTCGGCGGCCACGCCATCCAGTTGTCGCACGTCGGCAGCGTGTTTCCCACGACCGCGGAGAACCTCGCGCGCTGGCGACTGTGGATGCGCTACGTGCGCGCGGATCAAATCTGGGTCTGGGGTCTGTTCTGCTTCCTCGGCATGTTCCTGAACGTGAACCTTGCGACCGCGATCGTTCCGCAGGGGACCGACCTGCAAGGGCTCGCGGCGGGCACGTATCAGGCGAACTACCTCGCGCACATCTGGCCCGGCTTCTGGTTCCTCACGCTCTTCAACGGCTTCTGGATCCTGTTCAAGACGCAGCTCGGAAACACGGACATCCTGGTCCGCACGGTTACGGACGCGGCGTGGATGTCGTCGCCGCGCGCGCGCGACTGGCGGAACGGCATCCGCACGATTTACTACGGCATCCTGATCGTCTTCTCGATCTGGGGCGCGTTCGTCATCCGCTCTGCCTCGCCGTTCCAGCTCTTCAAGATTCTCGCGAACATGGCGGGCGTGGTGTTGGCGATTGCCGGCGTGCAGATCTTCCTGGTGAATCGGCGCTTCCTGCCGCCGGCGATCCGTCCGGGAGCCTTGCGGCAGGCGGGCCTGCTCGCGTGCTCGGCGTTCTATGCCTTTTTCGCGTTTTTCGTGATCCGCGATCTCGTGCACATGCTTCTGGGGTAGCGCGTTTGACAGGGCCCCGATGGGCGCGTCACAGTTGACACCACGGATGCACACG
>JBKPRU010000278.1:0-17567 GCA_046734675.1 Acidobacteriota bacterium
GCGTCGTGCCGTCCGCTCGCGGGATGCGTTCGACGTACAACCGCGAGCCCGATGACAGAGACGCGGGCTGGACGGAGAACTCTCCGGCGGATCCGACGAGCCCGTCGACTGTCGCCGCGCCCGCGCCGTGCCTGTCGCACGTCTCCGAGGGCGCGCTGGAGATCGGGAAGTAGTCCTCGAACACCATCGGCGCATCCGTGGCCGCGGACGCTGACGCGAGCGCGTAGCCCTGGTCGTCGCCGTTGGTCACGGTACCGCCGAACAACGGATCGGGCACCCGCGCGTCGTGACGGCAGGCGTCGGTCGCGAGCTTCCCGCTCAAGCGGCAGATCGCCACCTTCTCGACGTCGGACGGCGGCGCGTACCACGCCGCTTTGTCGCCCGCCGTCGCCTTCTTCATGAACTCCGCCCACGCCGGCACCGCGACGATGCTCGCGAAGCCGCGGTTCATGATCGGCATCGGCCGATCCATGCCGAACCAGACTCCGGCGACGAGATGCGGCGTGTATCCGACGAACCAGGCGTCGGCGTAATCGTCGGTCGTGCCGGTCTTGCCGGCCGCCGGCAGCTTGAATCCAGCGGCGCCGACCGGTGTGGCCGTCCCCGACTGGATGACGTCGGCCAGCATGCTCGACATCAGGAATGCCGTCGAGCGGTTCAAGACCGGCCGACGCGGCGGCGCCACATCCCAGAGCGTGCGCCCGTCCTTGTCCTCCACGCGCACGACGAGATGCGGCGCCACCGCGATCCCTTGATTGGCAAAAACACCATACGCCGACGTGAGCTCGAGCAGCGTCACGCCGCCGGTGCCGAGCGCCAGCGACGGCACCGACGGCAGCTCGGACGCGATGCCGAGGCGCTGCGCGTAGTACTCGGTCACGCTCAGCCCCACCTGCTGGAGCAGCTGCGCCGCGGCGCGGTTGCTCGAAATCTTCAGCGCCGATCGCAGCGTGTACTCCGGCTCCTCGTGCTCGCCGCCGGGCAGCCATGGGCCCTGCGCGGTCATGATCGGCTCGTCGAGATTGCGCAGGATCGATCCAGGCGCATAGCCGCGCTCGAGCGCCGCCGCATAGATGATTGGCTTGAAGGCGGAGCCGGGCTGGCGGCGGGCCTGCGTCGCGCGGTCGAAGCTGCTCGCGGCGAAGTCGCGTCCGCCGACGATCGCGCGCACTTCACCCGAAGCCGGATCGATGGCGACGAGGCTGCCCTGCAGGTCGCGCGCCTTGGGACGGAGCTTCACGATCTGCGCGATGCGCGTCGCGATCGCGCGCTCGCCGTCGCACTGCATGGACGGGTCGTAACCGGTGTAGACGCGCAGACCTCCGGTCAGCACCTTCTGCCCGCCGAAGCGCTCGGTCAACTCGCGGCGGACTTCTTCCTGAAAGTACTGCCCGCAGTCGCCATTGAGCGAGGCGGCCGCGGTGACGGCCGCGGGCGTGCCGCTCGTGCGCAGCGGCCGCACGACGGCCTGCCGGTACTCGTCGTCACTCAACTGTCCCGTGGCACGCATCAGACGCAGCACGAGATTGCGCCGCGCGAGCGCGCGCTTCGGTGCAGCCGACGGCGAGTAGCCGGACGGGGACCGGACGATCGCGGCGAGCAGCGCCGCTTCGTGCGGCTCCAGCGCCGACGCCGCCTTCCCGAAATAGCCACGCGACGCCGCTTCGACGCCGTAGTAGCCGTCGCCGAAGTACACCGTGTTGAGATACGCGCCGAGAATCGCGTTCTTCGAATAGCGCCGTTCCAATTGAACCGCGAGCACCGCCTCGCGAATCTTGCGATCGAACGTGCGCGCCGGGGTCAGCTGCTCGGCGCGCGCGAGCTGCTGCGTGATCGTGCTTCCCCCTTCGAGAATGCGGCCGGCCCGCCAGTTCCGCCACGCGGCCTTGAGGATGCGCTGCGGATCGAGGCCGTGATGCGAGAAGAAGCGCCGATCTTCCACGGCGAGAAACGCGCGCACGATGTGCGGCGACATCGCGTCGAGGGGCACGTCGATGCGCTGCTCCATGTAAAAGGAGAACGCCGGATGGTTGTTGCGGTCGTAGACGATCGTCGCCTGCGGTCGCGGCGCGATGCGCGCGAGGCCGGTCGCGCGCTCCAGCTCGCCGGCGAATCGCCACGCGAGCGCGAGCGCCGCCGCCGATCCCGTCCACACGATTACGGCGGACGTGAGCACGGCCGCGATCAGGATTCTTCGTCGCATGGTCACCGGCGCAGCAAAGGCAACGCAGGTGCCAGCGCGAATGGTTTCGTTACAGCGATTTGAGCGACGAGATTGGTCGCGCGCGTCACATTCCCAGCCCGGCAGCGCGAACGCGGCCGCGGCATGTACGTAGCGCACTACATATGCGGCGGGTCTAAAGACCCGCCCTACATGGTGCAGGTGTTAGGGCGCCTCTTCAGAGGCGCCGAATTGGAATGCTGGCTCTACTGGATGGTGTCGCGCATCTTCTCCGACCACGCGCACAGCGTCTGAACGTCGGTGGAGGAGAGCTTGGCGGTTGGATGCAGCCACAGGTACTTGCGCATCGGCATGCGGCCGCGCTTGGTGAGGCTGCAGACGCCGCCGAGCAGCTTGTCCTGGTCGTCGGGATCGATCGCGGTCCACTCCGAGTAGTTGAAGTGGTCGCGCCCTTCGCGCACGTCGTAGGCGAGCAGCCACGATGCGGGCGCGACCTGGCTGTAGATTGGCCACACGGTCTCGTTCGAATGACAATCGCGGCACGCGCGGCTGAAGATCCGCGCGACCTCGGGCGTCGCGTGCTTCATCAAATTCGCCGACGGGTCGGCCACCGGATTGGTTCGCGCCGGCCGAACGAACTGGATGAGGACGAACAGGACGAGGATCGAGACGAGGAACCAGCGGAGGTACCGGGCTGCGCGCATGGCTACAGGCTATTCCCGCCAGGGACTTTTCCAGACGCGCCACCATGACGCGCTGTCGAGGCCAAGCTCGTTCCACCACGCGTCGAGCGCGCGCCGGTCCGCGCGCGCGATCGCGTCCCGCGAGGCCGCGGCCGGCGGCGGGACCAGGGTGGCGAGCCGATCGTACACCTTCGCGCGTTCCTCTGCGCTGCCCCGCGACAGCAGGTGCCACAGGGTCAGGCCGTCGCGCGGCCGCGCCGCGGCAAGCAACGCGTCGAGCGCCTCGCGCCGCCGCGGATCGTTCGGCGCCGAGAAGTCGAGCACGGGCAGGGCTCGGTCGAAGTCAGCCGGCGCGTCCGCGAAACGCGGGGTGCCGGGGCCAAAGCCCGGACGGGTCGCGCACACCGCCCCTGCCGGGATGAACGACTCGCGCCCGTCATATTCGAACGCGACCCAGCCGTGGGTGACGCGAATCATGCCGGCCCCGGCGGCATCGACGTCGAGCGTGTACGCGCACCCGAGATCGATTGCCGTTGCCGACGGCGTGTTGACGAAGAAGTAGCGGGGCGGCGCCCAGATCTGCGCCGCGATGCGGCCGCGATCGAGCGCCATGCGATGTTCGCCAGGACGCGACTGCATCAGCCGCACGCGGCTATTGGGCTCGACGTCGACGCGCCCGATCTGTCCGACCGCGATCCGCGCGCGCGACTGCGCGTCGGTCGTGAGCACCTGGCCGACGCCGAGCTTCGACGGCCCGTTGACCGGCGCCCCGGCGACGGCGGGCTTTCCCGCGAGTGACTGGACCGACCACGCTCCCGCGCTGCGCGACGCATACGACAGCCACGCCGCGCTGACGACGAGCATCAGCGAGGCGGCCGCGGTGAGCACCGGCAGCACCACGCGCCAGACGCGGCGCCGCGGCATTCGGAGCGGCAGCGGCGGCGGCGTCCCGCGATGCGCGTACGGCGCCAGCAGCGCCTCGAGGCGCGCGATCTCCGGATCGGGCGTACCCGTCGCGCTCCACAAATAATCGTCGCGCGTGTCGTCGCTCATCGTTGCAGTTTCTCGCGCAGCAGCTTCATCCCGCGGTGCAGGTTCACGCGCACCGACGCCGGCGTCAGCCCCGTGCGCATCGCAATCTCCGGCCCGCTCAACCCTTCGACGAGGCGCATCACCAGCGTCTCGCGATACGCCTCGGGCAGCGCGCGAATCGCGTCGAGCGCCGCGCGCGCCTCCGCGCGCTTCGACGCATCGTCAGCGATCGGCACGTCCTCGGGCAGCTCGACGAACTCGGCGGGACGGCGGTGAAAGTCCATGGCGCGGTTGCGCGTGATCACGACCAGCCAGCCGCCGAACGCCGCCGGATCGCGCAGGTCGTCGAGGCGGCGCCAGGCGGTGAGAAACACGTCCTGCACGAGATCCTCGGCATGCTCCGGGCCGACGCGCGCGACCAGCAGCCCGTGCACCACGCGCGCGTAGCGCTCGTACAGCGACGTGAACGCGGCGCGATCGCCGTCACGCGCCGCCGACACCAGCCGGCCGTCGTCGGCGGCGTGCCCCGCCGCAAACCGCTCGGCGTGGGGCCCCGCCGGAAGGGCTGTCGTGCCGTCTGCCACGAGCTCCACTGTTCGAAGGACGTCGGACATCGCGCGGTGTTAACGCTGTCGCGTGTCAGGCTCCAGCCTTCTGGCTCCGGGCTTCAAGCCTCCGGCGCGTAAAGGCCTCAGGCGCTCCGAGTTCGAGGCTCAGCCTGGGCCCGAAGCCTGAGGCCTGACGCCCGAAGCCTGACTTCGGGCGCCGAATTATCCAGGGCGCCCTTTATAATGGACCATCCTGCACAGCTCCCCCTACGGAGGGTTCATGAATCGTGTGATGAAGATCTGCGCCGTGGCGCTGCCGGTGGTAGCGCTGGCGACTGCGCCGGTGTCGGCGGACGTGAAGACGAAGGACAAGTCGCAGTTCAAGCTCGAGGGCATGCTCGGCCGCGTGGTGAATATGTTCGGCGGCAAAGCGGCCAAAGAAGGCGTCGTCGGAACGACCGCCGTGAAGGGCAATCGCAAGGCCATCCTCAACGAGTCGACGGGGCAGATCATCGACCTGTCGGAAGAAAAGGTCTACGACCTCGACCTGAAGAAGAAGACCTACACGGTCACCACGTTCGAGGAGATCCGCCGCCGCATGCGCGAAGAGGCGGAGAAGGCGAAACAGCAAGCCGACAAGGAACAACCCGGCGAGCGGCAGGAAGAAAAGCCGAAGAAGGAGCTCGAGGTCGACTTCGACGTGAAGGACACCGGCAACAAGAAGCAGATCGCCGGCTACGACACCCAGGAGAAGATCATCACGGTCACGGTGCGCGAGAAGGGCAAGACGCTCGAGGAGGGCGGCGGACTCGTGATGACGAGCAACTCGTGGTACGGCCCGACGATCCCCGAGCTCAAGGAGATTTACGAATTCGATCTCCGCTATGCCAAGGCGCTCGCCGGACCTGAGGCCGTCGCACAGGCGCAGCAGCTCGCGGCCGCGATCGCGATGTTCCCGGCGATGCAGAGCGCGATGGGCCGCATGCAGGCGGAAGGATCGAAGCTCCAGGGCACGCCGCTCGAGACCACGACGGTGTTCGAGTCGGTCAAGAGCAAGGAGCAGCTCGCCCAGGCGCAGCAGCAGCAGAACGGCGGCGGCGGCGGCATCAGCGGCATGCTCGCCCGCAAGATGATGAAGAAGGAAGAGCCGAAGGCGCGCTCCACGATCGTGACGGTGCACAACGAGTATCTCGAGGTGGCCAAGAGCGTGGACGCCTCGGATCTGGCGGTCCCACCGGATTTCAAAGAGAAGAAGTAGCGGCGCGCGGCAGATAAATCGTGAAGCGGGTGCCGCGGCCGGGATCGGACGACACGTCGATCCAACCGCCGCTCTGCTTCACGATCCCGTAGGCCGTGGCCAGCCCGAGCCCGGTCCCCCGCCCCTGTTCCTTGGTCGTGAAGAACGGCTCGAAGATGTTGCGCTGCACGTCTTCCGACATGCCGGTTCCCGTGTCTTCGACGGTGACGCACACGTAAGACCCGGTGCCCGTTCCCGCAAGCGCCGCCGCGCTGTCCCCCGTCACCTCTTCGTTCCGCGTCCGCACCGACAACTGCCCTCCCTCCGGCATCGCGTCGCGCGCGTTCGCGGCGAGGTTCAACAGCACGTGTTCGAGCTGACCGGGATCCGCCGAGACCCAGCCCACGCCGGCATCGAGATCGAGCCGGACCTCGATATCGCTCGTCACCAGGCGGGTGATGAGGGGCGCAATGGTTTCGATGACTTGATTGGGATTGAACTCGCGCGGACGCAGGACCTGGCGCCGGCTGAACGCCAGCAGCTGCCTGGTCAGGCTGGCGGCGCGCTCGGCCGCGCGCTTGATCTCGAGGACGTCAGCGCGCGCGGGACTGGCCGGGCCGATCTCGTCGAGCACGAGGTCGACGTAGCCGAAGATCGCGGTGAGCGCGTTGTTGAAGTCGTGCGCGATGCCGCCTGCGAGGCGCCCGATCGCTTCCATCTTCTGCGCTTCGAGAAGCGCATCGTCCCGGCGCGGCGCTTCATTGTCGCCCACGCCGAGCATTGTAGCGCGCGCGATCCGTGCGCGCGCGGGATTGGCGGGTCTAAACTAAAGACCCGCCCTACATCTGTCACACGCGTGATCGTCCGACAACCGGCAACCCGCAACCGGCAACTACTTGCGGCGCTCACTCTTCACGAGCGCCGTCATCACCTGCCCCTGCTCGTACCCGGACAGCCGATCCGCCGCCTCGAGATACGCGTCCTTCAAATCGCCGGTCAACACGTGCACGCTGGCAACCGTTTGCAGCACCTGCGACAAATCGTAGCCGCCCATGTCGCGCGCGGAGTTCAGGACGGCCAGCACGGTGTCGTGGCTGGCGTCGCGGCGCCGCGAGACGGCCTCGAGCACCTGGCGCCGTTCGTAATTCGACTCGATGCCGTTGGCGGCCTTGAAGAACGGCGCGCGCGCGCTCCCCTCGATGCTGCCCTTCTGCAGCACCTCCTGCAGGAACTGCGACGTTTCGTAGGCGCTGCCCATGTCGCCGGCGTAATTGAGCGCGTCGGCAATCGTCGCGGCATCGGGCGTTCCGCGCAGCGAGGCGCGCAGGACCTGGTGCCGCTCGTAATCGCTGTCGATCGACCCGACCGCCTTGAAGAAGAGCGGACGCGTGCGCTCGTCGAGTGGTTGCTGCTGCATCAGCTGCTGGAGCAGCTGCGACAGCTCGTAATCGGAGTCGATCGAGGTCGCGTTCGCCAGGAGCAACGCCGCGATCGACGAGCTGACCGGGCCCTTGTCGAGCATCTTCGAATAGACGCGCCGCAGCTCGTAGTCCGACTCGATGTTCCCGGCCGCGGTGAAGTAGGCGGCGCGCGACGCTTCGTCGGCCGGGAGCTTATCGGCAATCGCAATCAGGAGCGTGGCCAGCTCGTAGTTCGAGCTCACCTCGTTGCCGGCCTGCGTCAGCACCGCGCGATACTGTTCCGGCGTGAGCGTCGCTTGCTTCAGCAGCTCGGCGAAGTAGATCCGCTTGACGTAGCTGCTGTCGATGCGCGAAATCTCCGCGAGCACCGCGTTCGCGCCGCCCGACTTGAGATACCGGGCAACGCGGCGTTCGGCGCCGATACCGGTGTTGCGGACGAACTTCGGCAGGTTCGCGCGCAGCCACTCGCGCCCTTCCGGCTCGAACGGACGTTCCGAACCATTCACGTAATAGCGCCGCTGCAGCTCGCCGCCGCGCTCGGTGATCTCGACCGTGTGCCGCCCGACCCACGCCGCGTCCGAGATCTTCAGGTAGCCGCCCGACGAAATCTCGCGCACGTCGGTATCGTCGTCGTTGAACTCGAATCGGCCCTGATAGTTGACCGAAAGCTTGTCGCCGTTATTCGACCAGATCCAGTTTCCCGACGACTCGTCCTGGATGTGGTTGATGTGGATGTTCTGCTCGCCCTTCGCGGTCGCAGCCCTCGCCGCCGTGGTCGCGCCCAGCGCGGCGATCGCCGGCCCCGTGCGTGCCACCGCGTCGGCGTGTGCCTGCAGCGCTGCCTGCTCACGCGCGAGAGACTCGCCGGCCAGCGCGGCTTCAGCGTCGAGCCGTCCCTTCTCGCGCAGCGCCGCCATCTGGGCGTCGAGGGTGGCCATCGCCGGGCCAATCGTGTCGAGCGTTGTCGCGATCGCAGCGTGGGCCATGTCGGAATCGAGCGCCGCAATCGCGGGGCCGGCCATCGCGGCGAACGCTGCCGCCTGCTCCGGCAGAGCCTGTGCCGCCAGCATCGCGTCGCTCTGCGCACGCAGCACCGCGTCGTCAAGCGCGTGGCCGAGCCGCTCGTCGAGCAGCGCTTCGGCCGGACCGGCAAGCTCGCCAAGGACCGGATGGAACCGCAGCGCATCGATCGCGGCGTGCAGCGCTTCGTCCGCTTGCGCGAGCACGGGCAGCAGATCGTCGCCGTGATAGGGGACGATCGGTCCACGAACCGGCGCGGCGTTGTCCTTGCGATCGGCCGACTGCGCGGTCGCCTGCCGCAGGCCGTCAGCACCGACCGCGATGCCGCACAGAAGGACGAGGGCAACGCTGCCCGCCAGCCAGGCCGGGCCGCGGCCCGCGTGCGACGGCGGCGCGCCAATCAGGCGGCGGATGCGATGCAGCAACGAGCCGCCGGTCGCTGCCATCGCGAAGCGATGATCGGTCGTGCGCAGCGACTCGAGATCCGCGAGCGCGTTCGCGTAGGCGACGGGATCGCCGCACAGGCTGACAGCGAGATCGTCGCAGCAGTGCTCGCGTTCCGCGCGGATGCGGTGCGACAGCCACCACACCGCCGGATGATAGAAGAGCACCGTCTCGACCAGCGTCTGCAGCAGATTGACCAGGTAGTCGTGACGGCGGATGTGCGCGAGCTCGTGCGCGAGGATCGCCTCGAGCTGCGCCATCGAGAGGCCCGCGAGCGCGGTCGCGGGCATCAGCACGACCGGCTTCATCCACCCGATCACCGTCGGCACATCGACCAGTGTCGATTCGAGAAGCGCGATCGTGCGCCGGATATGCAGCCGTCGCGACAGACGCGCGGCCATCTGCTGGAGCGGCTCGCTCGCAACCGTCGCGCCGCGCGTCCGCAGCCGCTGGATCCAGAGCCAGCCGGTCAGCAGGCGGAGCGTGAGCAGCATCACGCCCCCGAGCCAGATCGCAATCGCAAACGGAATGAATGGTTCGAGACGCGTTGCAACCATCGATGTGTCGGGGGCTGCGGTCATCGCGTCCACTCGAAGCACGCCTTCGCGTGCCGTCGCGCGATCGCCCTGTCCCGTCTTTGCGCGTGACGCACCGGCAGGCTGCGGCGCCGTCACTCGTGACGATGGGGCGGTGCCGCCGTCGGTGTGCGAGACCGTCGCCGTCGGCACGACTGCCGCCTCGTTCAATCCCTTCCACGTCTGCACGCCGGTGACGACAGGGAGCGTGAGCATCACGGCGAGGCCGATCGCTGACACGACATACCGCACGTCGGCGGCGCTCCGCCGCAGCGTCAGCAGGACCAGCGCGGTCAGCGCGCCGATGAGCGCGCCCTGCCAGACGAAATGCAGGAGCGCCCAGCCCACGGCCTGCGCGGCCGGCTGGTGCAGCACGGCATCAATCCCTGTCATCGTGGGCCTCCTTCTCCTCTCGGGCGGTGTCGATCACGCGGCGAATCTCGCGGAGTTCATCGGGTGAAGCGCGTCGTGAGGCGAGCGCCTGCATCACCAGCTTGCTGGCCGATCCCCCGAAGGCGCGGTCGAGCAGATCGCGGACGAGCTGCCGCTGTGTCTGCTCCTCTGTGAGCCGCGCCCGAAATATGTGAGTGCGATCGCGATCGTCGCGGTCGACGAGCCCCTTCTCCGTCATGATTTGCAGGAGTTTCAGGGCGGTCGTGTAGGCGGTCGGGCGCTCGCGGCCGAGCACCTCGTGCACCTGCCGCACGGTGCTCGGGCCACGTGCCCAGAGCACGCGCAGGATGGACAGCTCGGCGTCGGTCGGACGGGGTGTCGGGGTTCGAGAAGCGGTCGCCATAGCGAATGCGGGAGAGTATCTACGAACAGCTTCGTAGTGTCAACGAAGAACTTCGTAGATATACGTTGGAGGATAATTCCGGGTTCAGAAGGAGACGCCGTGCAACCAGGAACGTATGCGAACGTCGAAACTACCGAGGGAAACTTCCGGATTCGCCTCTACGACAAGGAAGCGCCGAATACGGTCGCGAACTTCGTCGGGCTGGCGGAAGGGACGAAGGAGTGGCGCGACCCGGCCACGGGTGAACGCCGCAAGACGCCGTTCTACAACGGCATTATTTTTCATCGCGTCATCAACGGTTTCATGATCCAGGGAGGCGACCCGCTCGGCCAGGGCACGGGCGGCCCCGGCTACAACTTCGCCGACGAGTTCCATCCGAAGCTGCGTCACGATCGCGCCGGCATCCTCTCGATGGCCAACGCGGGTCCGAACACCAACGGCAGCCAGTTCTTCATTACGCTCGGGCCGACGCCGCACCTCGACAATCGCCACTCGGTGTTCGGCGAGGTCGTCGACGGGCTCGACGTCGTGAAACGGATTGGCGCGGTGCCGACCGGGCGTCAGGATCGGCCGGTCAAGCCGGTCGTCATCAACAAGGTCACGATCGAGCGAGTGGCCTGATGACGCACGACGGGAGCGCCGGAGCGGCGCCGTTCGACGAGCTGGTCGAGCGTGCGACCCGCGGCGACCGGCCGTCGCTCGACACGCTGCTGCCGATGGTCTACGACGAGCTGCGCCGGCTCGCCGCGCACTACCTGCGCGGCGAGCGTCCGGGGCAGACGCTGCAGCCGACGGCGCTCGTCCACGAAGCCTACCTGCGTCTCCTCAAGGACCGTCCGGATCGCTGGCAGAACCGCGCCCACTTCTGCGCGATCGCCGCGCACCTGATGCGGCAGATCCTCATCGAGCGGGCGCGGGCGCGTGATGCGCAGAAGCGTGGCGGCGGCGCGCCGCGCGTGACGTTCGACGAAGCCCTGCCGGTCACCGCGCCGGACGGCCACGTCGATCTCATTGCGCTCGACTCCGCGCTCGAACGCCTCGCCGCGCTCGACGCCGATCAGGCGCGGATCGTCGAACTGCGCTACTTCGGCGGACTGACGATCGAAGAGACCGCGGATGCGATGGGGATCTCCGCCGCGACGGTCAAACGGTACTGGGCGCTCGCCCGCGCGTGGCTGGCGCGCGAGCTGCTTTGATGCGGGACTGGGCGCGGATCACCGAACTTTTCGACGAAGCGGTCAACCTGGATGCGGAGGCACGCGAAGCGCTGCTCGCACGCGTGGCCGCGACCGACCCCTCCGCCGCCTCGGAAGTCCGCGGCCTGCTCGTCGCGCACGATCGCGCCGGTACCTTCCTCGAAACGCCGCCATGGGCGGCCATGCCCGATCTGCTCGAGGAGGCGCTCGACACCGTTCCCGATCTGACCGGCCGCCGCATCGGCCCATACCGCGTGATCGAGCCGCTCGGGCGCGGCGGGATGGGCGTCGTCTACGCGGCCGAGGACACGCGGCTCGCGCGCACCGTTGCACTCAAGGCGCTCCCGCCGGCGTTCACCCGCGACGCCATCGCGCGCGAGCGCCTCGCGCGTGAGGCGCGGGCTGCGGCCGCGCTCTCGCATCCGAATATCGCGACGGTGTACGCGTTCGAGGAAATCGAGGGCGAGGTCTACATCGCCACGGAGCTTGTTCGCGGCGTGACGCTTCGGACGCGGCTCGCATCAGGACCACTGCATCGCGACGAGCTCCTGCGCACGCTGACCGCGATTGCCGAGGCGCTCGAAGCGGCGCACGCCCACGGGATCATCCACCGCGACTTGAAGCCGGAGAACGTGCTGCTCTCGGTGGACGGCCGCGTCAAGGTCGTGGACTTCGGCCTCGCACGCAGCATCGCCTCGTCCTCGGCGACGCGCACCGCCCTGACGATGGCAGGCGCGATGCTGGGGACGCCCGGCTACATGGCGCCGGAGCAGCTGCGTGGCGGTACCCTCGACGCGCGCGCCGATGTCTTCGCGTTTGGGGTGATGGCGTACGAGTGCGCGACCGGTGCGCATCCGTTCGGCGGCGGCGACGCGGCGTCGGTGCTCGAGCGCCTCGTCAGCGCGTCCGCGCCGCTCGGCACGCGCCTCGATCCGCCGGCGCTCGACGCGATCGTGCGCCGCTGCCTTGCCGTCGACCCGACGGGCCGCTTCGCGGCGGGACGGGAGCTCGTGACGGCGCTCCGCGGCATCACCCGCAGCACGGTCGCCTTGCCGGAAGCGGGCACGCTGTCCGAGCGTGCGTGGTGGTGGTGGCGCTTCCACCAGATCGCCATCGCAGTGCTCTCGAGCGCCGCGGTGATTGCGGTGTGGATCAGCCGTCGATGGCTCGCCGGGTGGGGATCGCCGCTCTTCCTGACGTCGCTCGTGCTCGCCACGATATCGGTGACGCTGCGTCTGCACCTGCTCTTCGCGTCACACGTGCACCCGATGACGCTCCCGATCCGCCGCACGCGCCTGCTTCGATGGATCGCCGGCCTCGAAGGCGCGCTGCTGCTCGTCCTGTTCGGGATCGGCATTGCCGTGTCCGGCAATCACGACGCGATGTCGGCGTGGCTCATCGTGACCGCCGTGCTGCATTTGGTGTCGCTGGCGGTGATCGAACCCGCGACGTCCGCGGCCGCGATGGACGACACGACGCCGGAGCCGCGCTGACGCGCGGCGGCGTAGGCGACGGTTGTCGGAGGTCGGACGGTCACACCTGTGACAGGTGTAGAGCGGGTCTTTAGACCCGCCGGGCGTGAGGGTGTCCGCAAGCCGGTTGTTGCCGGGTCTGAAGACCCGGCCTACGTGGAAATTACTTTCAGCCTGCTAACGATACCCGACGCCTGGCAGTTCGGGTCTCACGCGATCTCGAGTGCTTCCGCGATCATGCGCGCAAGCGCGAGCGGATCGATGGGCTTGGCGATGTGCTGCTGGTAGCCCACCTCTAACGCGCGGCGCCGGTCGTTCTCCCCCGCGTACGCGGTGAGCGCGATCGCGTGGCGTGGCCGGTCGGCGCCGAGCGTCGCCTTCATCTGCTCCATCAGCGAATAGCCGTCGACGTCCGGCATCCCGATGTCGCTGACGAGGACGTCGGGCTGCCACTCGACCGCCAGCCGCAGCGCTTCATCCGCCGAGGCGGCGACGCGCACCGCCGCGCCCGCGCTTTCGAGCGCCGAGGCGAGCATCTCTCGCGTGTCCGCTTCGTCATCGACGACAAGAATGCGGTGCGCGTGCAGGGCGCCGCGCGACGCCGCGGCCGCCTCCGTCACATCGTCTTCTTCAGGCAGGGTGTCGATACGCCGGGCGGGCAACCGCACCACGAAAGTGGAGCCGGCGTCCTTGCCCTCGCTTTCCGCGCGTACCTGGCCGCCGTGCAGTTCGACGAGTCGGCGCACGATCGAGAGCCCGAGGCCGAGCCCCCCGTGCTGACGCGTGCTCGAGGCATCCGCCTGGCGGAACGTGTCGAAGACGCTCGGCAGGAACTCCGGCGCGATGCCAATGCCGGTGTCCGACACGATCAATTCGTCGCCGCCGCCGTCGCGCCGCAGGCGCACGGTCACCTGCCCTCCCGACGGCGTGAACTTGACGGCATTCGACAGCAGGTTCCAGACCACCTGCTGCAGGCGATCGGGATCGCCGACGGTGGGCAGCGCAAATACCTCGGTATCGCGCTGCAGGTGCACGCCGCGCGCCTCGGCAGCGGGCCGAATCGATTCGACGGCGGTGTTCACGATTGCGACGAGATCGACGGGACGCAGCTCGAGCCGCATCTTTCCGGTGGTGATGCGCGACACGTCGAGCAGATCCTCGACCAGCCGCGCCTGGACCTGTGCGTTGCGCTCGACCTTCTCGAGCGCGCGATCGCTTGCGCCCGGCGCGAGCGCGTTGGCGCGCAGCAGACGCGTCCATCCGAGAATCGCGTTCAGCGGCGTCCGCAGCTCGTGGGAGAGCGTCGCGAGGAATTCGTCTTTCAGCCGGTTCGCTTCCCGCTCGCGCACCAGCAGCAATGCGCGTTCCTGTTCGGCCCGCTGGCGCTCGGCGATCTCGTGTCGCAGTTCCTCGTTCGCGCGCGACAGGTCCGACTCGCGCTCCTGGATCTGCTGGAGCATGCGATTGAACCCGTCGACGAGGTCTCCCAACTCGTCGTCGGTTGTCTTGTCGGCACGGAGTGAGTAGTCCCCGCGCGCCGAGACGTCGGCGGCGGTGCGGGCGAGGCCGGTCACCGGCGTGGCGACGATCGATTGCAGGTACGACGACAGCAGCCACGCAACCGCCAGCGCCATGAGGAGGAGCAGCCCCGCCGCGATCGTCTGCAGGCGGACGCGTTCGTTGAGCGTGGCGAGATCGCTGCGGAGATACAGCGTGCCGATCTTCTGGCCGCCGAGGACGGAGCTCAGGAAGACCTCGAGGCGGTCGCCAGAGAACGTCGCCTGATCCGGCTCCGCGCGGTCGGGACACGGCGGCGCGTCCAAGACGACATACCACGCGAACAGCGCGCCGTTGGCCTCATACAGGCAGGCGGCGCGGATGCTGCTATGCACGCCGAGCGTCTGCAGCGTCTCGCTGGCCGCCTTCGGATCGGCGAACTGCAGCGCCGCGGTCGTGTTTCCCACGATCAGCCGCGCTTCGACGGCGAGGTCTCGCGCCAGCTCGCTGCGGGATCGGTAGTAGTCCCACACGATGTAGGCGACGCTGGCGATCACGAGGACGACCGCCGACGTGACCATGATCATCGTGACGAGCTTCTGCCGAATCGGCATCCGGCGAAACAGCCGGCGGATCACTGTACCCTCCGCGCCGTCACAGACCGCGCCACGCGCAGCAGCTTCGAGCTGATCTCGATGCCGGCGCGAGATGCGCTGTCCTGGTTGACGTCGAAGCGGACGTGATTGCCATCGACGACGAAGTTAATGTGGCCACCGCGCTCGCAGAACCCGGGCGTCTCGCCGACGAGCAGCACCGGCGTGCTGCGGACCGCCGCGATCCAGCGATCCGCGTGCGTCGCTTCATTCCGCCCGAGAAACAAGATCTGACAGGTGCGCGCCGCGTCAGGCGCGGTTGGCGTGACGCGCTGCAGCGGGCGGCCCTGCGCGGTCTCCCCGGTAATGATCCGATCGAGCGACGCGGCAAACGCGGGCTCCGCGACGACGCAGACGCGAAACGGCTCCGCGCCCGGCGGCGGCGCCGGCCAGTCGACGAATTTCGTGAAGTTGAACAGGAACGTGGCCTTGACGTCGTCTTCAGCGGTGCTGGTCCGCTGATCGGGCGCGGCGCGCGCAGTCAGGGCGACCGCCCACAACGCCAGCAGACATGTTCCCGCCCGTCGCGTGGCCGGCCCTAAAAGCGCCATGTCGTGCGGACGTAGAATCCGCGCTCGAACTCCGAGCGGATGGGGCTGGCAAGCCGGAACTCGGGATGCTGCGCGTGCAGCAGGTTCTGTCCGATCAGCGAGACGTCCCACTGGGGGCGCGGGCGCCATCCGAGCCGGGCGTCGAGCTCCGCGTACGCCGGCACGACCGGATGCGGCAGCCGATCGACGTAGCGGAGCGAGGCGTCAAGCTCCAATCCGTGCGGCAGGTCCATGTTCGACCTGAGCGACGCCATGTGGCTGGGATCGTTGTATTCGTTCACGCCGCCGGTTCGATCGCGCGAACCGGGATCGAGCGTGAAGCGTTCGTGAATGTAAGCGTAGGACCCGTGCAGGCGCCACGCCTGCAGCACGCTGCCCGTGACCGCTACCTCCGCGCCGGCGGTGCGCGCGTTCAGCAGGTTCATCAGCACGATCGGCTGTCCCGGCGCGGTCGGGAATTCCTGGCTGCGCAAATCGTCGTAGACGTTCGCGTAGGTCGCGATGTCGAACGAGAGGCGATCCCGCCATTGGCTGCGGTAGCCCGCTTCGTAGGCAACCAGCTTTTCCGATTCGAAATCGCGCCCGCCGCGCAGCGTAATCGCGCCCGTGACTGGATTCGCGAAGCGCAGATCGGTATCGAAACGAGTCGGCAGCCGCACGGCGCGTGACACCGCTCCCCAGATCGTCCTGGTCGCCGACGGCGTCCATCGGATCCGCACATTGGGCTGTGTCTCGACGCCCGTAAACGTGTTCCGCTCGAACTTCACGCCGGCAATGGCGACGAGCTGTCGAGGCACGAGCGTGATCTCGTCGTGCACGAACACGCCCCCGACGGTGGTGACCGCGGTGCGGGGATCGAAGAAGAACGCGGCGTTGCCGGTGTCGTCGCCGCGACTCACGCGGAACGACCCGCCGAAGAGCAGATCGTGGCGGCGCCCGAACGCGAGCCGCTGCTGCGTGTCGACGTCGAACGTGTCCCGCACGTCGCGCAGCTGCTGCGAGACGCGGCGGTACACGTGGTCGTAGTACACCTGGGCGCGGAGCTCCGCGTCCGGCGAGAATCGGCGCGTCCAGCGGCCCATGACGTTGGCGCCGTTGACGTGCGTGTCCGGCCGATCGAACAGCCCTTCGCGGCCGACGTACGCGTCCCCCTGGAGCAGCCATGTGTTGGGTCCCTGGCCGCTCGAGTCGATACGCATCCCGGTCTGCGCGAACTTGAAAGGATCGTCCGCGTCCACGCCCCCGGTAATCACGTTCGCGTCGCGATAGCGGAACTTACCGAAGACGCGGTAATCCACACCCGTGCCGCGGCCGCCGTACTCGGCGGTCACGATCGCGCGCTCCTCGTTGCCGGCCCCGACCAGCAGCTGCCCACCGCGTGTCTCACCGGCCGGTTTCGTGATGATGTTCACCACGCCGTTGACGGCGTTGGCTCCCCACAGCGTGCCTCCCGGCCCGCGCGTCACCTCGATCCGATCGATGTTCACGAGCGGCACGTCCTGCTCGGCCCAGAACGTGCCCGCGAAGAGCGGTGAGTACACGGTGCGGCCGTCGATGAGCACGAGCAGCTTGTTCGCGGTCGTGATGTTGAACCCGCGCGCGCTGACCGCCCACGTCGCCCCGTCCGCACGCGCGACCGCCAGCCCATCGACGAGCCGCAGCGCGTCGACGAGATTGGTCACGCCGGCGCGGCGGATGTCCTCGCCGCGGATCACCGACACGGCGGCTGCCGCCTGGGCCAGCGGTTCCGTCCGTCGAGACACGGTCGTGATGTCGAGCTGCGTCAGCTCTTCGATGCTGAGGCGCTTCAGCTCCTGCGCGGCGCGCGTCTGCTCCTGCGCCGCTGCCGGGGTGGCGTCGAGCGCGCAGACGAGCGCGAGCAGGAGGATCGTCCCCGATTCAGTCACGAGCGTACGGATCGTCGTCACCAGCGTGCGGATGTCGACCGGCTTCGGCACATGGCTCTGGAATCCTTGCTGGAGGGCGCGCTCGCGATCCTGCGGGCGGGCGTGCGCGGTCACGGCCGCGATCGGCACCGCCGCGATCGCGGACCCACGTTCGCGGGCACGGATGTCCTGAACGAGGTGGAAGCCGTCGCGGCCCGGCATCTCGATGTCGGCGAGCACCACGTCTGGCCGGTGCGCCTCGAACGCCGCGATCGCCTCGTCGACCGCTGCGGCGAGTGACACGTCCGCGCCCTGTTGCGACAGCAGCTCCGCCATCATCCGCCGGGCATCATCATCATCGTCGACGACGAGGA
>JBKPRU010000279.1:0-15517 GCA_046734675.1 Acidobacteriota bacterium
CGGCTGCGTTCGATGCCGCGCGTTTCCGCGAGCGCGGGCCACGATCCGCACACGGGACAGTAACCGTGCATCCAGTCGACCGGGAGAGCACCTCGCCATTGGCGATGGCATGCGTGCAGGAACGGGACGGCGACGAGACTCACGACCGCCTGCATCGCGTCAGCATCGACGCTCGCGTCGGCCGCTGTTGCGGCAATCGCCGCCGCGTCCTGGCGAAGCGACGCCCGGAACAGCGCCGCGATGTCCACGTCACCGCGAATGGCCGGACGGAGCGCCGCCATTTTCGGCGTCCCTCCGCGCGACGCGATTTCGACGAGCCGCAGCAGCATGCGGCGGACCGCGTCCTCGTCGACGTGGACGCCCGTCCCCGAGAGCAGCGGCGCCGCGCCATCCATGTCACGACGCTCCGATGGAACGAGCGCGTCCCACCGCGTCGTCATTGCCTCACGTTGCACGTCAACGATCACGGCCAGCCACGGCGACCATTCCGGCCGCCGCTTCCGAAGCGAGTCAACGCTGCGCGCTGCTGGAATCATCGATCGGTTCCTCCCGAGGATGCGGCGTGTGGTTCCGACGTCGTGGATTTCGACAAGCTGAGACCCCGCGCCTGTTCCGCCGAATCGAGCGGAGGTGCCTTGAACTCCTGACGCACCGGTGTCTTCCAGTACGGCCGCGAGCCTTCGTGCATCTTGACCTGCGGCGGACGATTGCCCACATCGGCGCCGGATCCGGCGCCGCGGCTGCGCCTGGCTTCCGGGCTCGCGCATGCAGCGATCGCGACCGGGATCAGCAAAAGGCCGATGACGCGGCGCATGTCAGATCGACTCCGACGAAAAGATAACGACGACGCGTAGCAGGAATCCGCCGAGAAGGACGAGCATCGGCACGCGTGCGAACGCGGCGTCCGCGCGGCCGCGGTGCCGCCACGCCAGCATCAGCGGCAGCAAAACGCCCGGAATTACGACGCCGACAATCAGCAGCAGTCCCCAGGCATTCAGCCACCCGCGCAACGCGGGCCCGAGCGAGACGACGACGGCAATCAACACCAGCAACTCGAGCACGAGGACGATGCCATCCATGCGGCGCAAAGCCGCCATGCCTGGTAACCCGCTCCAGCCGTAGCGGCCGGCAAGCAGCATCAGCAGGGCGGCGGACGTCGATGCGGCCGATACGATGAAGAGCATGCCGAGCAGCGGCGTGTCGGCCCAGATCGGACGGTTCGTGACCGCGAGCAGCACGCCGGTGTACCCGGCGATGAACAATCCCGCGAGCCCGCCCAGGACAGCGACGATCGAGCCGAGGAGCGACGGCGGCCGCACGAGGCGGAAGATGGGCCATTGTCCGCGCCGGAGAATCGGCCAGCGCACGTGCTCCTCTTCGGCCAGTGCGCCCAGGAACGTGATGAACGTGAAAAACCCGAAGAGGAGGAGCGCCCACGAGCCGAACGACATCGGTGACCACGGCTTGAACATCGGACCGAGGGTATTGCGCTCGATCAACATGTGCCAGAAGCGGAGGGGCCGCGACAGATCGATCGAGAGCAGCAGTCCGCTGAGCGCGACGGCGGGAAACGCGACGTAGTACCCCAGCCGCGCGATCGGACGATCCTCTCGTCGTCCGAAGAAGTCGATCAGCACCGCGATGAAGTAACAGCCCCCGGCAAGGCCGCCGATGAAGAAGTACAACACGATCAGCCAGTGCCACTGCGGCGCGGCGGTGAACCAGGTGCTGGATGGGGCGTGGATCATGACCGCGCCTCCTCCGTGCCACGGTTGCGGAAACTGAACACGCCGGCCAGGCCCACCATGATCGCGCCAAGGACCGTGAAGATGGAGGCCGGGGCCAGGTTGCGCGACGGCAGCTTCGGATCCGGGGGCAGGCCGTAGACCTCCGGGCGATCGACGAGCAGGTAGAACGAGTTCAACCCGCCCAGCATCTTTTCATCCGCGCCGTAAAGATACGCGCGCGCCTCTCCGGCCTGGTGCAGCTGATCGACCCGCTTCTGCGCACGCGCGCGCAGCTCGCTGATCGTGCCGAACTGGATCGAGTCGGTCGGACACGCCTTCGAGCACGCCGGTTCGAGGCCGTTCTGGAGCCGGTCGTAGCAGAGCGTGCACTTCTGCGCCGTGCCCGACACCGGGTTGATGTCGATGACGCCGAACGGACACGCGCCGATGCAGTCGCGGCAGCCGTTGCACGTGTTGGACTGGATGACGACGGTGTCGAACTCGGTGCGGATGATCGCGCCGGTCGGACAGACTTCGAGGCATCCCGCCTGCACGCAGTGCTTGCAGACGTCGCTCATCAGGAGCCAGCGGCCGTCCTGGCGCGTCTCCGAGAACTGCTCGATGAACTTCACGTGACGCCAGTGCATGCCGTCGAGGCGCAGCGTGTTGTCGTAGCTCAGGCCGCTCATCGTGTTGGCGCCGCCGTTTGCCGCCGGCAGCTGGTTCCACTCTTTGCACGCGACCTCGCAGGCCTTGCAGCCGATGCAGACCGTCGTGTCGGTGTAGAACCCCATTGGTTCAGCCATGCGTCACGCCTTGTCGATGTTGCACACGAAAGCCTTTCCTTCGTGCATCGAGACGTTCGGGTCGGCGACGAGCGCGGTCAGCTCGTTGACGACCGCTCCCCTCACCACTCCTTCGTAGCCCCAATGCCACGGCATGCCGACCTGGTGCAGCGTCCGTCCGTCGACTTGCAGCGGACGCAGGCGCCGCGTCACCAGCGCCTTCGCGCGAATCTGCGAGCGCGGCGTCGACACGCGCACCCAGTCGAGATTTGCGATGCCCTTCTCCTGGGCGAGCTCGGGACTGATCTCGATGAACAGTTCCGGCATCAGCTCCGCGAGGACCGGCAGCCACCGGCTCATCGCCCCCGAGAGATAGTGCTCGGTGAGGCGATAGGTCGTGATCACGTACGGGAAGTTCGGGTCGCCGACAGCGGCGATTGGATTGCCGTCCTTCTTCCAGTACTTGAGGACGGGGCTGGACTGCTGCTTGTAGAAGGGATTGTGGACGGGCGACTCCACCGCCTCGTACTGCGTCGGCAGCGGTCCGTCGACGAGCCCTGTCGGCACGTAGAGCCAGCCGACGCCGTCCGCCTTCATGATGAAGGCGTCAGTGCCCGACAACGCGTCGAGGCCGATGCCGTCCGCCTTCGCCGTCGCGGTCGGGGCCTTCGTCGCGGCGAAGTCCGGGACGTCGTAGCCGGTCCACTTCGATCCGTCCCACCACACCCACTTCTTACGCTCGCTCCACGGCTTGCCGGACGGGTCCGCCGATGCGCGGTTGTAAAGCAGGCGCCGGTTGGCAGGCCACGCGAAGCCCCACTTCAGATGCGAGCCGGGCTGGCCGGGCGGATCCGGCACTTTGCTGGCCGCGAGGTTTCGATCGGGTGCCGGGAACACGCCCGAGTAGATCCACGACGCGCACGTCGTCGATCCGTCGTCTTTCAGCTCGGCGAAGCCGGCGAGGTGCCGCGCCGGATCCGCTGTCTGATAGCCGTTCATCTCCTTCAACAGCTTGATCGCGGACGGCTCACCGATGGCGCGCTCTTTCGGATCCTCGTGCTCGAAGTCGAACGTGGTGTTCTTGAACGGCTGGTCGCGCGGCGCGGTGCTGTCGGCATAGAGCTTCTTGAGACGCTTGCCGAGTTGATACGTGAACCAGACGTCGGTGCGGCAGTCGCCGGGCGCCTCGGCTGCCTTGTAGTGCGACTGCAGCATGCGCTGGGTGTTCGTGAACGTCCCTTCGGTTTCCGCGACCTGCGCCGCCGGGAAAAAGAACACTTCCGTCTTGATGTCGCCGATCTTCACGTCGCCGTTCTCCACTTCGGGCGACGTCTTCCAGAAGTTCGCGGTCTCGTGCAGCCAGTTGTCCTTGACCACCAGCCACTCGAGTTTGTGCATGGCGGCGCGTTGGAGCCTGGCGTTGAGCGAAGTCGCCGGGTTCTGCCCGATGCAGAACATCCCCTTGACCTTCCCCTCGTTCATCGCGACGAACATCGCCATGTGCGAGTGGTCGCCGAAGATCTTCGGGTGCCAGTCGTAGCCGAACTGGTTCTCGGGCGTCGCGGCGTCGCCGTACATCGACTTGAGATACGACACCATGAACTTGGGCATGTTGCCCCAGTAGCCGGTCGGCACCGTTTCGGCGACGAGGTAGTCGGCGAGCGTGTCGTGCTTCTTGAGCGCCGTCGGATGCGCCATGTAGCCGTGGATCGAGTGGTAGAGCGTCGGGACGTCGGTCGATCCCTGGATCGAGGCGTGGCCGCGCAGCGCCATGATTCCGCCGCCCGGCCGACCGAAGTTCCCGAGCAGCAGTTGCAGCAGCGCGCAGCACCCGATGATCTGCACACCGTTGGTGTGCTGCGTCCACGCAACCGCATAGGCGAACGACGTCGTGCGGTCCGCGCCGGAGTTGGCGAGGATCGTGTCGGCAACCTTGAGGAACGTGTCGCGCGGACAGCCGGTGGTGCGCTCCACCATCTCGGGCGTATAGCGGCTGAAGTGACGTTTGAGAATCTGGAAGACGCAGCGCGGGTCCTGAAGCGACTCGTCACGTGACGGCCGCGGCTTCACCAGCGAGTGCACGAGCGCGTCGAACGGCGGACCGGTGCGCTGGCCGCCTCCAGACGCTTCCGTTCCTGACTTCGCGCCGGGCGTCTCGCCCGACTGCGCCGTGTTCGCGACGCGTCCCTGATCGCCGACGCGCGTCCCCGCGTATTGCCAGCTGTCGTTCTGATACTGCTTCTCGAAGCCGTTGTAGGGCCACTCGCCGACGCCGGCCTTGTAGTCCATCAGGCCCGAGAACACGCCGTCGTTGTCCTCCGCGTCCTTGTAGTCATCGCCGATGATCGTTGCGGCGTTGGTGTAGTTGACGACCCAGGTCTTGAAGAACGGATCGCTGTTCCAGCGCGGGTCGTTGATCACGTGGTTGACCAGCCCGCCGAGGAAGGCGACGTCGGAGCCGGCGCGCACCGGCGCATAGATGTCGGCGACCGCGCTGGTCCGCGTGAAGCGCGGATCGACGTGGATGATCTTCGCGCCGTGCTCGACCTTTGCCGCCATCGGCCAGCGGAACGCCACCGGGTGGTTCTCCGCCATGTTCGAGCCCATGACGACGATGCAGTCGGAGTCGCGCATACTGCGCGGGAACATCGTCGCGGCGCCGCGTCCGAGTCGTGTCCCCAGACCGGGGACGCTGGAGCTATGTCATATCCGGGCCTGGTTTTCGATGGCGACGATGCCCAGGCCACGCATCAGCTTCTGGTGCAGGTGGTTCCACTCGATGTCGAGCGTGGCGCCGCCCAGGGAGAAGATCGCGGGGGTCGCATTGACGAGCTTCCCGTTCGACAGCCGCTCGATGAAGGTCTCGTCGCGAGTCTTCTTGACCAGCTCGGCGACGCGGGCCATGGCGCGATCGAGCTCCCACACCTCCCAGTCGCTGGCGCCCGGTGCGCGATGCAGCACCTGCACGGGACGATTCGGATTGATATGGAGCTGGAAGGTGGCGGCGCCTTTCGGACACAATGAGCCCTCGTTGTGCGGGCTCCGTGGGTCCCCTTCGATGTTGACGATCTTGCCGTCGACGGTATGAACGAGCGTCGCGCAGCCGACCGAGCAGAAGGGACAGACGCTTGGGGTGACCTTTGCGTCCTTGATCCGGAGCTGCTGGGCCTGCGCGACAACGGGCGCGAGATCGACGCCCGACGCAATCAAGCCGCCGAGCGCGGTGCCTGCTCCGCCGGCGGCGGAGAGGCGAAGGAGATCGCGGCGCGATATCTCCATGAGCTGACCTCGAGACGCATGAACGACACTGGCCGCGGCGACGAACGCCGCTTCTCCCGAGACGCGCTGATCGAAGCACGTCCTGTACCGCGATGCAACTGATTCTTGACGCTCGCGGCGCGCGCGTCGCGGTATGCCCGTGGCAGGCGCCGCGATGAAATGAGGCGGTCGATGCGAAAGGTGCCAGTCGCCGCGCTAGCGTTCACGTGGATCGCGTCGGTACAGCCGGCCGCCGCGCAGGCGACGATCAAGGTGAACGACGACGTCAGCCTGAAATTCGGAGCGCTCGGCCAGTTCCAGGCGGACTGGCTCGAGGATCCGCAGGAGGACGCCACTCAGCAGAACCTGTTCATCCGCCGGATCCGGTTCATGTTCGGCGGCCAGGTCGCCAAATCGGTCTCATTCTTCATGGAAACGGACGCCCCAAATCTCGGCCGCACGCTCGCCAACGGCAAGAACATCAGCCCGCAGGTGATCGTACAGGACGCATACGGTGAGGTCCGGCTGCGCAACGAGTTGATGTTCGATCTGGGGCTGATGTACGTGCCGTTCTCGCGCAACAGCATTCAGAGCGGCGCCACCCTCCTGCCGATCGACTACGGCGCCTACACCTTCACGACGTCAGCGGCCACGCAATCGACGGTCGGCCGCGACACCGGCGTCCAGGCCAAAGGCTACTTCCTCGGCAATCACCTGGAGTATCGGCTCGGAGCCTTTCAGGGCGCGCGGGATGCGCGATCGCAGCGGCCGTTCCGGTATGCGGGCCGGGTGCAGTTCGAGCTGCTCGATCCGGAGCCGCAGGGCTTCTTCTATTCAGGGACCTACCTCGGGGCGCGGCGCGTCGCCGCGATCGGCGCGGCCTTCGATCGGCAGCAGGACTACAGCGCCTACGACGCGGACGCATTCCTCGACTACCCGGTCGGTGCGGGGGCGATCACGGCCCAGTTCGACGTCCACCGGATCGATGGCGATACGACCTTCACTGCACTGCCGAAACAAAGGATCGTCCTGTTCGAGCTCGGCTACCTCCTCAAGGCGCTCAAACTGACGCCGGTGCTGCAGGTCAGCAGCCGCGGCATGGCCGATACCGACACCGGCGACGAGACGCGCTGGTCGATCGGCGTGAACTACTGGTGGGCCGGCCACAACGCGAACATCAAGACCGCGTATGGCCGGATTCAGCCGAACGGCTTGAAGGATCAGAACCAGTTCACGATCCAGCTTCAGCTGTTCTACTTCTAATCGTCACGGTCTCACATGTGGCGGGTCTCAAGACCCGCCCTCCACCTGTCGCGAAACCGCGTTCACCAAACGTAGTCCCACGTAGGCCGGGTCTTCAGACCCGGCACACGTCGCGACGTCGCGTGTCACGAAACGCCGTCCCGCGTAGCCCGGGTCTTTAACCCGGCGCACGCGTTACCCCGTGTGCCTGACCATCGTGTCGAGGAGGCGCTCGAGCGCGGCCGACGGATCGGTGGTGCGGCCGGTGTGGACCGGTGATGTCTGGATCACCGTGCTTCGCGGCGACACGAGCCAGCGGAACCGTCCGCGCTGCGGCAGCGCGCCGATCGGTCCGGCCTTTGGGCCGCCGGCGCACACAGTCGTGATCGTCGCGAGCCCCTCGCGAATCGCCTCGAGGTCGGGCGACGGATCGATCGCGAGGAGCCGCGCCTCGTCGAGCTCGATGCGCGCGTCGAGGAAGTCGGCGTCGACGCAGGAGAGGATGACGCCCACGTTGATCCGCTCGCCGCGCTCGACGCGCGGCACCACGCGGACGATCGCGTAGTCGTAGGTGTATTCAGCGGGCACCGAGCGCCTCCCGCACGAAGGACCGTGGGGCGCGCGCCCGTTCGAGCAGGTAGCGCGAGTACGCGGCGCGGGTGGCTGCGACCTCTCCTTCCGCGTTCCCGTCCATCAACCAGCGCTCCGGCACCCAGCTGACGATCTCGTCGATCGTCTCCGGCGTGATCGTGCGCACCATGGTTTCGTCGACGCTCTCGAGCCGCGTCGCCTGGTCGAGCAGCACGTGATTCTTGATCATCTGAAACGGATCGCGCGGACGCCCCTCGTCCAGTTCCCACCCGGGTGTGTGGTGGAAGTACAACGTCGCGCCGTGATCGATCAGCCACAGCCGGCGATGCCACATCAGGATGTTCGTGTTGCGCGGGGTCCGGTCGACGTTGCTCACGTAGGCGTCGAACCAGACGATGCGCGACGCGAGATCGGGGTCGGAAGCGTGTACGACCGGATCGTACGCGACCGATCCGGGCAGGTAGTCGAGCGCGAGATTCAGGCCGGCGCTGTCGAGGATGAGCGCGTGGATCTCAGGGTCGGGTTCCGTCCGTGCCAGCTCGGGGTCGAGATCGACGAAGACAATCTCGGGCACCGGCAACCCGAGCGCTCGCGCGATCTCACCGGACACGAGCTCCGCGATCAACGCGCGCGCGCCCTGCCCCGCGCCGCGGAACTTCAGAACGTACAGTCCCTCATCGTCGGCTTCGACAATCGCGGGCAGCGAGCCGCCCTCGCGAAGCGGCGTGACGTAGCGCGTCGCGCGGATGGTCCTCGGCAGGGGCATCCGCTCATTCTGGCACGGAGACTGCCGGTCGCGGCAGCTGACACTCTCACGCTCTCACGGGCACGGCCTTGTCACGAAGATCACAAAGGACACGACGTTCACACAGAAACACCGTGGTCTTGTCCAGAGAGTCTTCGTGGTCTTCGTTTCTTCGTGGTCTTCGTGACGAGCCGGAGGCCGTGACCAGTGGCCGTCATCGCAACTGACTACGGCCCCAGCCGGAACGGCGCGAGCACGCGCTGCGGGGCGCCATTCTGCGTGAAGGTCAGCTCCAGCAGATAGTCGCCGGCGCCGAGCGGTGCGAGCGCGACATCGGCGGTGAGCGTGCGCGCACCTGACGCGTTGGTGGCCGTGCCCGCGGTCACGGGCACCGGCAGGCGCTTGCCGGTGCGATCGAGGAGCGTGGCCGACCAGGACGCGACCTCTCCGGCGACGGCTTCCACGTGCATGCGATCGCTGCGCGAGAAGCGCCGGTTCGGCGCCGGCTGCAGGGCGTTGCCCGTGAGCGGTCCGCGGCGGAAGAGCGCAGGCGACGCGAGCGATGCGAGGCGCGCGCTGACGGATGCGCGCGACTCGTCGACGCGTGCGTCCCGTTCCAGCATGTTGAGCGCGGCGGTGACGGCGAGCTTGTCGTCCGGCACGGCCGCCGCGGCCGCGGCGGTCGACGTCACCGTGTTGACTTCCGCGGCGGTCGGCGCGCGATATCCCTTGCGCGCCCTGATGTCGATGCCGGACCGCTTCGCGCGCACCTTGATCGAGCGGAAGCGGCCATCGAGCTTGGCGTTCGTCGAGTAGTACCCGAGCAGGTAGTACGACGTGAGGTCGTCGGCGATGCGACGCAGCTGCTTGCGGAGATCGTTGTTGTCGACGAGCGCGATGCCGTCGGTGTTCTCCGCCAGCTCGCGAAGATGCTCATTGCGGGTCCGCAGCATGGCGTGATCCGTGACGAGGTCCACCGGCGGGTCGGGACCAATCGGCGTGTCGAAGGCCGAGAGCCCGCGCGGATCGACGGGATAGAAGCTGACGTTGGCGCGGTTGGCGTCCTGATACAGATCGCGGAAGTACTGCCAGTTGTCCATCATCGCCAGGTTCATGCGGTCGCGGTCGCATTCGCTCCGCTCGTCGAGGAAGCCCTGGCTATTCAGCTTGGTGGTCAGCGTGCCGCCCGGGCCGACGCCCGCGGGCGGCGGCAAGCCGGGCACGGGCTCTCGCGCGCCGGTCACGGGATCGGTGCGCAGCGTCGTGACCCTCTCGTCAGGACGATACAGCAGCCACCCGTCCGTGATCGTGACGACCGCGGTGCGCCCTTCGCGAATCGAGGCCATGTGCAGGATCGTGTCGTGCAGCGATTCGAGCACGGTCCGCTCGCGCCGACGATCGATCAGCGCACTTGCGAGCGCTGAATGCGTGCCCGATTCCCCCGGCTGCTTCGGATAACACGTGTCGTACTTCTCCTCGTAGTCGTCGGTGCGGATGCTGAACCGGTGCCCCCAGTACCAATTGTCACGCAGGCCCTGCTCGATCACCTGAGTCTTGCGGCCAAAGGTGATCTGCGATGGGCTCATGTCGGGCGTCATGACGCCGACGAGATCGTCGGGGCCGACGATCCGCGACATCAGTTCAATCAGCGGTTCCTTGATGCGGTACGATCCTTCGATCGAGACGTGGAAGAAATCGAGGAACACGACGAACACACGCCGATGCGGATCGGCGGCGAGCTCATTGGCGCGCGTCGGCGACGACGGTTCGACGCGTTCCGGCTGTGGACCCGCGGGCGTGACGAGGATGTGTTCGAACGTCTCGATCTTCTGCGCGTTGTTGTCCTCGTACATCTCGAAATCGGCGGCGGTCAGATCCTGCACCGGCACGCCGTCGCGCGTCGCAAAG
Organism: Acidobacteriota bacterium; assembly: GCA_046734675.1. Lineage (GTDB taxonomy): Bacteria > Acidobacteriota > Vicinamibacteria > Vicinamibacterales > 2-12-FULL-66-21 > QHWT01. Next base: position 10,257 of record JBKPRU010000279.1, read on the forward strand.
ACGTCGACCTGCACGAAGTTGGTGCCGCCGCGGAACCGCGGGGGCTGCTGGGGCGTGGATTGTTGGGCTGCGGCGAGCAGGGCTGCCGTGAACACCAGATATCTGAGCACGTCTCACCTCGCCGGCAGGCTGGCCCTGAGAGTCTAGCGCGAACGCCGAACCGGGCGATCGGGTTTCTCGCCGCGGCGGCGGAACGCGCGTCGGCGGGGCGCGTCTAAACCGTTAAGTTTCAAGACGAGCGCGTCGGGAAACGCGCCAGGCGACGCGCGCAGCGCGATCGAATTGCCAGCAAAAGCCGTGTGGCTGGGGTTGGCGCTCTTCTTGAAACCCGGTGCCCATCCAGTCTCACGGAGGTGTGCCCATGACGCCGCAGAAGGGCGACGAGTGGACGATTGAACGGTGGCGAATCGAGCCTCGCCTGGTCGGTCTCGAGCTCGTCGAGCCGACGGTGCCCGAACAGGCACCTCCGTTGTGGAAGGATTTGACCGTCGCATCCGCGGTCGCGATCCTTCTGTGGGCGGCCGCGGCGATTGTGTTTGGGTGAACCGATCGAATCAGACGGCGTGCGCCGGCGTCTCGGGAACGTCCAGCCACCCCTGAGCGCGCAGGCGATCCCCGTAGATACGCGCCCAGTCGAGCGCCATCCACTCTTCCTGAAAGACCTCCGTCAACACGACATCACCGTCGTGCATCACTCGCGCTTCGACAGGACTGCTCTCTGCGAAGACGAGGCAGCGCACGTCCGTCGCGCGGCGGCGGAGGCACCACAGGACGCGTGCGCCCTGATCGGCGCCGTAGTCAGACACGTTCGTCGCTTCTGGTTGAATTGCGGGGAGATCGCAGAAAGTGTACGACTGCCGCTCCGGCCTTTCAAGCTGAACCGGCCACTCGTATCCGCGTGTATCCGTGTCTGTCCGTGCTGGGTGATCCCTCGTGCCGCTGCCGGAGCACTCTGACGTCGTGATCGTCGGCGCCGGTGCCGCCGGTCTGACGACGGCGATTGCGGCACGGCGCAACGATCCGCGACTTCAGATCACCGTTCTCGACGGCGCCGCGCGACCCGGCGCGAAGATTCTCGTGAGTGGCGGCGGACGCTGCAATGTGGTGAACAAATTCGTCTCGGAACGCGACTTCTGGGGCGGCCGCCCCTCCATCGTCCGTCGCATCCTCCGCGCGTTCAGCGTCGACGACACCATCGCGTTCTTCCGCGGTCTCGGCGTCACGCTCCACGAGGAAGCGGACGGCAAACTATTTCCCGATTCCAATCGCGCGCGCGAGGTGCTGGCGGCGCTGCTCGACGGCGTGTCGCAATCGGGCGCGGTGCTCGCCGCACCCGCGCGCGTGCAGCGGATTGCGCTCGTCGACGGACAATTCGCGATCGAGACATCGCGCGGACCGATGACCGCGAGCAGCGTGGTGCTCGCCACCGGCGGACTGTCGCTGCCCAAGTCCGGGAGCGACGGAGCGGGCTACGACTTCGCCCGCGCGCTCGGACACACGATCGTACCCACCACGCCGGCGCTCGCGCCGCTGCTCCTCGACGCGAGCACCGCGGCGGCGATCCACGCGCGCGTGCAAGGCGTCTCGCTCGACGTCGAGATCCGCGTGTGGATCGATGGACGACTGAGCATTCGTCTCGAAGGGGCGTTGCTCTGGACCCACTTCGGGATCAGCGGACCTGCAGTGCTGAATGCCTCGCGTCATTGGGCTCGCGCGGTGCTCGAAGAGCGCGACGTCCGCGTCAGCGTCAACCTGCAGCCGGGTGAGACGTTCGAGTCCGTCGATGCGCGCTGGGTCGATATCGCAACGACGCACCCGCGATCGACGCTGCGCACCAGGCTCGCGGCCTCGCTCCCCGAGTCGCTGGCCGATGCGATCCTCGACGTGCTGCGCATGGACGGCGATCAGCCCGTCGCGCATCTCTCGCGCGAGAATCGCCGGCGCCTCGCGCGGACGCTGACCGATTGGGATCTGCTGGTGATCGACACGCGCGGCTACAACTTCGCGGAGGTCACAGCAGGAGGCGTCGATCTGGCTGAGGTCGATCCGGCGACGATGCAGTCACGCCGCTGCCGGCGTCTTTTTCTGGTCGGCGAGATCCTCGACGTCGACGGGCGGATCGGCGGATTCAACTTCCAGTGGGCTTGGGCAACCGGGCACATCGCCGGGCGCGCGCTGCCGCCGATTCTGTCGAGCCCGAGAATATAGGGTGGCATCAACTTGGCTTAAGCTCGCCCGAGCGCTGCCCCGTAGGGGATTCGTGCATCGTTTACGGCAATCCCCTACCCAAACGTCGGTATCTCACTGCACCATGGGTGATTGGAAATCCGAAGACGACATCAAAGCTGAATTGCGCGAGTTGACCTCAGAGCTGCGCAAGGTGCGTCAGGAACTTCGCGGAATGGTCGAGCCCGCCCCCAAACGGAACTCCACCCGCGCCTTTCTTCACAAGCAGTCGTGGCCATCATCGTCGTCAGCGACGCATGCTGACGATCGCCGCCGGCGCCGAGCCCGCAAGACCGAGCGCGGCTGATCACGGCGACGCGGGCGTCTGCCAGTCTTTCAACAAACTGAAGTACGCGGCCCACGGGCCCACGTGCCGCCCGAAGGCGCGCGTCAGCAGCCGTGAGAGTTGCGCCAGGTGCGCGAGGTCGTGCGTGGCCCAGCACGCGAGCAACTGGCGAAGCGTCACGCGGCCGAGCTCGGGATGCTCGCCCACCGCGTCGAGATCCCGGTCCGTCAGGCACAGCGCATCGAGCGCATCGAGGTTCGTGCGCCGCAGCTGCGCGAACTCGCCGACGAGCGCAATCGCCGTCCACCCCTCGTAGCGTGTGAACCCGCCTTCACGATCGAACGGCGTGAACCGTCCACCGCCGGATCGGATTTTCTTGATGCGCGGCATCCAGTCCGTGATCTCGCCGTCGGCGAGATGCGCCAGCACCTCGACCACGTTCCACGTGCCGGGCGCTTCGCGAAACGTCAACGCGTCCTCCGGCGCGCCCGCGATCAGCGCCTCGATCGCGCGCGGCGACTGCCGAAGCATTTCGTGCACCTGTTCAATCATGGTCATTCCACCTTCAAGGCCTCGACGGGATCGATTCGACGGATTGGCGTGGCCGCCGCCAGCGCGGCGCCGCCCCCCACCATCAGCAGCAGCAATGACACGCCGGCGATCGGGAGTGGATTGAACGGCTCGATGCCGAACAGCACCGCCCGCAGCGCCGGCAGCGTCGTCAGCACGACGATGGCGCCCGCCGCGAGACCGGCCCCAATAGGCTTGATCGCATCGACCAGTACAATCCGGACGTTCTCACGGCGTTTGGCGCCAAGCGCAGCGCGAATCGCCAGCTCACGGCCGCGCAGCCCGACGCTGAACGCGGTGACGGCGTAGACGCCTGCCGCGGCCAGCAACAGCGCGACTGCCGCAAAGACCCGCACGAGCCACAGATTGACGCGTCGCGGCGCCAGTGCGGCCGCCAACGCCTCCTCCATCGTCTGCATCGCCGACGCGGGAACGTCTGCATCGACCGCGCGCAGCTCGCGCTTGACCAGCTCGCGCAGGCGCGCCGGATCGCCCGTCGTCCGGATACCCCAATACATGTTGTTCGCGAGCCACTGGATCGTCATGTTCGGTACCTGTGGAATCGGCACGTAGAGATCGGGCGTGAGCTCGGCATCGAGTCCGTAGTGCTTCACGTCCCCGACCACGCCCACGATCAATGCGGTGCGGACCGCGTCGGTGTCCGCGATCGCGATCCGTTGTCCCACCGTCCTTCCGACATCCCAGAACCGCCGCGCGAGCGTCGTGCTGACGAGCACCACCGGCTCGCTCGACCCGGTGTCGCGGTCCTCGAGCGATCGTCCCGCAATCTGCGGGATTCCAAACGTCCGTAGATAGGTTGGACTGACCATGCGGTACTCCGCCTGCGGCCGCTGATCGGCGGGCGGCGCCGGACGATCCGCGGGCCACACGTCCGCGGTCGCGTGATAGCCGTTCAGCGGGACGACGTTGACGGCGGCTGCATCGATGACGCCGGGGAGCGCGGTGAGGCGCGGGCGCAGCGCGTCGACGAATCGCTGCGCATCCGCTGGAAGACGATAGCGGCCGCGCGGCAGCGACAGCCTCATCGTCAGCAGGCGTTCGGGAGCAAACCCGGGGTCGACCGCGGCGAGCCGCGACACGCTCTGCGAGAGCACCAGCGCCAGCGTTACGAGCGCGGAGGCGACGGCCACTTCAATCGCGACGAACGCGGAACGCAGACGTCGATTCGCGGCGGACGCCGCACGATTCGAACGAAGCACTGTGGCGCCGCCGGCCGCGCTCAGGCGCACGGCGGGAAGCGCCCCGAACGCGAGCGCGGCGGCAATCGCCACGATGGTCGAGAAGACGAAGACGCGCGGGTTCGATGCGTTGGCCGGGGTGAGCGCGACGAGATCCGGAGGCGCGAGCGACACGAGTGCGCTGGCGGTCAGCCACTGTATCAGCAGTCCACCCGCGCAGGCCGCGGCCGCAACGATGGCAGCCTCGGCCAGGACCTGTCGTGCGAGCCGCACGCGCGATGCGCCAAGCGCCGCGCGCAACGCGAACTCGTGTTCGCGACGAAGCGCCGCGGCGAGGAACAGGTTCGCGACATTCGCGCAAGCAATCAGCAGCACGAGGACCACCGCCCCCTGGAGCAGGAGCAGCGTCGGCGCCTGCCTCGCCACGAGCGCGCGCTGCCAGACGACGACGCGCGTGCCAAGGTGCGTGGCATTGGTCCGCGGGTATGCCACGCGCAGCCGCTGCATGATCGCGTCGAGGTCCGCCTGCGCCTGCCCCGGCGTCACACCGGGACCGAGCCGCGCGATGACACGTACGAAGCCCGCGTCTCGTGAGGCGCGCCGCGGATCGGTGTCCATGGGAAACGGCGCGATGAGATCCGCGTCGCGGATCGGCATGATGAACGCGCGCGGCAGCACGCCGACGACGGTGTAGCTGTCGCCGTTCAGCGTCACGGATGAACCAACTGCAGAAGCGCTCGCGCCGAAACGGCGCACCCAGAACCCGTGTGTGAGCACGATGACCCGGCCGCCGCTTCCCTGCTCGTCCTCGGGCAGCAGCGTGCGGCCGAGTGCCGCGGAGACGCCGAGGATCGGGAAGAGCGACGCGGACGCTTTCATCCCCTGCACGCGTTCGGCGTCGCCTCCGGTCAGGTTCGCACTCCACTGGAACACGGCGGCTATCCCATCGAAGGTACGCGCGCCGTCGCGCAGATCGCGGT
>JBKPRU010000280.1:0-7451 GCA_046734675.1 Acidobacteriota bacterium
ATCGTGGCCTTGGAGGGCATCGGCCACAACGTGCCGCGAGAAGCTCCGCAGGAACTTTCGCGTAGGCCGACACAGCATTAGGATCAGGGCTTGAGCATGGCTCCAGACCGCTACCAAGGTGTCGTCGATACCTTCGTCTGATAGACGCACCCCGCGCCTCTGGTTTCATATGTTCGAGGAGAACAGCATGAAGCCAATGGACCGACTGACCCACCGCGCTAACTCCCGAACCGGAATCGTCGTTCTTGGCGCGATGATATGTCTCACAGTTCTGTCAACATCCGCACCCCGCACGTCCCTTGCCCTGGTCGCAGCGAGCGCCATCGGCGAGGCGTCAGCGACGCCCCCCGCTGCCGAAACAAACGACACCGCGATCCGGTCGTTCCGCGTCAACGTTCCCGACGCAGCGCTTGCCGACCTTCGCACACGGGTGTTGGCGACGCGGTGGCCTGAGAAAGAGACTGTCAATGATCGATCTCAGGGCGTGCAGCTGGCTAAGCTCCAGGAGCTCGTTCGCTACTGGGGTACGGACTATGACTGGCGGAAGGTGGAGACCAAGCTTAATACGCTGCCGCAATTCATCACGACGATCGACGGCCTCGACATTCACTTCATCCACGTCCGTTCCCGCCATCCGAATGCCCTGCCAGTCATCATCACTCATGGCTGGCCGGGGTCCATCACGGAGCAGCTCAAGGTCATTGGTCCGCTCACGGACCCCACCGCACACGGTGGACGCGCGCAGGACGCCTTCGATGTGGTCATACCCTCGATGCCCGGTTTCGGCTTTTCCGGCAAGCCGACAGCCACGGGCTGGAACCCCGATCGCATCGCGCGAGCCTGGGTTGAGCTCATGAAGCGTGTCGGATACACGCGCTACGTCGCCCAGGGAGGCGACTGGGGATCCCCGATCTCGAGCGCGATGGCGCGCCAGGCGCCGCCAGGATTGCTCGGCATCCACATCAACTTACCGGCGGCAGTACCGCCCGACGTGGCCGCGGCGCTCGCGAGCAGCGGGCCTCCGCCGGCGGGCCTGTCCGAGAAGGAACAGGCGGCGTTCGACTCGCTCGACACGTTCTACAAGATGCGCAGGGCCTACGGCGCAATGATGGGGACACGGCCGCAGGTGATCGGCCAGGCCTTGACGGACTCGCCGGCGGGGCTCGCGGCCTTCATGTATGACTACAACGACGGCGAGCCCGAGCGCCTGCTGACCAAAGACGATTTCCTGGACAACGTCACGCTGTACTGGCTGACGAACACCGCCACCTCGTCGGCCCGGCTGTACTGGGAGACCGGCGGCCAAAGCATTCTTCTCGCGACGGCGCAAAAGACCTCCGAAATCTCGCTCCCCGTGGCCATCACGGTATTTCCGAACGAGGTCTATCGAGCCCCGGAAACCTGGGCGCGGCGCGCTTATCGCAATCTGACCTACTTCAACGAAGTCGACAAAGGCGGCCACTTCGCCGCGTGGGAGCAGCCCGAACTCTTTGCCGCTGAACTCCGTGCCGCGTTCCGATCGATTCGCTGACCGCTGAAGCCGACTGGAGATTGATATGAACACCACTCGAATGATAGCGACCGCGGTGCTAGTTGTCGGAAGCGGTTTGCCGCTGCACGTGACCGCCCAGACTACGACCGTTTCCGGAACCGAAGACGCTGCACTTGCGGCGGCATCATCCGCCAAGCGCTCGACGGAGGGCACCTCGGTCCGCCCGTTCACCGTCCATTTTTCGCAAGACTCGCTCGATAGCCTGCGCCGGCGCATTGCGGCCACGCAATGGCCCGAAAAGGAGACTGTCGGGGATCAGTCCCAGGGCGTCCCGCTCGCCACGATGCAGGAGCTCGCGCGGTATTGGGCGACGGGCTACGACTGGCGCACAGTCGAAGCGAAGTTGAACGCTCTGCCGCAATTCATCACGGAGATCGATGGACTCGACATTCACTTCATCCACGTCCGTTCGCAACATCCAAATGCGCTGCCGCTGATCGTCACGCACGGATGGCCCGGCTCGATCATCGAGCAGCTGAAGATCATCGATCCGCTGGTCAATCCCACGGCACACGGCGGCAGCGCCGCTGACGCTTTCGATGTGGTGATTCCGTCGATGCCGGGCTACGGCTTCTCCGGCAAGCCGACGGGCACCGGGTGGGGCCCTGAGCGAATAGGCCGAGCCTGGGCGGAGCTGATGAAGCGTCTCGGCTACACCCGCTACGTCGCCCAAGGTGGCGACTGGGGTGCCTTTGTCGTCGATCAAATGGGCTTGCAGGCCCCAGCAGGATTGATCGGCATCCACACCAATATGCCTGCCACCGTTCCGGCTGACGTCGACAAGGCCCTCCTCAGCGGCCAGCCGGCGCCATCTGGTCTCTCGGCCGAGGAACGACGCGCCTATCAGCAGCTGGAAAGAACCTTCAAGCAAGTCGACTACGCCAAGCTGATGGCGGCTCGCCCGCAAACCCTTTACGGGATCGCCGATTCACCTGTCGGTCTGGCCGCCTGGCTGCTCGACCACAATGATGCCGACGGCCAGCCGGCCGCAGCCGTCCATTCCGCTCTGAGCCGGGCCACGAGTGCCACCGGCGAACTGACGCGCGACGAGATCCTCGACAACATCACGCTGTACTGGCTAACGAACACGGGAGTCTCCGCGTCTCGTCTCTACTGGGAATACAAGGGTGGCTTTTTCAACGCCAAGGGCGTCTCCATTCCGGTAGCCGTGAGCGTCTTTCCCGGCGAGCAATACGAAGCCCCCCGGAGCTGGACCGAGCGCGCGTATCCCGGGCTCATTTATTACCACAAGCTCGGAAAGGGCGGCCACTTCGCCGCGTGGGAGCAGCCCGGGCTGTTTGCAGCCGAACTCCGTGCCGCGTTCAGATCACTCAGATCCGCGAACTGATCGCCGATTGCAGTGTTGAGGACGAAAGGAGTCCGCATGAACATGACTCGAATGATGGTCGCGGTGCTGATTGCCGGAAGCGCGTTGGCGCTGCACGTGACGCACGCGCAGCAACCGGGAATCAAGCTTCCCGCCGCAGCGTCATACGCACCGATCACGATCCTCGTCGACGAGCGCGCTGATGGCGTGCACCTGTCGTACGACTCCATGGCGAGTCTCATCGCTCCGTACGGGAGTGAACCAGCTTTCGCCGTTGTCCGGGAGCTCGACCTGAAAGTCGTATCACTGCTCGAGGCGGCGGCGTGACAGAGCGAGTCGCGGCGGCGGTGAATGGATGCCGTCACAATCCGATAGGGTCGAGCGCAAGGCACCTCGTGTGCGCGGAGATCGCGGCGGGTAACGAGCGGACCGCGAGCCTGCTCGAACTGCCAGGCTTGACTGCATGGGTGCATTCGGTGCCTGTGGGGCCAGTTGACGCGGGCGGCGATGTCCACTACGTATCGCTGTGCCCTAGCTGCATCGTCTCGCGGATCGCGCTTGCCGACGTCAGCGGTCATGGACAGGCAGTGGCGGCGCTCGGCGAGAAGCTTCGAGAGCTTATGCAGCGGCACCTGCGTGAGTTGGCACAAGTCGGGTTGATGCGAGAACTCAATCAGGCGGTTCGAGAAGAACTCGGCGACGTGCACTACGCCACGATGGTCGCGGTCGGCTGGCACAGCCGCCGGGGGTTGCTTGTAATGACGAACGCCGGACACCCCCCACCTCTCTGGTACCGTGTCGCGCGTCAGGAATGGAGCTGGCTTGAAACGCGACGCGCCAGCGAGCGCGATCGGCCGGCCGGCGTACCGCTCGGCCTGCTCGACGACATCAACTACGACCGCGCAGTTGTCAAACTGCAATTGGGCGATCTTGTTGTGCTGTACAGCGATGGAGCCTCCGAAGCTACGAGTCCGGCTGGAGATGAATTGGGTCGTGACGGACTCATGGGCATCGCTCGTGGTCTCGACGCTAGATCGGCCGAGGCATTTGGTGCTCAGCTCACCGCAGCGCTCGGTGCCTTTCGAGAAGGCGGAGAGCCTCTCGACGATCAAACGATCGTCGTGCTGCGGAGAAACGACGTCTGATCCGACACGCGGTCGTGTTAGTTTCGCGCGCTCAGCGCTGTGTCCTTTTCGGCACGTCTCCGCAGCTGCTGGCCGGACGCTGTTAGATGCGGCCCGCAAATAGTTGCATCCGCCTGCGAACGTCAGTCATCAACGCCTCTCGTCCCGCCAACCGAGACCAAAGTATCGACGACACCATCGTCCAATAGATTCACCTTCCCGCATCTGGTGTGATGGGGTCTGTGTTTGTTGTGTATTGCAGCCGAATGAATCCGGCCTAGGCAACGGACCGTTCCCCAGAAAGGGAAATCACCATGACCCGACTCGAACCCCAGGTGCAGATAGCGACCGTCCACACCACGCGTGGTTGGGACGGCGCGTCTCGCATCGCCTGGCGCAGCCTTCTTGCGACCGTAGGAGGCGCTTTCGGCCTGATCCTCCTCGCCGCGCCCTGCTACGCTCAGGCCGCTGCGACCGGCGGGGCCGAGACCTCGGTCAGCGGCTTTCCCTCGGCGGGGCTTGGCGGAGCGACCGAACACGGCAATGCGATCCGCCCCTTCCACATCAACGTGCCCGAAGAGGCACTCCTCGACCTCCGGCGACGTGTGGTGGCGACGCGATGGCCCGAGCGCGAGACCGTCACGGATCAATCGCAAGGTGTGCAGCTCGCGAAGATCCAGCCACTCATCCAGTACTGGGGAACCGACTATGACTGGCGGAAGGCGGAGGCGAAGCTGAATGCCCTGCCGCAGTTCGTGACGACGATCGACGGAGTGGACATTCAGTTCGTCCACGTCAAGTCTCGTCATCCCAACGCCATGCCGCTGATCATGACGCATGGCTGGCCCGGCTCGATCTTCGAGCTGCTCAAGGTTGTTGGTCCGCTTACGGATCCCACGGCTTACGGTGGACGTTCGGAAGACGCCTTCGATCTCGTTATGCCCACGCTGCCGGGGTATGGGTTCTCAGGCAAGCCGCAGGGCAGTCCGTGGGCCCCCGACCGCATGGGACGCGCGTGGGACGCGTTGATGCAGCGCCTCGGATACTCGCGCTACGTGTCGCAGGGCGGTGATTGGGGCGCGATCATTTCAGAGGTGCTGGCGCTGCAGGCGCCGCCTGGACTGCTGGGCATCCACATCAACATGCCCGGAACCGTGCCGCCGAGCGTCCTGCGGCTCATTCGCAATGGCGATCCGGTGCCCTCCGGCTTCTCGGATGCGGAAAAGATCTCCTTCGCCGGGGTCAACGCCTTCTACAAGAAAGGCTTTGGCTATGCCGAGATGATGAACACGCGCCCGCAGACCATCGGGTACGGGTTGTCGGACTCGCCCGTGGGCTTGGCCGCCTTCTTCTACGACAAGTTCGCGGCCTGGACAGACAGCGGTGGCGAGCCGGAGCTCGTGCTCACGCGCGACGAGATGCTCGACGACATCACGCTCTACTGGCTCACGAACACGGGCACGTCCTCGTCGCGGTCGTATTGGGACGCGGCCCAGCTTGGCGGCGGCCCCTTCAACGCCTTTGACATCAAGAATGTGCCCGTTGCCGTGACGGTGTTCCCCGGCGAAATCTATCGGGCGCCACGCAGCTGGGCCGAGCAGAGTTTCCATACGCTGATTTACTGGAACGAAGTTGACAAGGGCGGTCACTTCGCGGCCTGGGAACAGCCGGAACTCTTCGTGGCCGAAGTCCGTGCGGCCTTCCGATCACTGCGTTCACCGAAGTGACATGGACTCACCATGCCAGACAACATCAATCATTTCCGCCGCCGTTTCTTCGCGACTGCAGCCATGACGCTGGCAGCCGGACGCCTCGGCCTGTTCGATGACGTCCACGCGGAATCGCGCAGCACCACCCAGGTCAGTGCGCCAGGGGCGCACGCGTCGTTCGCTTCGCTGAAGCAGATCGATGCCGGCGCTCTGAACGTTGGTTACGCGGAAGCCGGTCCGGCCAATGGTCCCGTCGTCATGCTTCTCCACGGCTGGCCGTACGACATTCACACCTACGTCGACGTCGCGCCGTTGCTCGCAGCCAGGGGTTACCGCGTCATCGTTCCCCATGTCAGGGGCTACGGCTCGACGCGCTTTCTCTCAACCAGCACCAGACGAAACGGTCAGCAGTCGGTGATCGCACTCGACGTCATTGCGCTGATGGATGCGCTTGAGGTCGACAAGGCCATCGTCGCGGGCTGCGATTGGGGCGCTCGGACCGCGACCATCGTCGCGGCGCTGTGGCCGGAGCGGTGCAAGGCCCTGGTGTCGGTGAGCGGCTATCTGATCGGCAGCCGTGAGGCCAACAAGACGCCCCTGCCGCCACAGGCCGAGCTCCAGTGGTGGTATCAGTTCTACTTCGCGACGGAACGCGGCCGCGCCGGCTACGAGGCGTATCGGCGCGACTTTGCGAGGCTGATCTGGCAGATCGCCTCGCCGAAGTGGCGCTTCGACGACGCGACGTTCGACCGCAGCGCCGCATCTCTGGACAATCCGGATCACGTGAGCATCGTCATCCACAACTATCGCTGGCGCCTTGGTCTGGCTGAGGGCGAGGCGGCGTATGACGCCCTCGAGAATCGGCTCGCCGCCGGCCCCGTCATCACCGTGCCCACGATCACGCTCGAAGGGGACGCCAACGGCGCGCCGCACCCGGCTCCGGCGGCCTATGTCGCGAAGTTCTCAGGCAAATACGCGCACCGAAACCTGACCGGCGGTATCGGGCACAACCTGCCGCAGGAAGCTCCGCAGGCGTTCGCAGTCGCGATCATCGACGTCGACGCCCTTTGATCGAGTAGTGTCGCAATGCTTGGAGTGCCCTCTATGAGAATCATCCTGCCGCTTCTCGTCGCCAGCATCGTCGCCGGTTCGTGCCTGGCCGGCGCAGCAAGTCGGCTGCCCGCGCTCAAAGCGGAGCGGTGGGTGAATTCGCCGCCACTCACTCCCGAAGGGCTACGTGGCAAGGTGGTGCTCGTCGACGTCTGGGAGTACACCTGCATCAACTGGATTCGTACCTTGCCGTATATCAGGGCTTGGAATCGCGATTACGCCTCGCTCGGCCTAGTCGTGGTGGGGGTTCACTCGCCAGAGTTCGAGTTCGGCAAGGGCGCCGAGAACGTCGACCGTGGCATTCGCGACCACGGACTGACTTATCCGATCGCGATCGACAACGAATTCGCGATCTGGCGGACCCTGAACAACGACGCGTGGCCAGCGAAGTACCTCTTCGACCGCCAGGGACAGCTGGTCAAGCGATGGATTGGTGAGGGGAGCTACGACGAGATCGAATCCGAAATCCGGCGGCTGCTGGCGGCGGCCGACCCGCAGGTTCGGCTGCCAGCTGTGAGCCATGAGGCGAAAGTGTTCGCAAGGACCGGGCAACCCTCCTACGCTGGGATCACCGGCGAGACGTACCTCGGCGCTGAGCGACGGCAGAGCGGGACGGTGACCGTGGAGGG
>JBKPRU010000281.1:0-9927 GCA_046734675.1 Acidobacteriota bacterium
CTCCGGCTGAATGGCGGCGCGGAGATCCGCCACCGCCTCGTCGGGTCGCTTCAGCCGCACGCGCGCCGCGCCCCGCTTGTAGTGCCACAGGCCGCGCTCTCCGGGAAAGAGCGGCCGCGTTTCGCGGCCAATCAACGCGAGGCCTTCGGTCAGCAGCGCTTCGGCGTCCGCGGGCCGGCCGCCGCGCAGCGCCGTTGCCCCGGCCTCGAGCAGCACGAGGCGGTTGCGCGGATAACGCTGCCGGAGCTCGCCGAGCACGCGCAGAGCATCCCCGTGCCTGCGCTCGCGGTTATACAGCAATACGAGCGCAAACATTGCGTCGGTTCGGTTCTCGGCCGGCGATGCGGCGGTCTGCTCGACGAGGTGCAGGCCGCGCTCCTTTCCTCCGCCGAACCCCGCGACATACGCCATCCAGCGCATCGGCAGCGACAGGGTTGAAATCAGGTAGCGGTAGGTGCCGACGATCAGCCCAGCATCGTGCCGCGACGCGTCGAGCGCCATGACGCGTTCCAGTTCATCGTAGCTGCGGCGCGCGGCCTTCACGCCGGCCATCAGCCGTCCTTCCACGGATGCGATGTACGACGCGCGCAGGCCGAGCGCGGTCCCCAGGTCGTAGTGGGCCTGCGCATCCTTCGGCGCGGCGGTGACGCGCTGTTCGGAGAGCTCGATCGCGCGCGCCACTTCGCGTTTGAACTCCTCGTCGAGTTCAGTCGGGGGTTTCTTCAGCTCCACGCTCGATCGCGAGAAAGTTCCGAGATAGTGATCGACCGTGACCGCCCCGCGGCGGAAGAGGATGTTCATCCAGATCGTGGAGGCGAGCGCCCGATGGTTTGCCGGATCGGAGGGATCGGCGGCGATAGCTTGCCGCAGCACGCGAATGGCTTCGTCGTGGTCGAGGTTATAGGCGAGATCCGATGCCTGGCGTCGGAGGTCTGCCGTGGCCTCTGCACCTACTGAGGATGGCAACAGGACGGCGAGGAACACTACCGCACTGAGCAAACTACTAGCGACGATTTTGGTAGTTGGCTGTTCGCGCGGCATCCAGACTATGATAGCGACGCTGCGAACGACAGGAGCATGGGATCGAGCTTCTTTCCTTCAGGACCATTCCAGCTGAAATCGCTGATGGATAGTTTCGTGTCTATGTGACAGTATCGGTTTCGGCACCGACCTATGATGCGGTGTCAGACCATGAAGACACGTGCATGCTGACGAGTGAAGCCCGATGCCTGCGCCTGTAATTATGGAGGATATGAATGCCTAGAGGCAGGCCACGCAAGAACCCACAGGACGTTCTGATTCGATCCGCCGAGATGATCGGCTGGGCGCTCGGGGGTATCGAGCGGGAAATCAGCCAGACCAAGGAGCGCCTGAGCGCGCTCACCGCGCAGGCGGCAACCCTGCGTTCGAAGCTGCCGTCGAGCGGTCGTGGTCCGGCCGCTGCGGCAACCTTCGCGCAATCCGGCGCCGCGGAACCGGCGACGCGCCGTCGCCGCCGGCGCAAGATGTCACCGGAAGCGCGAAAGCGCATTTCCGAGATGATGAAGAAGCGCTGGGCGGAACGAAGGAAGAAGCAATAAAAGGCGGAAGACAGAAGACGGAAGGCAGAAGTACTTCCGTCTTCCCTTCTTCCGCCTTCCGTCTTCTACAAAACGAAGCCCCGTCCGAGTCCTCGTTCCGAGGCGCGTTCCCACGCCAGCCGCGCCGCGGCCACATCCTCGACCGCCATTCCCAGCGACTTGAAGATCGTGATCTCCTCGCGGGTGCGCCGTCCTTCGGCGCTGCCCTTGACCACCTCGCCAAGCTCCGCCTGGATGTGCGACGCCGCGATTGCGCCATCCTTCACGGGAATGACGATGTCGCCCGCTTCGGCGAGGGCGCCGGTGCGCGAATCGACGAAGACGCGCGCGTCGCGGACGAGCGCCGTATCCATCTCGCGCTGATCCGGCCGGCACGCCCCGACCGCGCAGATGTGCGCGCCGTCGGCGATCCATTCGCGCACGACCACCGGCTCGCGCGCGGCGGTGACGAGCGCGATCACGTCCGCGTCGCGCACCGCCTCGCGCGGAGAGTCCACCGGGACCAGCCGCACCCCGACGCGCGGCAGCATCTCTTCGACGAGCGCGAAGAGCCGGGCCGGATCGCGTCCCCAGACGCGGATCTCCTCGAAGTGGCGCACGCGCGTGAGCGCCTCGATGTGGCTGCGCGCCTGCACGCCGGACCCGACGATCGCGAGCACCCGTGCGTCGGGACGCGCGAGGTGGCGGGCTGACACGGCAGAGACCGCGGCCGTCCGCGCCTCGGTCACGTAACGGCCGTCGAGGATCGCGAGCAGTTCACCCGTGTCGGGATCGAGCAGCACGATGGTGGCAAGATGCGTGGGCAGGCCGCGCGTGCGGTTGGATTCGTAGACGGTGACGAGCTTCGTGCCCATCGCCGCGGGACTCCCGACCGATGCGGGCATCACGCCATAGAAACCGCCGGGCACGACCAGCACGGTGCGCAGCGGCTGCTGGACCTGACCCGCCGAGAACTGCGCGAGCGCCGTCCCCATCGCAGCGATGAGGTCGTCCATCGAGAGCACGGCCCTCACGTCCTTTTCAGAGAGGAGGAGTGGCATTGTTTGGCGGAGGTCTGCTCACCATCCTGCGGCCATGCCGTCTTTGCGAGGATCTGATCCTGCCACCAGGACGTGCGTGCGCGGATCGATGAGGATGCCCTGGAAGCCGCCGAACACGCCGGGTGTGTCAATGAGTTTGTGGCCCCGCGCCGTGAGGCCGAAGCGCGCGTCGGATGGAATCGCCGATTCGAGCGCAAGGCCGGCGGGGGAGTGGCGGAAGCGCGCGGCTTCACCCGCCTCCTGCACGTTCATCCCGAAGTCCACGAGGTTCAGCAGCACCTGCACGTGCCCCTGCGTCTGCATGTCGCCGCCCATGACGCCGAACGAGAGGAACGGCTGGCCGTCCTTCAGCACCATTGCCGGAATCAGGGTGTGGAACGGGCGCTTGCCCGGCGCGAGCTGGTTCGGGTGACCGGGCGTCAGCGTGAAGAGGCTGCCGCGGTTCTGCAGCACGATCCCGGTGTCGCCGGCCGTGAGCCCCGACCCGAAGATCTCGAAGACGGATTGGATGAGCGAGATGACGTTTCCCTGCGCGTCCGCGGCCGTGAGGTAGACGGTGTCCCCCATGCCGCGCGGATGCTCGCCGCCGTCCGCGGACGTGCGGCCATCGAGCGCCAGCGGCTTCACGTCACCGGCCGCGGCGTCCATGTTGATATCGCGGCGACGCGCCGCCGCGTACTCCTTCGACAGCATCCGATCGATCGCCGCCTTCGGCGTCGACGACGGGTCGCCGATCCAGGCGTCGCGATCGGCGAAGGCGATCCGCTTCGCCTCGACGAGCAGGTGGAGGTAGGCGGCGCTGTTGTGCCCGAGCGACTTCACGTCGTAGCCCTCGAGGATGTTCAGCATCTCGAGCGCCGCAATGCCCTGCGTGTTCGGCGGCAGCTCGTTGACCTGGTAGCCGCGATACGTCGTCGACAGGGGCTCGACCCAGTCGGAGTGGTGCGCGGCCAGGTCCTCCATCCGAATCAGGCCGCCGCGGCGCTGCATCTCCTGCGCGATCGCCTCGGCAATCGGTCCGCGATAGAACGCATCGCGTCCGCTTTTCGCGATCAGTTCGAGCGATGACGCGAGCGCCGGGTTCTTGAACACGTCGCCGGCGCGCGGCGCCTTGCCGCCAGGCAGGAACAACGCGGCGGACTTCGGATCCTGCGCGAGCATCTGTTCGACCTCGCGCCATTGCCAGGACACGATCTCGCTGATCGCGAAGCCTTCGCGCGCATAACGGATTGCCGGTTCGAGCGCGCGCGCGAGCGGAATCGTCCCGTACTTGGTGAGCAGCTCGTTCCAGCCGTCGACCACGCCCGGGACGCTGATCGACAGCTCGCCGCGCAGCGGAATGCGATCGAGCTTGCGCTTCTTGAACTCGTCCAGAGTCGCGGCGGCGGGCGCGCGGCCGCTGGCATTGAGCCCGTGCACGCGCTTCGTCTTCGCGTCGTAGACGATCGCGAAAAGATCGCCGCCCGCGCTGTTCATCGTCGGTTCGACGACAGCGAGGACGGCGGCGGCGGTGACGGCGGCGTCGATGGCGTTGCCGCCTTCCTGGAGCACGCGCAGGCCGGCGGCGGTCGCGAGCGGCTGGCTGGTCGCGATGACGCCGTTTCTCGCCATCACCACCGACCGCGTCGAACGCGGATTCGGTGCGGGCCGATCGCCGGGTAATTGCGGACTTGAAGCGGCGGCAAACAACATGGCGGTGATGATAGCGATGCGCATGGCTACCTCACTGTCGGAGCGAGGAGGACTACTTCAGTGCGGCCAGCTTGTTCATGTCGACCTTGCCGGCGACGTCGTGAAGCACCTTGGTGTCGTCAATCTGGTTGCCTTCGATGGTGACAAGATACCGCTTGCCGACGAGAGCATTCAGTTCACCGTGCTTGCTCTCGCTGTTCCAGGTTTCCCATCCCGGCTGGTTGGCCACCTTCACCGACTTTTCGTAGCCGCTCTCGGTCTCTTTTTCATAGCCAGCCTGCAGGAACATGGCATACGGCGTGAGCAGAAGCTTGTTGAACCCCGAGTCGACCATCTTCAGCTGAATATTCGAGTTGTCCTTCGTGTAGCGCACTTCGGCTTGCGAGTAAGGAAATGGGGAGTTCATCCGTTCGCCGGTCGGCTTGGCTTTCGTCCAGCCATCGACGTCGGGAAACAACGCCTGCATCTCGCGGAAGCTGACCGGGTCGACTGGCTTCTCATTGCCACTGGCGCCGCCTGCCGCGAGCGCCTCCAGCCCCTTGGCCATCTGCTCGAGACCTTTCGCCGCCTGCTCCGCACCCTGTTCGGCAGTCTTCGCAGTTTCTTCCGCTTGCTTTGCTGCTTCTTCCTTCTGCTTCGACTCCTCCGATTTTCCGCACCCGCCAAGACTCACCAGTGCCGCCACCGCGGCAACGCACACGAATCGCTGCATCAGATCGACCCTCCCTGGGTTGAGAAACCGGGGAATTCTATCGCACTGTGCATTTGAGCGAGCCGGCGGTCCGGCGACGCCGTTCTATACTGCTCTCATGCCGATCCGCGACCGCGTGGCGCGTCTCGTCGCGGAGATGCCGCAGGCGCCGCAGTACCCGACCCAGGGCGCGACGCTGTTCGTCGACCTGGAGCGGCGCGAGGTGCAGCGTGGCTACACGCCGCTGCACATCGTCCGCGGGCTGCTCGCCGGACGCGGCGCGAACATGTTCTACCTGCATCGGCTGCTCGACGAGGGGCTGCATCCACTCCATCCCGACGTGCCGCTCATCTTCGGCTCGGGCGTGCTGACTGGCATCGTGCCGAGCGCGGCGCGCGGCAACGCGACCTCGTGGTCGCCGGAGTCCGGCGTGCTGATGGACTCCAACGCCGGTGATTACTTCCCCTCGTTCATTCGCATGAACGGCATCGATCACCTGGTGCTGTTCGGCGCCTCGCCATCATGGACGCTGCTGCACGTCGACGGCGGGCATCTTCGCTTCGTCGACGCTGCCCGATACGTCGGCCTCGACAACATCGATCTTCGCGAGCGCATCCCCGACGACTTTCACGGCGCGTGGGCGCGCGACCTGGCGATGGTGAACGTCACGCGCGCGGGCGAGAATCTCGTGCTGACGAGCGCGATCATGGCGGGCCCGAAAGCATGCTACGCGCGCGGCGGACCGGGCGCCAAGATGGGATCGCTGAAGGTGAAGGCGATTGTCGTGCAGGGGCAGACGCGCGATTTCGAGACCGCGCAACCGTACAAAGGCTACAACCGCCAGATCGCGCAGAAGCTGCTCGACACCTCGGTCGTGAAGCACGCGCTCAAGGCGACCGGAACGCCGTTCCTCTATAAACCCAGTCGCCTGCTCGGCGCGATCGGCACGAAGAACCATCAGGAGACGACGTGGACGGAGCGGCTGGATGCCGAGCACATCACACCCTATCGGCCGGGCATGGCGGGATGCTTTCGCTGTCCTGTGAACTGCCGGCCGTTGAACGAGCTGAACGCGGATCGCTCGGACAAGTACGCGCGCGGCGATGGTCCCGAATACGTGACGCTCGGGAAGTTCGGGCCGAACATCGGCGTCGATCGGATCGAGTCGGTGATTCGCCTGAACAACATCTGCAACGATCTCGGCCTGGACACCGCGTCGACCGGATCCACCATCGCCTGGGCGATGGAGCTGTTCCAGCGCGGTCTCATCTCACGTGCCGACACCGGCGGCATCGATCTGACGTGGGGGGACGCGGAGACCATCGAGCAGCTGCTGTTCATGATGGCGGCCCGTGACGGTTTCGGGGACACGCTCGCCGACGGCACGCGCGCCGTCGAGCGCGGACGCTATCCCGCCGACGCGTTGAAATATCGGATGGCGGTCAAGGGCTTGATGCAGAGCGACCCGCACGACGCGCGGATCCTCAAAGCGTTTGCGCTCGGCCTGGCGGTCGCGACGCGCGGGATGGATCACCTGCGTAACCGCGTCACGCTGGAGATCAATTCGCGCATCAACGACGATCCGGCGTTCAAGTCGCGGCTGTACGGCGGCCCCGTGAGCGCGGCACCCAACGCCTACGACGGCAAGGAGCGCGCGGTGCGCGTTTGCGAAAACCTCTACGCGGTCGGCGACTCGGTCGGCATGTGCCGGTTCACGACGAAGTTGTTCAACAGCCCGTCGCTGCCCGGCCTCGAGGAGTTCGCGAATCAGATCGGCAACGTCACCGGCCTCGACGTGACGCCCGCGGCGCTCGACGCCATCGGCCACAACGTCATGGGGGTCGAGCGGCTGATCAACCGGAGACTGGGCGTCCGCCGCGAGCACGACACGCTGCCGGACCGCTGGTTCGAGGAGCCGGTCCGTGTCGGGTCGTACGCCGGCGAGAAGATCGATCGCGCCGAGTTCGATCGCATGCTGACGCGGTTCTACGATCTGTCCGGGCTCGACGAGACAGGGCTGCCGAGGCCCGAATGGCGGGCCAGCCTCGAGGCGATGGTCGGCGCATGATCAAAGTCGTCCTCCCCTCTACGCTCCGGGTGGGTCCGTCCGATACCTTGAGTGTCACGGAGCCCGTCGCGACCGTCGCCGACCTCGTCGACGTCCTCGATCGACGCATCCCGGGCTTCCGGGCGCAGCTCGACGACTCGGTGTTCAACTTCGCGGTGAACGACGAAATGCTGCTGTATCGCGCGCGGGAGCGCCGCCTGGCCGACGGCGATACGGTAGCCATCATCCCCACCATCTCGGGCGGCTGACGGCGCATCAACGGAGTCGACGTGTCCACGGCCAACGCGCTGCGCGCGCAGATTGCCTCCCTGGTTCGCCAGTACCATCGCGAGCAGTTCTCGAACCGTTCTTTCAACCCCACGGCCGATCTCGTCCACTACGCCGGGCGTGTCTTCGACGATGAAGAACTGTGCAATCTCGTCGACGCCAGCCTGGATTTCTTTCTGACCGCGAATCGCTATGCGGAGCGCTTCGAGTCGGAGTTCGCCGACTACCTCGGACTTTCGGATGCGCTGCTCGTCAACTCCGGGTCGTCCGCGAATCTCGTCGCGCTGACGACGCTCACGTCGCCGAAGCTGGGCGATCGACGGCTGAAGCCAGGAGACGAAGTCGTGACCGTCGCCGCGGGATTTCCGACGACGCTTGCGCCGATCCTGCAGAACAATCTCGTGCCGGTCTTCGTCGACGTGCGGCTCGGCGACTACAACGCGGATCCGGATCAACTCAGGAGCGCGATCGGGCCGCGGACGCGCGCGATCATGATGGCCCACACGCTCGGCGTGCCCTTCGACCTCGATGCGGTCGGTGAGCTCGCGCGGAAGCACGATCTGTGGGTCGTCGAAGACAACTGCGACGCGCTTGGCTCGAGGTATCGCGGCAAGCTGACCGCGAGCTTCGGGCACCTCGCAACCGTCTCGTTCTACCCGGCGCATCACATCACGCTTGGCGAAGGGGGCGCCGTCGTCACCAACGACGAGGGGCTGGCGCGCATCGCGCGGTCGTTTCGCGACTGGGGTCGCGATTGCTACTGCGCGGGCGGCGAAAACAACACATGCGGCACCCGCTTCAGCCAGCAGTTCGGGACGCTGCCGCGCGGATTCGACCACAAGTACGTCTATAGCCACATCGGCTACAACCTGAAGGTCACCGACATGCAGGCGGCGATCGGCTGCGCGCAGCTGCGGAAGCTGGACGCGTTCGTCGCGGCCCGGCGCGCCAACTTCGAACGCCTGCGGCAGGGCCTCGAGCGGTATGAGGACCGCCTGCTGCTGCCAACGCCGACGCCGCACTCGGAACCATCCTGGTTCGGGTTCGCCATCAGCGTCCGCGATGGATCTGGCTTCAACCGTGCAGAGATCGTGAAGTTCCTCGAGGCAAATCGGGTCGAAACCCGCACCCTGTTTGCGGGGAATCTGCTCCGCCATCCGGCGTTCGAGCAGATTCCGCGGCGGGTCGTGTCAGGGCTGGTGAATACCGATTTTGTAATGAACAATACGTTCTTCGTAGGTGTGTACCCGGGCCTCGATACGGCTCGGCTCGATTACCTGCTGTCGGTGTTCGACCGGTTCATGCGCGGCGAGCGGCTGCCCGGTGGTTCCGTTTGAAGGATGGCGGTCATTCAGAAACTCGGGTGTGTGGTCGAGGACGTGACGGCGCACGGCGACCGCGTTTACACCCTGACGCTCTGTCCGGAGCGCCCCGCCCCGCGCTTCCGCGCCGGCCAGTTCCTGCATCTCGCGCTCGACCCGTACGACCCGGGCGGGTTCTGGCCTGAGTCGCGAGTGTTCTCGATCGCGAGCGGGCCGGCCAGGCGTGACCGGCTCCGCATCACGTTCGCGGTGCACGGGCAATTCACCGAGCGGATGGAGCGCGACCTGGTCAAGGGACGCCAGGTCTGGATCAAGATGCCGTACGGCGATTTCGTGGTCGACGGCGCCGGCGAGATCGTCCTGATCGCGGGAGGCACCGGGGTGACGGCGTTCACCGCGTTCCTCGAGGACCTCGCCCCCGGGTCGCGCCAGCCCGTGACCGTGGCCTACGGCGCGCGCACGAGCGAGTTGTTGATTTATCGCGACGTGATCGACGCGTGCGCGGCGCGGCTGCCCGGCCTGCGCGTCGTGTATTTCGCCGAGCAGATCGAAGCGAACGATCGGCCGGGCATTCACCGCGGCCGCATCTCGATCGCGCCGATCTGGCCGTCACTGGACGACCCGGCCCGCGCCACGTTTTATCTTGCAGGCCCGCCGCCGATGCTGAACGCGGTCAGCCACGAGCTGCGGGGGCGCGGCATTGCACAGGAAGCCATTCGCATCGATGCCTGGGAATAGTTCATCGGCGGACGCCCCGCTGTTCTGGCGCGATCGCCCCGTCTTCGTCACCGGCGCGACCGGCCTCCTCGGGTCGTGGCTGGTGAAGCGCCTGCTCGACGAAGGGGCCGACGTGGTCGCCCTGGTGCGCGACTGGGTGCCGCGATCCGAGCTGGTCTCGGCCGGCCTCTTCGATCGCATCCGCATCGTCCGCGGCGACGTGCGCGATCAGGAGACACTCGAGCGCGCCCTGGGGGAGTACGAGATCACGACCGTGCTGCATCTGGCGGCGCAGACGATCGTCGGCGTCGCGAACCGCAACCCGGTGTCGACGCTCGACACGAACATCCGCGGCACGTGGGCGCTCCTCGAGGCGTGCCGTCGCAGCCCGCAGGTGCGGCACGTGGTGATTGCCTCGTCTGATAAGGCGTACGGCGACCAGAAGGTCCTCCCGTACCGCGAGGACACGCCGGTGGCCGGCCGTCATCCGTACGACGTCAGCAAGTCGTGCGCGGATTTGATCGCGCAGATGTACGCGAAGACTTACGGC
>JBKPRU010000282.1:0-16644 GCA_046734675.1 Acidobacteriota bacterium
ATCACCGGCGCCGTGCTCGGCGTCGCGATCGCGATCGGCCTGACGCGCGGCCTGCTCGCGCTCGTCCCGTCGCAGGGACAGCCGCTGCTGATCAGCCCCCATCCCGACGTGCGCATCCTTGCGTTCACGCTGACGCTGACCTTCGCGACCGGCATCATCTTCGGACTGCTGCCGGCGCTGCGCGCCAGCCGGCCCGATCCGTGGACGACGTTGAAGGACACGGTTGGATCGATCGCCGGCACCGGCGGATCGCTGTTCCTGCGGAAGGGGCTGGTCACCGCGCAGGTCGCCCTGAGCTTCCTGCTGCTGTTCGGCGCCGGCCTGTTCGTGCGCAGCCTGCAGAATCTGAAGACGACCGACACCGGCATCGCGGTGGACAACCTGATCACGTTCCAGCTCGCGCCGTCGCTGAACGGCTACGACGAGCCGCGGGCGCTGCAGTTCTACCGCGCCCTGCTCGAGCGTCTGCGCGCGGCGCCCGGCGTGCAGTCGGCCGGACTCGCGGCGGTCGCGATCCTGGCCGGCGACGAATGGGACAGCTCGATGGCGGTCGAAGGCCACAAGGCGGCCGACGGCGAAGACATGCAGGCCTTCATGAACGCCCTGTCGCCCGGCTACTTCACGACCATGAAGGTGCCCATTCTCGAAGGGCGCGACTTCACCGACGCGGATGCGAAACGCGAGAGCACCGTCGCGATCGTGAACCGCCGCTTCGCCGAACACTTCTTCAAGGGGCGGAGCGCAATCGGCAAGCGGATCGGGTGGGGCGGCGGGCCGAACTCGAAGCTGACGATCGAGATCGTCGGCGTCGTTGCCGACTCGCTCTACGAAGGTCCGCGTGAAGGCGTGCGGCGGCAGGTGTTCATCCCGAATTCAGGCACCGGCAGCGTCGTCGTCTACGTGCGAACGCACTCTAGGCCGATGAGCGCCTACGGGACGATCCGCAGCGAAGTCCGCCAGATCGATGCCGCGATGCCCGTCTACGAGCTCAAGACCGTCGAAGGACAGCTCGATGAAACGCTGTTGACCGATCGGCTGATCGCGCTGCTCTCGGCCGGCTTCGGCCTGCTCGCGACGGTGCTCGCGTCGATCGGCCTCTACGGCGTGATGGCGTTCGTGGTGGCGCGGCGACGCAAGGAATTGGGCATCCGGCTCGCGCTCGGCGCGCAGCCCGGGTTCGTCATCTGGCTGGTGATGCGCGAAGTGCTGCTGCTGCTCGCGATCGGCCTGTTGATCGGCATCCCGTCGGCGCTGTTGCTCGGGCGCTACGTGTCGGCGCAGCTCTATGGCATCCAGGGCAACGATCCGTGGATGGCCGGATGGACGCTGCTGCTCCTGACCATCGTGTCGGCCGCCGCGGGTCTCATCCCCGCGCATCGCGCGTCCCGCATCGATCCGATCCTGGCGTTGCGTTATGAATGACAAGCGCTGTCCCACGTTAGATGGTAGGGCGCCTCTTTAGAGGCGCCGTCGTGGAGGCGGCGCACCTAAAGGTGCGCCCTACCGCGCAACCGCGCCTCAGAAAGACTCACACACCGGCGGGTCCAAAGACCCGCTCTACCTGTTGCGCGATCCGAACTCCTGTTCCACGTAGGCCGGGTCTTCAGACCCGGCAACACGCCGATCGCACACCCCTCACGCTCCGGCGGGTCTAAAGACCCGCCCTGCGTGTTGCGGTAAGCTCTGGCGGGAAACTACATGGAACGACGTGACGTTCTGAAACTTGGCGGGCTGGCCTCACTGACACCGCTCACGCAGTCTGCAGACAAGCCGTCGGCGCGACGGCGCGTCCCGGATCGGCGCGCCGAATTGTACGGGATGCTCGGCGCGGTGCCCGACCGGCGGCGGCCGATCCGCGGGACGAAGCGCGGCGAGACCGAGCGGGACGGCTACGTACTCGAGACGTGGGATCTCGATCTCAACGGCATCGAGAACGTGCCCGCATACCTCGCGCGTCCGCGCAGCGTTTCGGGACGCGTGCCGGCGGTGCTGTTCAATCACTCGCACGGCGGCGGCTACAAAATCGGCAAGCTGGAGTTCGTCGACGGCCGCAGCTACCTGCAGCCGACGCCGTACGCGAAGGAGCTGACCGACCGCGGTTACATCGCGCTCTGCATCGACCACTGGGTCTTCGGCGAGCGCAGCCACACCTCCGAGTCGGACATGTTCAAGGCGATGCTGTGGCGCGGCCAGGTGCTGTGGGGCATGATGGTCTACGACAGCCTGCGCGCGCTGGATTTCCTGGTCGAGCGGTCCGACGTCGATTCGCGCCGCCTCGCGACGCTCGGCATGTCGATGGGGAGCACGATGGCATGGTGGCTTGCCGCGCTCGACACGCGCGTCAAGGCCACGGTCGACATCAACTGCCTCACCGACTTCCACACGCTGCTCGCGAAGAAGGCGCTGTCGCTGCACGGCGTCTACTACTTCGTCCCCAACCTGCTCAACCGATTCACGACCGCGCAAATCAACGCGCTGATCGCGCCGCGCGCGCATCTCGGGCTCGCCGGCCTGCGCGACGCGCTGACGCCGGTCGAGGGGCTCGACATCATCGACGGCGAGCTGCAAAAGGTCTATGCGGCGGCCGGCCACCCGGAGCGCTGGAAGCTCCTCCGCTACGACGTCGAGCACCAGGAAACAGCAGAAGGCCGGCAGGAGATCCTCGCGTTCCTGCAGCGGTTCCTGTGACGCGCGCCGCGGCGCCGCTGATTGTCGCCGTCCTGATCTGGGTGCTCCCGCATGGCGGATTCGACGCGCGGGCCTGGGGCCTGCTGTGCCTGTATGCCGCGGTCGTGTGCGCGCTGATCACGCGGCCCATGCCCTCCGGCGCGGTGCTGCTGATCGCCTCGTCGATCGCGATCTTCCTCAACCTCTTCACGGTGCAGGATGCGCTCTCCGGCTACGCCAACGTCACGGTATGGCTGATCGTTGCCGCGTTCCTGTTCTCGCGCGCGTTCGTGAAGACCCGGCTCGGCGAACGGATCGCTTACGCGATCATCGAGCACGTCGGGCGCAGTCCGCTGCGTCTCGGCTATGCGATCGTCCTGGCCGATCTTGCGATGGCGCCGATGACGCCCTCGAATACCGCGCGGGCGGGCGGCATTCTCTTTCCAATCACGCTCAACGTCGCGCGGGCGTTTGGATCGGAGCCGGGGCCGACGGCGTCGCGCATCGGCGCGTTCCTCATGAAGACGCTCTACCAGGGCGACCTCGTCGTGTCGGCGATGTTCCTGACCGCGACCGCGCCCAACCCGCTCGTCGCGGAATTCACGCGACAGGCGTCCGGCATTCGTCTGTCGTGGACGACGTGGGCGGTGGGCGCGGTCGTGCCGGGACTGCTCGCGGTCGCGCTCGTGCCGTATCTGGTGTTCCGCCTCTGCCCGCCGGAGCTCGTCGACACGTCCGCCGCGCGGTTTCTGGCCGTCGAGCGGCTGCGCACGATGGGCCCGATGGCGCGCGGCGAGCGCGCGCTGCTGGGCATCTTCGCGGTGGTGCTGCTGCTCTGGCTCGCCGGCGAGTGGCTCGGCATCTCGGCCACCGCCGTCGCGTACGGTGGTCTCAGCCTGCTGCTGTTGACGCGCGTGCTCGACTGGCAGGATCTCCTCGACGAGAAAGGCGCGTGGGACGCGCTCGTCTGGTTCGGCGGGCTCGTCATGTTCGCGGGGCAGTTCGAAAAGGCCGGCTTCCCGAAGGCGTTCGCTCAAGCGATTGCCGCGCTGGTCAGCGGCTGGTCGTGGTGGTGGGCGCTCGCCGCGCTGGTGGTCATCTACACGTACGCGCACTACGCGTTCGCCAGCCTCGTCGCGCACGTCACCGCCATGTACCCCGCGTTCTTTGCCGTCGCGGTCGGCCTCGGCGCGCCCCCGCTCCTCGCCGCGCTCGCCTTCGGCGTGTTCTCGAGCCTCGACGCGGCCACGACGCATTACGGGACGGGCCCGGCGCCGATCGTCTTTGGCGCCGGGTATGTCAGCCAGGCCGAGTGGTGGCGCATTGGGTTCATCCTCTCCGTCGTGCATCTCGCGCTGTGGCTGCCTGTCGGCTTTCTCTGGTGGAAGGTGATCGGATTATGGTGACGCGATGAAGACGTATCGCATTGCGGTGATTCCGGGCGACGGCATCGGCAACGAGGTGACGCCGGCAGCCACGCGCGCGCTCGACGAAGCCGCGCGGCGATTCGAGGCCGCGTTGACGTGGGCGTCGTTCCCCTGGGGATCGGCGCACTACTTCGAGCACGGACGCATGATGCCGGCCGATGCGCTCGATCGCCTGCGTTCATTCGACGCGATCTTCTTCGGCGCCGTCGGCGATCCGCGGATCCAGGACAACGTCACGCTCAACGGCCTGCTCCTGCCGATCCGCCGCGGCTTCGACCAGTACGCGTGCGTGCGCCCCGCGGTGCTCTACCCCGGCGTGCGCGGTCCGCTGGCCGGACGACAGCCCGGCGAGATCGACTTCGTCGTCGTGCGCGAGAACACCGAGGGGGAATACGCGCAGATCGGCGGCGCGCTGCACTCGGGATCCGAGGAGGTCGCGATCCAGTCCGCGGTCTTCACGCGCCACGGCACGGAACGCGTGATTCGCTTCGCGTTCGATCTCGCGCGGCGGCGCAACCGCAAGCGCCTGCTCACGTCGGTGACCAAGTCGAACGCGCAGGGCTTCAGCATGGCGTTCTGGGACCGCGTGTTTACGGACGTGGCGCGCGACTATCCCGACATCCGCACCGAGTCGCTGCTCGTCGACGCGGCGTGCATGGATCTCGTCCGCCGCCCGCAGGACTTCGACGTCATCGTCGCGTCGAACCTGTTCGGTGACATCCTGACGGATCTGAGCGCGGCGATTACCGGCAGCCTCGGTCTCGCGCCAAGCGCGAACCTGAACCCGCCGCGGACGTTCCCGTCGATGTTCGAGCCCGTCCACGGATCTGCGCCCGACATCGTTGGACGCGGCGTCGCCAACCCGATGGCCGCGATGCTCGCCGGCGCGATGATGCTCGAATTTCTCGGCGAGATCGACGCCGCGAAGCTGCTCGAGTCCGCCGTCCTGCGCGTCCTCGCCGAGGGGCGCACGATCACGCCCGACCTCGGTGGACGTGCAACCACCGAGGACGTGACTGCTGCGGTGCTCGGCCAGATGCGTTGATCCACCACGGATGGACACGGATGCACACGGATGGCGTCACCCCTCACGGCGCCTCTAAAGAGGCGCCCTACACCTGTCTGGTGTAGGGCGGGTCTTTAGACCCGCCGCCTGCCGTCACGCTGCGGGTGCCCCGCGCCGAGACCACTTGAGAGAAGCGGTGCGGCACGCGAGCATTCGCCGGCCGATCACGGATTTGAGCCTCGCGCCACCGAGCCCTGAATTTCTCCGCCCGGCAACTCACGCTCACCCAGCGACTTGCGTGCGCGCGGCCGAAGGCACCGGCTTTGCTCAGCCCCCGCGAGGGTCCGGAACGGTCCCCTGGAGGAGATCATGCCGAGGATGAAAGCGGCGGGAGCAAAGACGCCGGCGGCGCCGCGCAAGACTGCGCGCGCGAAGACGACGGCGCGATCGAAGGGAACGTTCGGTGCGGCGATGATCCTGCTGGCGCTCGCGTGCGTGATGGGCGCCGCGATGGTGATTGCGGCGCACGATTCAGCGCCGGCAACTGCGGCAGCCAGTGCAGCACCCGAACACGTCGCGGCCGATGCGCCGCCCCCCGTGACGGCGAAACCACGTCCGGCCGCACCCGCAACGGTCAGCGGCGAAGTCGCAGCCAGCACACCCGAGGAGACGCCGACGTCCACCGCGGGCAAAGCGGCGCCGGTGACGATCGCGGGCTGCCTCGCGCGGAGCGGCGACGCGTATCAGCTGAAGAACACCACCGGCGCGGAGGCACCGAAGTCACGCAGCTGGAAGTCGGGCTTCTTCAAGAAGGGATCCGCGACGGTCGGCCTCGTCGAAGCGGCGCGGACCGCGAAGCTCGGCGATCACGTCGGCGAGCGCGTCAGCGTGACCGGCGTCCTCGTCGATCGCGAGATGCAGGTGCGATCGTTGCGGCGCCTGGCGTCGAACTGCAACTAACGCGCGCTCACTGCAGGACGGCCTCGCCGGCGTTGCGCGCGGACTCGAGCTGCCGCTGCACCATGTCGAAGTAGAGGCCGCGCGCCTCCATCAGCTCGTCGTCGGTGCCGCGCTCGACGATGCGTCCGTCCTCCATGACGAGGATGATGTCGGCGCGGCGCACCGTCGAGAGCCGGTGCGCGATCACGAACGTGGTGCGGCCGGCGAGCAGCGTCGCCATGGACGCCTGAATCAGCTGCTCGCTTTCGGTGTCGAGGTTGCTGGTGGCCTCGTCGAGGATCAGGATTTGCGGGCGCTTCAGGATCGCGCGCGCGATCGCCAGGCGCTGCTGCTGTCCCCCTGACAGCTTCACGCCGCGTTCGCCGATGAACGTCTCGTACTGCTCCGGCAGCTTCGCGATGAACTCGTGCGCGTTGGCGCGCCGCGCCGCGTCTTCGATCTCCGCTTCGATCGCGTCGTGGCGGCCGTAGGCGATGTTGTCGCGCACCGAGCCGTCGAACAGGAAGACGTCCTGCTGGACGATCGCGAGCAGATCGCGGTAGCTCGCGAGCTTGAACTCGCGGATGTCGGCGCCGTTCAGCAGAATCCGTCCCCTGGTCGGATCGTGGAAGCGCGCCACGAGATCCGTCACGGTGGTTTTCCCTGCCCCACTCCGTCCCACGAGCGCGACCACCGATCCGCCGGGCACGACGACGGTGAAGTCACGAACCACCGGCCGTCCTTCGCGGTATTCGAACGCCACGTCCTCGAAGCGGATCTCGTGCACGACCTCGGGCGCGTCGCGGGCACCGGCGACGTCCGGCTTGTCGTCCTGCATCCCCAGCACCTCGAAGACCCGTTCCATCGCGGCCAGCGATCGCTGAAGCTCCGAGAACGAATTGACGATGCTCCAGACGGGATTCAGCAGCAGGAACGTGTACCACTGGAACGCCATGATGTCGCCGATGGTGGCGCGGCCGGAGATGTTCAGGTAACCGCCGTACCAGACGATCACTACGTTCACCGACGCGAGCAGCAGGCTCCACGACGTCCACAACACCAGCTCGCGGCGATGCGCGAAGAGCTCCTTGCGCAGGACCGTGTGCCGCCCCTGCATGTATTCGAGCAGTTCGCGCATCTCGCGGCGGAACGCCCGCACGACGCGGAGGCCGGAGAAGGTCTCGCCGACGCGGCCGTCGACCTGCTCGACGTCCTTGCGCAGCGAGCGATAGATGGGCCGAACGCGGCGTGCCACCGTCAGGCTCAGGATCATCACGCCGGGGATGATGGCGAGCGCCGTGAGCGCCAGGCGCCAGTTCAGCGACAGCAGCACGGCAATCGCGATGGCCAGCCGCACGATCGAGACCGACGGCGAGATGAGCGCCATCTGCAGGAGGCCGGTCGTGGTGTCGACGTCGCCGGTGAGCCGCGACAGAATGCCGCCGGTCTTCATGTCGTGCAGCTTCGGGAGCGGCAGGTGCAGCAGGCGGTTGAACAGCGACTCGCGGAGCGAGAGCATGACCCGCGCGTTGAGCGCGCGCTGCATGTAGTCCTTGAGGACGTTGATCAGGTTCGATGCGACGATGACGCTGAGGAACGTGAAGCCGACGAGATGAAGCCGCTGCACGCGCGCGGCGGTGTCGAGCGAGCGGTTCAGCAGCACCTTGTCGATGATGAACCGCATGAAGAGCGGCTCGATCATCTGCAGGCCGCCGGCGACGAGCGCGAGCACGAACACCGCGCCAATCGCGTAGCGGTGTGGCCGCAGCCAGCGGAGGTAGTCGCGCATGTACTGCCGGCGATGGGGCTTCGACCCACCGTCGCCGGCCGGCGGTGTGCGCTCGCCGGCGCCCGCCTCCGCCGCCTCGTCGAGCCGCCGATGCCGGTAGTCGTCGACGAACGCGCGATACCGCAGGCGTGACGAACGTGGACGTTTCGCTGGCATGGGCGTGGGAACTCGGCGCGGACAGGATACCCCTTCCCGCTCTCTGCTTTCAGCTTTCAGCTTTCAGCTTTCAGCATTCAGCTCTCAGCCTCCGCCTTCCGCCTTCCGCCTTCCTCGCTACCCTTGACAATCTAGGCATCCCCTCCTACGATGCCTAGAGAATCTAGATGGCTGCCCCTCCGAACGAACTGCTGCACGGAACGCTCGAGACGTTGATCCTCAAGGCGGTCGCGCGGACGCCCCGACACGGCTATGCGGTCGCGCGCTGGCTCGAAGAGGCGACTGGCGAGGTGCTGCAGATCGAAGATGGATCGCTCTACCCCGCGCTCTACCGTATGGAGCAGCGCGGCTTGATTCAGGCGGAATGGGGCACCTCCGAACTGGGCCGCAAAGCAAAGTTCTACCGGATTACTCCGATCGGCCGGAAACGCCTGGCGGCGAGCACGGCGGAGTGGACGCGATTTTCGGCTGCCATCTCTAAAGTCCTGATGACCGTCTAATCTGGCCGGGGCTCCTCCCCGGACCCCGGCTCAATCGCCCGTGGGGCCCCGCGGCCCTGCTCCGCTCCCGCGGCGCGCCGTGCGCGCCGCCGTTATGCGGCACGCGTGGAGGATCGGGCGACGGACGCCGGAGAACGGTTTAGACGTCAGTGGATTTTCGAGACCGCTTTCCCATGCGCCTCGGGCGCCCGAGCGTGGACGAGGAAGTCGACGCCGAGCTCGAATTCCATCTCGCGATGCGGCAGCGCGAGCTGATGGCGCGCGGTCTGTCGGAAGCGCAGGCGCGCCAGGCCGCGCTCGACAAATTCGGCGACGTGCGCCGCGCCCGCCGCGAGTGCCGCGCCATCGGTCATCAACGGGAGCAACGGATGCGTCTTCATCAATACTGGTCCGAGCTGCGGCAGGATGCGGCGTTCTCGGTGCGTCAGATGATCGCCGCCCCGGCCTTCACGCTGATCGCGGTGGCCACGCTCGCGCTCGGCATCGGCGCCACCACCGCCATCTTCAGCACCGTGCATGCCGTCGTGCTCCGGCCGCTGCCAGTCCCGCAGCCGGAACGCCTGGTCGTCGTGAGCGAGGTCTGGCGCGATCTCGGCAAAGGCAATATGTCGGCCGGCAACTTCGTCGACATGGCGGCCGAGCAGACCGTATTTGATGCGCTGACCGCGACCACGAGCGCGAGCATGACGCTCGCGCGCGAGGAAGGAGCCGAGCGCGTCATCGGCGTGCGCGCCTCCGGCGGCTTCTTCGCCGTGTTCGGCGTCGAGCCGATGCTCGGTCGCGCCTTTGGCGCCGCGGAAGACGAACCGGGACGCGAACAGGTCGTCGTCCTCAGCCATCGATTCTGGACGCGGCAGTTCGGCGCGGATCGCAACGTGCTCGGGCGTCAGATCACACTCGATGCGCGCCCCTACACCGTCATCGGCGTCATGCCCGCCTCATTCGACTTCACCGCGGACGCGGAGGCCCTGTGGGTGCCGATCGCGTTCACGCCCGAGCGCAAGGCGATGCACGACGAGCACTTCCTTGCCGTCTACGGACGCCTCAAACCGGGCGTCTCCGTCCAGCAGGCCAACCAGCAGCTGGAGACGATTGCGCGCGGGCTTCGCGAGCGCTTCCCGAAAGACGACGCGGAGCGCGGTCTCACCGCGACGGGTCTGATGGAGACGTTCGTCGGCGATTACGCGCAGCGGCTGATCGTGCTGCTTGGCGCGGTCGGCTTCGTGCTGCTCATCGCCTGCGGCAACGTCTCGAACCTGCTGCTCGCGCGCGGCGCGTCCCGCGCGCGCGAGATGGCGGTGCGGAGCGCGCTCGGCGCGGGACAAGGACGGCTCGTCCGCCAGTTGTGTACGGAGAGCATCGTGCTCGGGCTGACCGCGGCCATCGCCGGCATCGCGCTCGCGCGCGGATTCGTCGCCCTGCTCATCGCATACGGGCCGACCGGTGTGCCTCGCCTCGAGCAGACGCGCATCGACGCGACCGCCCTGGCCTTCACGGTGGTGCTCGCGCTCCTCTCGAGCATCGTGTTCGGGCTGGTCCCGGCCTGGCGTGCCGCACAGGTCGACATCAACAGCACGCTCAAGGAAGCGACGCGCGGCGCCGGCGCGCGCGGCGCCCGCGATTTCGTGCGCTCGGCGCTCATCGCCGGCGAAGTGGCGCTCGCGCTCGTGCTGCTCGTCGGCGCCGGCCTGCTGATTCGCAGCGCGCTCGAGACCCAGCGCATCGCGTCCGGATTCGATCCGAAAGGGGTGTTCTCCGGCCGCTTCTCGCTGCCGCAAGCGAAGTACGGGGAGGCGTCGGCGCTGCTGCAGGCGTCGCAGGCCATCGAACAGGCGATCGCCCGCATTCCCGGTGTCAAGGCCGCGGCCGTGTCGTCGGTCGTGCCCGGCGTGGGCACGTTCTCGAATGGGCTCGTGCCGGAAGGTGAGGCGCCGGAACTGCGAAACGTGCGCCAGAGCCAGGCACGCTTCGTCTCACCGTCGTACTTCGCGGCGATGGGCCTGCCGGTCGTCAAAGGACGGGCGTTTACCGACGCCGACCGCCAGGGCGCGCCGCTGGTGATGATCGTCAACCAGACACTCGCGCAGCGTCTCTGGCCGAATCAGGATCCGATCGGCCGCCGCGTCAACGGCTCGTCCGGCAAGGGCCCCAAGGTCGTCGTCGGCGTGGTCGCGGACGTGCGCGCGTTCGGTCCGGCGGAACCGATCGAGCCAGAGTTCTATCAGCCGCTCGCGCAACTGGACGATGTGGCGTGGAACTGGACGCGGCGTACGCTGTTCGCGGTCGCGCGCACGGATAGCGATCCGGCGGCGCTCGCGCCGGCAGTCCGTCGCTCCATCTCGGAAGTGGATCCGGGTGTGCCGCTGTTCAGCGTCCGCACCATGGAAGAGCGGATGGCCGCCACGCTCGAAACCGCACGCTTCAACACGTTCCTGCTCGCGATGCTCGGAGCGGTCGGCCTGGTGCTCGCGGCCGTCGGCATCTACGGCGTGATTGCGTATTTCGCGACCCAGCGGACGTCGGAGATCGGCATTCGCATTGCGCTCGGCGCCAGCCGGGCGCAGGTCCTGCGGTTGATGCTGCGCCAGGCGGCGGTGCCGGTCGTGGCGGGCGTGGCGCTCGGTGCGGTCGGCGCGATCTTCGCCTCGCGCTTGCTCGCCACGCAGCTCGTCAACGTGCGGGCGACCGACCCGGTGACGTTTGCCGCAGTCGCCGCCACGCTGGTGATCGTCGCGCTTCTGGCAGCGCTCATTCCCGCACGGCGCGCTTCCGGCATCGATCCCACGCGCGCGCTGCAGACGACGTAAGAGAAGGGCGAGGAGCGAGGGGCGAGGTCGGAGTCGGCCTGACGGTAGGGCGCCTCTTTAGAGGCGCCTTCATACTGGCGCACCTGAAGGTGCGCCCTACTGCGCATCCGCGTCGTTAGACCTGCCGTGGCTGAGCTGTCACCCAGGCGTACAACTTGCACGCCCATGCCGCGGCCGCATGGGAGACCGACCCGGGTTCGTCCGCATCCGCGGAGCGCGCGAGCATAATCTCAAGGACATCAGCGTCGAGATCCCTCGCGACGCGCTGGTCGTGTTCACCGGCGTGTCGGGCTCCGGGAAGTCGTCGCTCGCCTTCGGCACGCTCTACGCCGAAGCGCAGCGCCGCTACCTCGAATCGGTGTCACCGTACGCGCGACGGCTGTTCCACCAGATGGCAGTGCCCGAGGTCGACGAGATCGACGGGTTGCCACCGGCGGTGGCGTTGCAGCAGCAGCGCGGCTCCCCCACCACCCGTTCCTCTGTCGGCAGCGTGACGACGCTGTCGAACCTGCTGCGCATGCTCTACTCGCGCGCGGGCGAGTACCCGCCCGGCCAGGAGCTGCTCTATGCGGAATCGTTTTCACCGAACACGCCGCAGGGCGCCTGCCCCCAGTGCCATGGCCTCGGGCGCATCTACGACGCCACCGAGGCGTCGATGGTGCCTGACGACACGAAGACGATTCGCGAGCGCGCCATCGCGGCATGGCCGCCCGCATGGCACGGGCAGAACCTCCGCGACATCCTCGTCACGCTCGGCTACGACGTGGACACGCCGTGGCGCGAGCTGTCGCGCAAGGACCGCGACTGGATCCTCTTCACCGAGGAAGCGCCGACCGTCCCCGTCTACGCGGGCTACGAGCCGCATGAAGTACGCCGCGCGCTGAAGCGCAAGGAAGAGCCCAGCTACATGGGCACGTTCTCCGGCGCCCGCCGTTACGTGCTGCACACGTTCGCCACGACGGAGAGCGCGCTGATGAAGAAGCGCGTCTCGCAGTTTCTCGTGAGTACGGACTGTCCGACCTGCCACGGCAAGCGCCTGCGTCCTGAAGCGCTGTCGGTGACGTTCGCCGACCTCGACATCGCCGACATGTCGCGGCTGCCGCTCAAGCGTCTCGCGGAGATCTTCCAGCGCGCGGCCCGCGATCCGGTGCGTGCCGCTCACGCGAACGATCATCCCGAGAAGGCGCTGGTCACGCGGCGGATCGCCGAGGATCTCGAGTCGCGGCTCGCCGTCCTGCTCGATCTCGGACTGGGATATCTGGCGCTCGAGCGCAGCACGCCCACGCTGTCGCCGGGCGAATTGCAGCGGCTTCGGCTCGCGACGCAGGTCCGCTCGAACCTGTTCGGCGTCGTCTACGTGCTCGACGAGCCGTCGGCGGGACTGCATCCCGCAGACACCGAAGCACTCCTGCGTGCGCTCGACCGCCTGAAGGCGTCCGGCAATTCGCTGTTCGTCGTCGAGCACGACCTCGACGTGATCCGGCACGCCGACTGGATCGTCGACGTCGGACCCGCGGCGGGTGAGCACGGCGGCGACATTCTCTACAGCGGGCCGCCGGCGGGGCTCGCAGGCGCGAAACAGTCGCGCACGCGGCGCTACTTGTTCGAGGAGGCGCGGGCGCCGCGCCGGGCGCCGCGCCAGCCGAAAGCGTGGCTGCGCCTCGCGGGCATCACGCGCAACAACCTGCATCAGCTCGACGCCGCGTTCCCGATTGGCGTGTTCACCACCGTCACGGGCGTGTCCGGCTCGGGCAAGTCGAGCCTGGTGAGCCAGGCGCTGGTGGAGCTCGTCGCCGAGCATCTCGGACAGCACGTCGAAGACGACGAGGAGGTGGAGGCACTCGAACGCGCCTCACCGATTCCCACCGCCGGCCGGATCGCCGATGGAATGCAGTACATCAAGCGTCTGGTGCGCGTCGATCAGAAGCCGATCGGACGCACGCCGCGCTCGAATCTCGCCACCTACACGGGACTGTTCGATCCGGTCCGCAAGCTGTTCGCGTCGACGAAAGCCGCGCGCGCTCGCCGCTACGACGCGGGACGCTTCTCCTTCAACGTCGCGAAAGGACGCTGCGAGACCTGTCAGGGCGAGGGCTTCGTGATGGTGGAGCTGCTGTTCCTGCCGAGCGTGTACGCGCCGTGTCCGACCTGTCACGGCGCGCGCTACAACGCGAAGACGCTGGAGATCGAGTATCGCGGCAAGAACATCGCCGACGTGCTGCGCATGACTGTCGACGCCGCGTGGGCATTCTTCGAAGAGGAGCCGCAGGTGCGGCGCGCACTCGACGTGCTGCGCCAGGTCGGCGTTGGCTACCTGAGGCTCGGCCAGCCGGCGACGGAGCTGTCGGGCGGTGAAGCGCAGCGCATCAAGCTGGCGACCGAACTGCAGCGCGCCCAGCGCGGTGACACGCTCTACGTGCTCGACGAGCCGACGACGGGCCTGCATCCGTCGGACGTCGAGAAGCTGATCGCGCAGCTCGACGGTCTCGTCGAGGCCGGCAACACCGTCCTCGTCGTCGAGCACGACATGCGCGTCGTCACCGGCAGCGACTGGGTGGTTGACGTCGGCCCGGGCGCGGGCGACGAGGGTGGGCACATCGTCGCGTCCGGGACGCCGGAGCAGGTCGCGTCGAATCGTCGAAGTCGGACCGCGCCGTATCTCTCACGCGCGATGGGGGAGCTCACGGGCGCGCGGTGACGACACACCAAAAAAGGGGACAGCCCCCTTTCTTTGCAAATAAAGGGGACAGCCCCCTTTATTTGCGAATAAAGGGGACAGCCGGCGGGGTCAGGCGTTCTTCGTCAGCTTCTCGATGATCCGGGCGATGGAGCGACGCCGCCGCTTCATGTCGGCCCACAGGTCGCCGACCTCGGCCACGCGCGCGGCCATGTTTTTCAGTGTGAAGGTGCGCGGCGTCACCGTGCCGCGCTCGACTTCCTCCCACGTGCACGGCGCCGACACCGGCGCGCCCGGCCTCGCCCGCACGGCATAGACCGCGGCAAACGTCGCGCTGTAGCCGTTCCGCCCGGTGTCGACGAGGATGCGTTCGCCGCGATCCTTCTTGTGAAACTCCTGCGTGAGCCGCGCCGGATCGCGCTGCACGAACAACGTGCCGACCGCGTGCGCGAACCGCTCCACCTCGCCCATCTCCGTCTTCGCATCGAGCGGCACGACGACGTGAAACCCTTTCGACCCGGTCGTCTTCACCCAGCTTGGCAGCCCGAGCTCGTCGAGGAAGTCGCGCAGCGCCAGCGTCACCGCGCGAAGCGTCTTGTCGTCCTCTTTCGACGGATCGAGATCGAACACGCAGATGTCGGGGTGATACAGGTCCGGCGCGCGCGAGGTCCAGACATGCGGCGTGATGCTGTTCTGGTTCGCGAGCCACAACAGCGACCGCGTGTCCGTGACGACGGGGTGATGGACGGTCCCGCCTTTCTTCGGGACCTCTACCCGCTCGAGCCAGTCGGGGAACCCGACCGATACGTCCTTCTGGAAGAAGCCCTTCTTCGCGATCCCCGCGGGATAGCGGTCCATGGTGATCGGACGCGCGCGGATGTGCGGCACCATGATCGGCGCGACCATCTCGTAGTAGGCGGCGAGCTCCCCCTTCGAAATGCCGTCGTCGGGAAACAGGATCTTCTCGGGATGGGTGATCGTGACGCCGCCGATCGTCACGCCGACTCCCGCACGACGTCGCGTGCGCGCTTGTCCGTGCGAATCCCGAGCAGCCGTGGATGGCGAAGCTTGCCGTGAACGGTCCATTCGATGAAGCCCACCTGTACGACGATGTCCGGACGAACCCAGTGCGCGCGAATGCGCGGCAGCCCCTTGCCTTTCGTGAACGGCGGCGCGGCGATTTCCATCGCGTCGAGCCGCGCGCGAAGCTCGAGGAGCAGCTTCGTGTCGAAGCCGGTGCCGATCTTCCCGGCGAACACGAAATCGCCGTTCTCGAAATACCCGACGAGCAGCGCCCCGAGGCCCACGCGTCCGCCCTGCGGATCGGTAAAGCCGCCGACGACCAGCTCCTGCGTCGCCTCGCACTTCATCTTGAGCCAGTGCGGGGAACGGCGGTGTTCGTATCTCGAGCCGCGCCGCTTCGCGATCACCCCTTCCCAGCCTTCGGCGCGCGCGCGTTGCCACGGTTCGGCATCCGTCAGCTGTTCGACGCGCTGCAGCGGCGCGCGAAGCGGCAGCCCATCGAGCAGCTCGCGCCGCGCTTCGAGCGGGAGGGCCGTCACGTCCTCGCCGTCGATCCACATGACGTCGAACACGTGATAGGCCGTGCGGCTCCCCGGCCACGTGATCTCGCCGTCGAGAATCAGCTCGCGCGGCGGCAGCTTCGCGATCGCCTCGGCGACGGCGGGCGCATGCTGCAGAAGTCGATTCCGCGAGTAGAGCCGCACGTCGCCGCCGTTCTTGAACGCAAGCAGCCTGATGCCGTCGAACTTACGTTCGAAGATCCAGTCGGGCCCGGTGAACCGCTCCTGTGTCAGGGTCGCGGCCATTGGCTCGACCCACTCCGGAAACGCGTTCGGCACCGGCTACCTTCGCGGCACCGACTGCGGCGACGAACCCCCGGGCTTCCCCGTTGCGAGCGGACCCAGCGTGCGCGCCGGTCCGACACGCCGCGCTTCGATCGTCTGGTGCTTGGTCACCCACGTCTTCCCGTTGTCGGTCGATCGATCGGCGCTCCACGAGAATTGATCCGGCTGGATGTTGTAGTAGCGGATCTTCCACGTGGACGGCTTCGCGGTGACCACGCCGAAGCGCTGTTCGATCCGCATCTCGTCGCCGACGCGCTGGCCGGTGCCGATGTCCTGGATGCCGTTGGCGCCATCCGTCGACACGAGCTCCCAGCGATCCGTCGCGCCGTTGTAGTTCCTGAGCGTGATGCTGGCGTAGTACACCTCGCCGGTATCGCCGACGATCCGATACTCGTCGAGAATCTGGCCGGTCGCGAGCCGGATTGCGCTCCAGAAGCCGCGGAACTTCCCGTACTCCTTGCTCTCCGCGGTGAACTCCCAGTCGCCGAGCAGGTAGTCGAACTCCCCTTTGTGCTTCTCGTACGACGCGCGGATCTCTTCTGGGCTGCGCTTGGTGGTGGTCTGCGCGGCCGCCGGTGCGGGGATGGAGAGGACGAGCATTCCGAGGCAGAGAGCGAGGACGGCGCGACGCATCGAACACCTCCCACCGCGGCAAAGATCCAGCACGGATCCACCACGGATGGACACGGACGGACACGGACAACGCCAGTGGACAGGCACATCATCTCTCAAATCGAGTAGTTCACGCGCACGCGCGCCGGGAACGCCGCCGTGCCCGCGAGCGTGACGTTGGGAAGACCCTCGAGGC
>JBKPRU010000283.1:0-14785 GCA_046734675.1 Acidobacteriota bacterium
GTCGAATGCCGCCGCGTAGTGCTCGAACCAGCGCGTCCTCGGAAGCTCCGCCGGATAAAAGTCGCCGCGCCAGTGCTTATACTCCCAGCCGGAGCACCCGACGCGCGCCCGTCCCCGGCCCATTCGTGCAGGTGGACGCAATCAACGTGCCCTATGATCCCGTCAATATGATCACCTTTGCCGACTTCGAGCGCGTCGACATCCGCGTCGGGCGCATCACGCGGGCCGATCCCTTCCCCGAAGCGCGCAAACCCGCGTACAAATTGCTGATCGATTTCGGCGCTGACCTGGGTACGCGCAAGTCATCCGCGCAACTGACGCGTCACTACGAGGCCGCGGACCTCGTCGGCCGGCTCGTGCTGGCGGTCGTCAATTTCCCGCCGCGTCAGATCGGACCGTTCATGTCTGAAGTCCTGACGGTCGGGGTACC
Organism: Acidobacteriota bacterium; assembly: GCA_046734675.1. Lineage (GTDB taxonomy): Bacteria > Acidobacteriota > Vicinamibacteria > Vicinamibacterales > 2-12-FULL-66-21 > QHWT01. Next base: position 431 of record JBKPRU010000283.1, read on the forward strand.
AGACGGCGACGGTGGCGTCGTCCTCGTGGTCCCGGACAAGGACGTGCCGGTCGGGGGAAAACTGTTTTAGCGGGGACGCGAGTGAATCTTACGCGGGCCGCCGGAAGGCACCCTGGCTCGTGCGCGCGAGGAAGCCTTCCGATTCGAGCGACATCAAGATGCGCTCGGTCGCGTCACGGTTGAACCCGAAGATGAGACGGGCCTGCTCGGTCGTCAACGACAGCCCGGGGAGCGCGGCGAATTCCTGACGAACGCGCTCGACGGCTTCACGACGCGCCGCGACGTTACGGCGCTCGACCGCGACGCGGACGGCCTGCGACAGCGGCAGCGCGGACTCAGTGCGTTGCCGCTTACGGAACGCGGGCCGGGTCAGCGCGCGTGCAACCTCGCGCATGACGGCCTGCGGCAGGCACGGTTTGATGAGGACACGTTCGATCCCGGCCCCTTGAGCGCGGCGCTCCAGGTCCGGCGCGGGAAAGCCGGTGACCATCAGAATGCGGATGGTGGACGTGCGCGGATCGTCTTTCAGGCGCTGCGCGAGCGTGATGCCGTCGACGTCGGGCATCATGTAATCGGTCAGCAGGACGTCGGGAAGGATCTCGACCGCGGAAGCCATCGCTTGGGCGCCGGACGTCGCCTCGGCTGTACGGTAGCCGCTGGTATCAAAACAGGCGCGGTACAGTTCCCGGGTGTCGCGGTCGTCGTCGGCCACGAGCACGAACGGCCTGGCGCGACCGCCTGAGGTCATCGCGAGTCCGGGCATCTCGAGGAAGAATTATCGTTCCTCGGAATCGCGGCGGGCTCCGGTGAGCTCACGCTCCGCAGTCAGCCAATCCTCCCAATCGTTGCCGTGCTCGCCACCGCGCGCAAGATACAGCTCGTAGGCGCGTTCCGCAATGCGGTCGGCGTGCCCGTTCGAAGAGATTTCCGCGCCAGACTCAGGCGCCTCGGGCTGACTGGTCGATGGTTCCGGCGTAGCTTCGCCAGGCGTACGCTTACGACTCTTCGCCATATGGGGTGTGTCATCAACAGCCGTGCCAATATTTGACGGCTGCCGATCTCCTGCGAGGGCTCGCACCGTGTGAGCGATGCGAACGAAATTAATACAGAAAGAATCTGTCGGGTTTACACGCTCAGCTCGGCGCGGGCGAGGCGCGCAGGTGCTGCGATGGGGCGAACGATCCAGCGGAGCGAGCCGGCATCGGCGCGAACGACGGCGGCAACACCGAGCGGCGCTCGCTCGCGCGGACGGAGCCGGAACTGCACGTGAATCGGCTCGCGCTCCGGCGTCACCCACTCGATGGCGCGAAGGAACCCGGCGCGGTCCTCACACACGAACACGCTCAGATGCTTGCCAACGAGATATCGCTGGCTGACATTGAAGAGTTCTGCCGCGGCCCGGTTCGCCTCGACAATCATCGAGTCCCCACCGGTCACGACACAAGCGTCGGGGAACATCTCGAACAGATCCCAGTAACGCTGCCGCTGATGTGCGAGGTCCTCCTGGAGCTCGTCGCAGCGGCGGCGGTTCTCGACGAGCTGGTCCTGAGCGGTGCGCAGGTCGTCGATCAGACTTTCGATTTCCTTGAGCGCGCGGGGCAGCAGCTTCGATTCGGCCTGATCGGCGCCGGCCCGCCGTTCGAGCGTGGCAAACCGCTGCTGTGCAGACGCCAGACGGAGTTGCAGTGCGTCAATACTCACGATTAGTCATCACTCCCGGGGACGTCGCAGAGGAATTACGATCCTATGAACGTCCCGGCGGCGACGACATAAGGAATGTGAGAAACGTGAGTAGGGGTGATCCCGTAGGCCGGCTCATGCGTAGCGGCGGACTTGTTCCGCACAGAAGTCAGCAAACGGCCGTACGTCGCGCGGAGGACTCGTGTGATGCGGACGGACGCCTTGGCCCTCCGGCGTGAAGCAGAATGTCACCGTCACCCGAAACGGTTCGAGCGCTTTCATCTGTCGATCGAACCACGCCTGCGCATTGGGACGGCCCGCGTCGGCCCAACTCAGTCCCGTTCGAAGATACGTGACGCCAAGATCCTTCAGACGGCACACCGCGTCGTCGAGGCGATGGTCTTCGAAGTGAAACCACTGACAGATGCCGAGCGCCGGCGTGTAGCGTGAGAAGTCCTTGAATGCGAGCTTCGGCGTGCCGTCCTCGCGCAGCAGTCCCATGTAGAAGTGACGGTAGTACGACGATCCTTCCGCCTCGCGATGACGCGTAGTCGCCGGCCAGGCGCGCGGCAGGTCGTAGAGGCTGTACCAGTGAATGCGATCGGTACGACCGGTCAGCAGATCGGCCGTGCGTTGGAGCCCGAACTGCTGCACTTCCTCGGCGCCGAACGTGGAGACGCCGACCTCCGAGATCCACACGGGTTTCGTCGTGACGGCCTGAATCTCGTGAAGCTTGTCCGGCCATTCGTGGATCTGCCAATGGTTCCAGTCGAGGGGAAACCCGTGAACGGCGACGACGTCAACCGCGTCCACCGCCCCGGAGGCTGCGAGCGTCTTCACGAAGTTCGGATCGATCGGTGACATGCCGCCGAGCACCCGCGTGAGCTCCGGACGTTCGGCGGCAATGGCACTCGACGCCGTCTTGACGAGATCCGAAAACGTCGTCCAGCCCTCGTCGATCTGGAAGTCCCAGTGCGAGAGGTTATTGGGCTCGTTCCACAACATCACCGCTTCGATCACGCAGGCTGCTCCTCGGTCGCGCGGCGCAGAGGATCGCGGCGCGTGCAGATGAACACTTCCGCTTCCGGGTGATCGACGACGTCGAACCCGGCGCTGCGCAGCATCGCTTCGGCGCAGGCGCGGTTGGGAATCCACCAGTTGGTCGGGTCGTGCGCGTATTTGTGCTCCACGAAGTACAGGCGCGGGTAGGCAGGATCGTCGAAGTGGTCCTCCTGCCAGAACTCGTAGTCTCGCGCGACGGTACTGGTGGCGCTGCTGCCGCGCAGCATCGACTGGAACACCAGCGTTCGGCCAACGACGTGCTCGTGCAGGATGTCGAGCGCCAGCAGCGGATGACGCAGGTGGTAAAGGACGCCCATGAACAGCACGATGTCGAACCGCTCGCCGAGCGCCGGCAGCTCGTAGACGGACATGGAGCGGAACTCGATGTCCGCCCCGGCCACTTCCGCCGCAAAGCGTGCCTGCGCGAGATAGCGCTCGTCGGAATCGACGCCGAGCACCCGCGCCGCGCCGCGCTTCTTCATTTCGAGCGCGTAGAAGCCGGCGTTGCAGCCGACGTCGAGCACGCTCCTGCCGGTCAGATCCGCAGGAATCGCGTGCGCGAAACTCCGCCACTTGATCGAGGGATAGTCGCCGAGAAAATGGTTCGGCGCGGTTTGCACGCCGTTCAGGTCCAGGTTGTGAAACCACTCGCCGAGGGACCGCACGCGCTCGCGGATCGCGTCCTGGCTCAACGCGGTTGCGTTCATGATGCCGCCTTCTCCGCCGGACGCAGCCCTGCCTCCGCCGCGTACGACTCGAGCTCGATGGCCCGGTGCAGTGCGGTGTGTGCGGAGAGTACGCGCTGACGGGCGCGTATTCCGATTTGCCGCCGCTCCGCTTCTGACAGGTCGTTGAGATACGTGAGGGTCTGGCGCGCGTTCCGCGAGATCAGGATTTCGACATCGGGCGTGAAGAATCGATCCAGGCCTTCCCAGCTATCGCTGATGATTGGCGTACCGCATGCCGCCGCCTCGAACAGCCGCACGCTCGGCGAATACCCCGCCTTCACCATGTCCGCGCGCGTGATATTGAGCGTGTAGCGTAGCGCGTTATAGAAGCGCCGATGTTCTCCCGGTGCGAGATGCATGACGCGTTCGACGTTCGCCGGCCAGGTAATCGAGTCTGGATACTGCGGCCCCGCGACAACGAACCGCGCCGACCGCGCGTCGGCCGCCGCGTTCAGCATCAGACGGGTCAGCACGGGCTGTCGATCGTCGCTGTAGGTGCCGAGATACCCGAGATCCCAGCGGATGGGCAGGGATTCGGGGAAATAGAGCTGCGGGTCCACCGAGCAATACAGGGGACGCGCGAGCGGCGATCCATAGGTACGCTGCAGCACCTCCAGCGTCGGCCCGCCGGTGAACGACAGATACAGGTCGTAGCGCGGGATCTGACGCGGCGCGAGGTAATCCACCTCGCCCGATGGCAGCCGCGCCAACGTCACCGGCGTGTCGATGTCGTAGAACGCCGTGAGACGGCGCGCCGTCTGATGAACGAGGTCGCCCACCGCGATACCTTCCGGAACGTACGACCCGACGATCACCAGGTCGGCAGCGCGGAGGTCTGCGGCACCGCGCTCCGCCAGCTCGGCGACGCTCCCGTAGATGCGGGCGCGACAATACGGTGGCTCCGGCAGGTCGCGGTTGTGCGCGTACCACTCAGCATCGCGCTCGTAAAACGTGATCGTGTGGCCGCGCGACGCCAGGGCCCTCGCGAGCGCCCGGTACGTCGTCGCGTGTCCGTTGCCCCACGACGATGTGATCGACAAGCCAAGGATGACGATGTTCATAACGTCGACACGTGGATGGACGCGTTCGGCGAGGCGGCGGCCGCCGCGCGCGGCAGGGCCTCGCCAGCCGCGGCGCCGCCGCGGATCTCTGCGACGATCGCCGCCAGCTCGTCGACCCGATGCGCGCAGGTGTGGCGCGCGAGGACGGTGCGGCGCCCGTGGTCCGCGAGCGATGCGGCACGATCCGGATCCGACAACACATCGCGCAGCGCACGCCTCATGTCGGCCGGGGTCCGCACCATCAGGAAATCCTCACCTGCGGTGAACAGCCGTTCGCAGTCGTCCCACCAGCACGAAACCAGCGGGATGCCGCAGGCGAGCGCCTCGAACACGCGGATGGTCGGAATGCCCGGGAGGGCCTCCACGTAAGGCCGCCGCGGCACGTGAATGGTGACGCCGAACTGCGCGAAGACGGCGGGCGCGCGGTAGTTCGGAAGCCAGCCAGCATAGTCGATACCGGCCGTCGCCAGCTCGCGCTTGGCCTCGTCGGGATAGCGGACTCCGTGCACTCGCGCGCTCAACCCGAGCTCCGTCACTGGCGCGATCAGAAACCGCCGCAGTTCGTCCGATCGCTCCTCGTCACCCCAGTTGCCGATCCACACGAGGTCGCCAGCGGGATCCGCAAGGATTGGTTTGAAGACGCGCGGGTCCGCCGCCTCGTGCCACGTCCACGCGCGGCGCGCCCATCCCTGCGCCTCGTAGCGCTCCCGAATGACCTCGCCAAACGCCAGGACGCCGTCGTAGTGCGACAGGTCGTACGCGGCCATCGCGTCCGGCTCGCTGACAGAGCGATGATGCGTATCGTGAAAGAGGAGCACGAAGCTGCCGCCGCGCGCACGCTGTTCGCCGATGCGCCGCACCAGATCGTGATCGTTCCACTCGTGCACCAGCACGAGATCGACACCGTCGAGCGCGCGATCCAGGTCGAACGACTGCGGGTCGTAGCGGACGGACGTGAGCTGTGGATACGCGCTCCGATACCCGTCGAGCGCCGAGTCCCCCGCGTCCGAGACAAGGTTCTGCACGCTCCACGCGTTCGTCGGTTCGTAAACGCCGACGTCGTGCTGACGCGCCAGCAGCTCCGACGCGATGCCGCGGAGAAAGTGCGCGTTCCCGTGGTTCCAGTCCGAAACGAGCGAATGGCAGAAGATCGCAATGCGCACGGCGCTCAGACCTCCTGCCTCGGACGATCGAGCTGCGCCGCCAGCTCCCGGTAGAGATCGCTCGCACGCAGCAGCTCGTCGTGCGTGCCCATCGCCGCGATCCGTCCCGCCTCCATGACCACGATCCGGTCGGCGTTCCTCACGGTCGACAAGCGATGCGCAATCACGAAGGTCGTCCGGCCGGCGCGGAGCTGCGCGAGACCGGCGAACACCTCGCGTTCGCTGATCGTATCGAGCGCCGCCGTGGGCTCGTCGAGGATGAGGATCGGCGCGTCCTTCAGAAATGCGCGCGCCATGCTGATGCGCTGCCGCTGCCCGCCGGACATCCCGGTCCCCGCGCTGCCGATGTTGGTGGCATAGCCGTCTGGCAGCTCGATGATGAACTGGTGGGCGTGCGCTGCGATTGCCGCCTGCTGCACGTCGGCGTCGCTCGCATCGAGGCGGCCGTACCGAAGGTTGTCCGCGACGGTGCCGGCCATCAGGACCGAGTCCTGCTGCACGATCGCGACCTGGTGGCGGAGATCCGCCAGGCGAATGCGCGTGACCTCGACACCATCGACGAGCACGCGCCCGGCTGTCGGTTCGTAGAACCGCGGAATCAAGCTGACCAGCGTCGTCTTGCCCGCGCCCGACGGGCCGACCAGCGCCACGAACTCGCCCGGCGCGACGGTCATCGACACGTCGGTCAGCACGGGACGCCCGTCGTACGCGAACGACACCTGATCGAAGACGATCTCTCCCTTCATGCGTTCGATGAGCCGTTGCCCAGGTTCCTGCCGCTCGGGCGCCAGCGCCAGCGTTTCGCGCACCCGGGCACCGCTCGCGAATGCCTGCTGGATGGTGCCGGCGGTGTTCGCGATGCCGGCGAGCGGGCCGTACACGAACCCGAGATAGGCCAGCGCCACCAGCAGCGTGCCGACCGTCAGCTCGCCGCGCAGCACGAGCAAACCGCCTTCGATGATGACGAGCGTGCTCCCCAGAACCGTGAGCGAGCCGACGACGACGGAGAAGATCGATTCGTTGGTGCTCAAGCCGACGCGCGCCCGCATGGCTTCAGTCGCCGCACCGGAAAACCGCTGGCTCTCGTACGGCTCGCGGGCGAAGCTCTTGATCAACCGGATGGCCGCGAAGCTCTCGTGAAGACGCGCGGTCAGCCGCGACTCGAGCTGCTTCGTACGTTCTGCTCCGGGCCGAAGCCGGCGGCCGCCCCACCGGATCCACACGAACATGAACGGGACGACCGAGAGCGACACGAGCGCCAGCGACAGGTTGATCTTCGTCAGGATCCCGAACATGACGATCAGCGTCAGGGCCGAGAACGTCATCGGGAACACCCCGCGGAGGAGCAGCTGTTCGAGACAGCCCGCATCGGATTCGAGCCGATACACCGCTTCGCCGACCGGCATGCGCGAGTGATGGAGCAGCGCCAGGCCCTGCAGGTGATTGAACAAACGCTCGCGCAGATCCTTCGTCAGCATGTGCCCGGTTTCAGTGAAGAGGCGCGTGTGCGCCATCAACACCGCCTGGTGCATGAACTGAAACACCACGCCGAGGATCGCAATCGCGACGAGGAGCGAGGCGCGGCTGTCGGCGCTCACGCCCGGGAGATACAGCAGCCACCACGTCGCCGCGACCGCCCCGAGCGCCTGGTCGACGATGGCTTTCATCGGCCACGGCAGCAGCACGCGCAGCCCGACCTCGGCCAGCGACAACGCCGCGAGCAGCGCCACCCGTCCGCGGTAAACCTTGAGGTACCCAGCCGCCCATCGCAGCATCGAAATCGATCATAAACGCGCGTGACTCGCAAACCGCTCGTCCGAGAGCAGCGCGACGGCTTCGCGGTATCCGCGCACCGTGCCGACGTCGACGTACGATTCCCCGGCCGCGACGCCGACCGCGTGTCCGCCCGCGCCAATCCATGCGTTGACGAGCGTGCCGACGTACTCGTCCTGCTGACCGCGCGCGTTCCACAAATGGAACAGCTCGCGCAGCACGGCGCCCGGCATCTTGAATGCGCCCCACACCCAGTGCGACGCCGCGTCGGCGCGCTTCACCTGGATCTCGCGGACGTTCCACGAGGGATCGCAGACGACGGCGTCGAAGAGCTCCGGACGACCGACGGGAAAGAGGAGAAACGACAACTGCCCGTCAGGCAGACGCGCCAGGCCGTCCTCCGGAAACCAGATCGTGTCCGGCAGGCCGATGAGCACCTGCTCCTCGTCTGCGATCAACGGCAGCGCCCGGAAGATGGCGTCGCAGAGACCCGCGGCCTGCGGCTGCACGCTGTAGAACACGCTCGCGGAGAACACGCCGCCGCCGTAGTACTCGAGGATGTCGGACTTGCCTGGCGAGATCACGAAGCACAGCTTGTCCGCACCGCCGACGACCAGCCGCTCGACAAGGTATTCGCTGACGGCGCGCGGACGCTCGCGCTCGCCGTCATGCCGGCTGCCGACCGGCAGGAGTTCCTTCGAGAACGCCAGCGGCTGCATGCGACTGCCCTGCCCCGCTGCCGGAATGATTCCCCACATGGGAGCCTCGCTGAGGATGACGGAGATGGGATGACGGAGGGCAGCCGGTCGCGCCCGACTGCTGCCGCTCGATCAGCGCTTCGAGTTCTGCCGCGCGCACGTCCGCGGTGTGTTCGGCCAGGGTCCGGGCCCGTGCGGCCTGTGCGATCTGCCGCCGCGCGTCGGCATCGATATCGAGCGCCGCCAGCACGTCGTCGGTCGTGCGGGCGATCACGATTTCACTGCCGGGACGGAAGAACGTGTCGAGGCCGTCCCACCAGTCGCTGACCACCGGGGTCCCGCACGCGGCCGCTTCGAACAGCCGTCCCGAGGGACAGAACCCCATCTCGGCCATCGGACCGCGCGTGATGTTGAGCGTCCATCCCGACGACGAGTAGAAGGACGGATGCCGCGTCGGCGGCATGTGCGCGAGATAGAAGATGTTCGGCTGCCACGGAAATCCGTCCGTGGGATACATCGATCCGGCCAGCGCGAAGCGGCGACCCGGACGCCGGCGCGCCGGCTCGATGAACAAGCTCTCGAGCGCGGCCTGCCGATCCGGCGAATACGTCCCGAGATACGTGAAGTCGAAATGCCGATCGGGATCCGTCGGGACCGGATGGTGGGCGGTGGGATCGACGCTGCCGTAGAGCGGCGCCACCTCGCGGGCGCCCAGCTGCTGCTGCAGCGCGTCGAGCGCGCGCCCACCGGTGAAGCTGAGGACGAGATCGAATGGGGCGAGGCCGTCGCGCGGCACATACTCGACCTGCGCGCCCGACGCCAGCCGCGCCAGCGTCACGGGCGTGTCCATGTCGTAGAACACCTTCACGACGCGCGGAGTACGGAGGACGAGATCGGATGCCTCCTGCGCGTCGGGGCAGTACGACGTGACCATCGCGGCGTCGGCGCCCGACACGACTTCCCGCGCGACGCCCTGCACGTCGGCCCACTGGGCGTACAGGCGTAGCTCACAGCCTTCCGGGTTGGGCGCGTCGCGATGCGCGGCGTAGTACGGGACGTCACGCTCGAAGAACGTGACCTGGTGGCCGCGCGTGGCCAGCGCCCGGCACAAGCCGCGCCACGGTGTGGCGTGGCCGTTTCCCCACGCGGAACTGATGGTCAGCCCGAAGACGGCGAATTTCATGTCATGCGGCCGCGCGCGCGCCGAGCAGCGACTCGAGCTGCATGGCGCGATGTGCGTATGTGTGCTCTGCGCAGACCCGTTTTCGCGCCGCCTCGCCAATCGCGCGCGCACGCGCGGGATCGAGACCAGCGACGTGGGCGGCCACCTCCGCCCCCGACCCGGCGACGAGCACTTCGCGCTCGGGTTCCAGGAACAGCTCGATGCCTTCCCAGCGATCGGTAATCAGACACGCGCCGGCGCCCGCCGCTTCGAAGACGCGCGTCGCCGGCGAGAACCCATAGCGCGCCATGCTGTCGCGGCTGATGTTCAGCACCGCGCGCGGCGTGCAATTGAACGCGTTATGGTCACGCGTATAGACATGACCCACGTAGCGGACGTTCGCGGGCAATGGCTTGTCGTGCCAGCCGTTGCCCCCGAGGAGAAACGTCTCCTCCGGGAGCTGCTGCGCGGCGTCGAGGAAGAATCCTTCGACCCGCGCCTCGCGATCCGGAAGGCGGTTCCCCAAGAAGCCGAGGCTCGCGTCGAACCGCGGGTCGCGCGCGACGGGATGGTGCGTCGAGGTGTCCAGCGCGTTGTAGATCGGCACACATAGCCGCGCGCCGATCGCCTCGTAGGCGTGGACGACCGGATCGCCGCCGCCGTAGGTCAGCACCATGTCGTACTGCGGGATCAACGCGCGCAGTGGATCGGACGGCTGCTGCTGCAGCCGATCGAGCGTCGCCGGCGCATCGACATCCCAGAAGATCGCCAGCGCATGCGGCGCGCGCGCCTCGAGCACCGCCGCTTCGAGCAGCGCATCGAAGACACCGACACCGCTGGTCTTGACGATAACGTCAGCAGTCCGCGCCTCCTGCAGCGCGCGACGGACCTCGTACTCGCCCTTCGCACTGTAGACGACCACCTTTGCCCACGACGGATCCGGGATATCGCGGTGGGCCTGCCGCTCGTACGCATCCGGCTCGTAGAAGGTGACGTCGAACCCGCGCTCATCCAGCGCGCGGACGATGCCGCGGTAATAGGTGGCGGCGCCGTTCCAGTACGCGGACACCAGGCTCGATCCAAAGAACGCGATGCGCGGACGGCTCATGCGGCGACCCTTGTCTCGGAATAGGCGGCGAGATAGGCGTCGGCCATGCGCGCCGTCGTCAGTTCCGCGGCGCGGGCGCGCGCGAGCGTCGCGGCCCGCTGACGCTGTGGCTCGTCGTCTATGAGCGTTTGAATGAACCGGGCGAGCAGATGGCTGTCGTCGGGTGGGGCGAACAGGGCGGCTCCCTCCCAGTTCTCACGCAGTGACGCGATGTCGCCGAGCACGAGCGCACACCCGGACAGCGCGGCCTCGAGGACCGAGAGTCCGAACGGCTCATAGCGCGCGGGCAGCGCATAGATCGATGCGCGCGCGTACCAGCCGCGCAGGACGTCGGCGTCGACGCGGCCAAGGTGCGTCACCTCGGCCGGAACGTCGCAGGATGTTCCGCCGTACTGGTTATCGCCGGCGATGCAGACGGGCCACGAGATCTCACGCGCCGCGGCGCACAGCGCGGCCATGTTCTTCGCCTCGTCCCAGACGCGGCCGCACGCGAGCACGAACGGCTCGCGGCCGACGCCGCGGACCGGCTCGAATGTGCGGCCATTGGGAATGACGCGGGCCGCCGGCAGCGGACCGTAGTCCGCCTGCAGTTCGCGGAGCATCGCCGTGGTCGGAGCGATCACCAGCGCGGCGGCGCGCAGGCCGGCGGCGACGCGGGCGTGGTACTCGCGATAGCGCTCCGGCGGGTTCTCGCCTTTGACCGCGCGCCACCACGATCGCACACACGAATGCCCCACCATCACGACCGGCGCACGCCACGCCAGGGCACCGTGGCTGAACCCGTTCAGATGGACGACGTCCGGCCGCAGCTCGCGCTCCAGTTCGAGCAGCCACGCGCCCGCCGCATCTACGTGTTCCCAGGGATCGTCCATCCATTCGAGACGAAAGGAGGCGTGCAGGACCGCTGCGCCTGCATTTGCCGCGTCCGCCCACTGCGCTTCCGACGGGACCGGTCCCAAGACCGCCAGATCGACGGCGACGCCGCGTGCGATCAGCTCGCGCGCGAGGTCGACGGCGTAGGTCCACACGCCGCCGACTGCGTCGGCCGTCATCAGCACGCGTCGCGGGCGCCCCGACTCGATATCAACGCGCATCCGACAGCTCCAGCTCGTCGAGCGGGCGCGGACGCGAATCCTGGATGTCGCTGAACTCGGCGAACCGACCGAGATAGTGCTCCATCGCGCGTTCCCACGCGCGGTCGTCCGGCGCGCCCCATCGCTTGGTGTAATCCGGTGAGCCGGGATACGGGAACATCGGCACGGGCTTGTTCGCCCACACGCCGAACTGCTGCAGGTGTCGGCGCCACGCTTCGACCGCCTGCGGATCGTCAGTTCCGGATTCGAGCAGGTTGCCCTGCACGAACGCGACCCGCCCGCGCGCGTAGATCAATCGCTCGGCGAGCTGCTCGGTCGTCAGCCGGCTGCCCTTGTCGAGCAAATTGCGCCCTTCCACCGTGATGCTCTCGACACCCGCTTCGATCGACACGCAACCGGCCCGCCCGAGCAGGTCGAGCATCGCGTGGTTCCACAGATCGATCCGCGTCTGGATGCCGAACGAGAACGACCGCTCGACGAACGCCTCGAGCAGCTCGCGATTGGGCAGGAAGATCTCGTCGATGAAATAGACGTACTCCACGCCCTGCGCGATCAGCGCGTCGAGTTCCTCGAGGATCGTCGGGATCGGACGCTTGCGGTAGTCGTCGCGGAAATTCTCCTTTGCACAGAACGAGCAGTGATACGGGCAGCCCCGCGACACCTCCATCTCGGCGCCCGGCGCGGACGGCTGGCGATCGAAGCGGTGATGGTGATGGCGATGACGGGCGATGTCGGCGTCCGTCCATTTCAAGGCGGGCAGCGACGTCATGTCCGAGGCGTGCGGCGTGCCCTGCACCGTGATCCCGCCGTCGCCGACGTAGGCAATCGACGGGACGCTCGTCCACTGCGCGCGATCGAGCGCGAGCTGCGGCAGGATCTCCTCACATTCGCCAAGCACCACCACGTCAGCCTGGAGCTTCGTCAGCGCTGCGCCGGGCGTCGTGGAGGCATGCGGTCCTACGGCCACGACGAGTGGCCGCCGGCGCCCGGCGAGCGCATCGTGGATCGCGCGCAGCGTCTGTTGCGGCACGCGAAGTTCGGGCGGCGCGCAGCGCCAGAACAAATAACTCGGCGCCGTCGTGATGACCACGGCGTCGGGCGCAAAGGCGGCGACGCGCGCGCCAATCTCCTCGTCTGACAGCGCGTGCAGCTGGCCGTCGACGATGTCGACCTCGTGCCCCTCGCGTTCGAGCAGCGTCCGCGAGTAGCCGTACTCGAGCGGCAGGTGTGGGTCGCGGCACCCGAAGTAGATGCTGCCGTCGAACCGCCAGGTCGGGTTGACGAGGCTCCACCTCATGACGCGACCTTGCTCGCGGCAGCCCTCCCGACGTGCGGCAGACCGGCCCCGACCAGCCACGCGAGCAGGCGCTCGACGCCCTGCCTCACGCCGGTGCGCGGCCGCCAGCCGGTGAGGCGCTCGAACTTGGCGGTGCTCGACACGTAGTAGCGCTGGTCGGCGGGGCGCCACGGCTCAATGGCAAAGCCGGGCCGCTCGCCGGTGATGTCCGTAATGAGATCCATCAACTCGAGCAGGCTGATCGTCTGGCGCGGGCCGCCGCCGATGTTGAACGCTTCGCCCGCAGTGTCGGCGATGTGGGCATGCGCCAGCAGCATGGCGTCGACGAGATCCTCGACGAACAGCACGTCGCGGACCTGCAGGCCATCGCCGTAGAGCGTCAGCGGCCGCCGTCGCAGCGACTGAATGAGGAAGTGGGCGACCCAGCCCTGGTCCTCGGTGCCGAACTGGTGCGGCCCGTAGATGCAACTCATGCGGAACACGGTGGCGGGCAGGCCGAAGGTGCGCGCGTAATCGAGGACGTATTGCTCGGCGGCGCCTTTCGAGCAGCCGTACGGGCTGTGGAAATCGAGCGGCCGCGCCTCGCTGATGCCGCGTTCGAGGATGCGTTCTTCGGCGGGCTCGTAGCGCGTCCGCCGGCGCCGCAGCGGCACGTCGTCGAGATCGCCGTAGACCTTGTTGGTGGAGGTGAAGAGCAGGCTCGGCGGCTGATCGCACGAGCGCACCGCTTCGAGAAGATTGAGCGTGCCGCGCGCGTTGATGTCGAAATCGACGAACGGATCGGACAGGCTGGTCGTGACCGCGACCTGCGCAGCGAAGTGAAACACCTGGTCGACGCCGCGGACCGCACGCCGCATCGCCGCTTCGTCGCGTACGTCGCCGCGCATGAACTCGACGCGCTCGCCGTAGCGCTGCTGGATCCAGTTGAGATTCTCTTCGACGCCGGCGCGAGACAGGTTGTCGAACACGCGCACCCGCCGGCCGGATGCGAGCAGACGGTCCGCCACGTTGGTCGCGACGAACCCCGCGCCGCCGGTGATGAGCGACAGGCCGGTGCTGCCTGGGACCCGGATCGGCTGCGTCATACGGTCAACCCCCTTGAAGCCAGCTCGCGGCTGGCCTGCGCGACCCGGTCGTCGGCGGCCTGGTCCTGCAGCCACTCCGCGAGCTCGACGAGTCCGTCTTCGAGCGTGATGGTGGGCTCGTAGCCGAGCACCGCCCGCGCCCGTGTGATGTCCGCGAAACAATGTCGGATGTCGCCGACGCGATACTTCCCGCAGATCTCCGGTTCGAGCGTGCGGCCGAGGATCGCGGCGAGCATGGCGGCGACTTCGCGGATCGTGTAGTCGTGTCCGCTTCCCACGTTGAAGGCGTGTCCGGCGGCATCCGGCACGTCGAGCGCGAGGCGGCAGGCCTGCGCGACGTCGTAGACGCTGACGAAATCGCGCCGCTGCAACCCGTCTTCGAAAATGAGCGGCGCGTTGTCGTTCATCAGCCGCGCCGCGAAGATCGCGAGCACGCCCGTATAT
>JBKPRU010000284.1:0-9159 GCA_046734675.1 Acidobacteriota bacterium
CGTCTGGGGTGCAGGCAAGCGGCTCCTCGTGGCGGGCGGCCTCCTGCTGACCTACGTGGTGTTCGCGGTCATCGCGATGCGGATCGCGCTGAAGACGCGCGACGTGGTCGTGCCTCCGCTCAACGGCAAGTCCGTGAACGAAGCGAGCGCGGTGCTGGGGCAGGTCGGGTTGAATCTCAAGGTCGAAGAGGCGCGCCGCGTCGATGCGTCGACGCCGGCGGGCAAGATCCTCAGCCAGGATCCGCAGGCAGGGTTTCGCACGCGCCGCGAGCGCAGCGTGAAGGTCTGGGTCAGCGCGGGGCCACGATCGAACATCGTGCCGGCGCTGCTCGGCGAGTCGGAGCGCACCGCGCAGCTCCGTGTGCAGCAGGACGGGCTGCAGCTCGCGAACGTCGCGGAGATTCGCTCCGCCGACTACCCGACCGGAACCGTCGTGGCGCAGAATCCGCCGGCGAGGTCGACCGGCGCGCAGGTGGCGCTGCTCGTGAACCGCGGCGAGCGCGGCGCGACGTATGTGATGCCCGACCTGATTGGCGTGAACGGCGATCGGGCCGCCGACCTGCTGCGCACGCGCGGCTTCCGCGTGTCGGTGGTCGGCGATCATCCCTATCCCGGCGTGCCGGCGGGGATCGTGCTGCGACAGAGTCCGCAGGGCGGGTTTCAGGTGGCCCCGGGTGAAACGATCTCGCTCGAGGTCAGCCGCTGATGCTGGCCGCAGGACGCCTGTTGATCGCCCCGTCGATCCTCTCGGCGGATTTCGCCGCGCTCGCCGATGCGATCGCCGTGGTCGAGAGCGCCGGCGCGGATCTCATCCACGTCGACATCATGGACGGCCACTTCGTGCCGAACATCACGATCGGCCCGCCCGTGGTCGCGGCGTTGAAACGACGCGCCCGCGTGCCGCTCGACGTGCATCTGATGATCGAGGATCCGGATCGCTACATCGAGGCGTTTGCGCACGCCGGGGCGTCGATGATCACCGTGCACGCCGAGGCGGCCGTGCACCTCCATCGCACCGTGCATTTCATCAAGAGCTTGGGCGCGAAGGCGGGCGTCGCGCTGAACCCGGCCACGCCGGTCGGCGCGCTCGAAGAGCTCGCCGGCGACGTCGACTACGTGCTCGTCATGACCGTCAACCCCGGCTTCGGCGGGCAGACTTTCATTGCGCGCTCGGAGTCTAAAGTCCGGTCGATGCGCGAACTGCTCCGCGCCGCGGGATCGACGGCGCCGATCGAAGTGGACGGCGGGATCGACACCACCACGGCGCCGCGCATCGTCGCGGCCGGGGCCGACATCCTCGTCGCCGGGAACGCGATCTTCGGGAGCCCGGATCCCGCAGCGGCGACGCGGGCGCTGCGCGCCGCCGCCTCGTCGCCGGTCGCCTCCTGATGCCTTCGTCACGTTCCACGCTCAGGGTGCGCTACGCGGAAACCGATAAGATGGGGGTCGTCTACTACGCGAACTATCTCGTCTGGTTCGAAGTGGCGCGCGCGGACCTGCTGCGATCGCTCGGATGGACCTACCGCGAAATGGAACACGAGGGCGTCTCGCTGCCGGTGATCGAAGCGCACTGCGAATACCACCGCTCTGCAAAGTACGACGACGAAATCGAAGTGAGGACCGAAGGCCGCATGCTCTCACCCGTCCGCATGGTGTTCGAGTACAAGGTGTTCCGCCGTGACGAGGCGGAACAGGTGTTGACCGCGTCGGGCCGCACCGTCCATGCGGCGCTCGATCCGAGCGGGCGGCCGTGCCGGCTGCCGGCGCGCATCCGGGAGGTCTTCGCGTCGTGAAGGCGCTCATCACCGGGGCCGCGGGCTTCATCGGATCGCATCTGACGGCGACGCTGCTCGACAACGGTGCGACGGTCGTCGGCCTCGACTGCTTCACCGACTACTACCCGCGGGCGATCAAGGAAAAGAACCTCGCGGAGAACAAACTGCGCGAGGGTTTCCGCTTCGCCGAGACACGCATCCAGGACGCGGATCTGCCGGCGCTGCTCGACGGGGTCACGCACGTGTTTCATCTCGCCGCGCAGGCCGGCGTCCGCAAGAGCTGGGGCAAGGACTTCCGCACGTACACGGACAACAACATCGACGCGACACAGGATCTGCTCGAGGCCTGCGTCGGCCTGCCGCTCGAACGTTTCGTTTACGCGTCGAGCTCGTCGGTGTATGGCGACAACGCGACGATTCCGATGCGCGAGGACGCGCTGCCGCAGCCGGTCTCGCCGTACGGCGTGACGAAGCTGTCCGCCGAGCAGCTCGGGTACCTGTATCACGTCAACTTCAAGGTGCCGGCTGCGGCGGTCCGCTACTTCACCGTCTATGGCCCGCGGCAGCGGCCGGACATGGCGTTCCACAAGTTCATCAAGGCGGCGCTCAAGGACGAGGAGATCGTGCTCTACGGCGACGGCGAGCAGACGCGCGACTTCACCTTCGTCAGCGACGCCGTGGCCGCGACGATTGCGGCGGGAGAACGCGGCGTGCCCGGGCGTGCCTACAACGTCGGCGGCGGCTCGCGCGTCTCAATGAATGACGTGATCCGCATCATCGAAGAGGTCGCGGGGCATCCGTTGAAGGTGCGTCGGGAAGAAACGCAGAAAGGCGACATGCGCGACACCTACGCGGACACGACGCTGGCGCGCCAGGACCTCGGCTTCGAGCCGAAGGTGTCGCTCAAGGACGGGATTCAGGCGGAGTATCGATGGCTGTCTTCCTCACTGGCGCTGCTCGAAAGCGCCGGTCGGTAATGGTTCGTTGTCAGCGCGCCGCGGCGCTGGTGCTGGTGGCGCTGTGGGTTGCAGGTTGCGCGACGGGCGGAGCGAAGAAGCCGCCTACCGGGACGCCCGAGCCGGATAAATTTCTCTGGGAGCGCGGGACCGAGGCGCTGAACAAAAAGCGCTGGATCGTGGCGCGCGAGTACTTCCGTCAGCTCGTCGACAGCTACCCGCAGAGCCCGTTCCGGGCGGACGCGAAGCTCGGGATCGGCGACTCGTACCTCGGCGACGGCTCGGCGGAGTCGTTCGTGCTCGGCATCAACGAGTTCCGCGAGTTCCTCGCGTTCTACCCGACGCACGAGCGGTCCTATTACGCGCAGTTCAAGCTCGGGATGGCGCACTACTACCAGATGCGCGCGCCGGCGCGCGACCAGACCGAAACCCGCGACGCCGTCCGCGAGCTCTCGGTGTTCGTCGAGCGGTATCCGAACTCGCCCATGATCGAGGAAGGACGCCAGCGTCTTCGCGAGGCGAAAGATCGCCTGGGCGATTCGGAGTTTGCCGTCGGGCAGCAGTACTACCGGATGAAGTATTATCCCGGCGCGATAGGGCGGCTCAAGCCGCTCATCGACTCCGACCCGCTCTATACGCGTCGTGACGCGGCTTACTATTACCTGGCCGAGTCGCTGGCCGCCGTCAACCGGCCTGCGGAGGCGCTCCCGATGTTCGAGCGCCTCGTGAAGGAATTCGAGCAGAGCGAGTACCTCGAGCGTGCGCGCAAGCGGATCGACGAGCTGCAGGCCACGCTCAAAGCCAAAGGATAGCCACCATGGATATCCGCGTGCTGCCGCTGATCGTCGTGCTCGGGTGGTCCGTTCCGGCATTCGCGCAGGCGCCGCCGCAGAATGGCGACGCGAGCCGCCGCTTGCAGGTGGCGTGCGCGCCGCTCAGCCTGCCCGCCGCGCCCAACCAGGCGCTGCGGGTCGTCGGCAGCTACGAGCGCGGCCGCATGCTGTTCGGCCCGAACGAACCGCTCGTCGTCAACGCGGGCACCAACCAGGGGATGCGCGCCGGGCAGGAGTATTTCGTGCGCCGTGTGGTGCACGACCGCTTCACGGCGTGGACGCTCGATACGCACGCCACGAGCGTGCACACCGCAGGCTGGATCCGCATCGTCGACGCGCAGGCTGACATGGCGGTCGCGACCGTCACGCATGCGTGCGACGGCGTGATGGAGGGTGATTATCTCGAGCCGTTCGTCGACCCGGTGCCTGCCGCCGACGCCGGCGTCACCGGTGAGCCCGACTTCGCGCATCCGGCGCGGATCGCGCTCGGCGACGAGAAGCGCCAGAGCGCCGCGCCGGGATCGGTGATGTTGCTCGATCAGGGCGCCGATCACGGGCTCCGCGCGGGCCAGACGCTGACGATCTATCGCGAAACGGTGTTCGGCCGCTATCGCGCCGACATGGGCTACGACGCGCCAGGCGTCCGCGGGCGCGGACCGATCATGCGCATCGGCGTTGCGCGCGTGCTGGCCGTCAGCCCGCAGAGCGCGCTGGTGAGCATCGAATCCAGCACCGACGCGATTTACGTTGGCGATCTCGCCGCCGTTCATCGTCTTCAGTAGCCGGACTCAGGCGGCGCTTCTAAAGAAGCGCCCTACCGTCGTCACAGACGTCCTACCGTCGTCTGCGGTAGGGCGCACCTGCAGGTGCGCCGACACTAGTTGGCGCCTCATCGCGCCGAGGCGCGCGACCGCCGTTCCGCCGCATCCGCCGCTGCCGCGCGCGACGCGGCGCTCGCCTGAATTGCCGCGCCCGACCCCATCAGGTAACTGAACTTTCGGTAGTAATCGATCCCCGAGACGAGCGCGGTAATCACTGCTACCCACAGCGCGATCGTGCCAAGGACGAAAAACTGCTGCAGGTGATCGCGGCCGAGGATCAGCGCGAGAATCGCGATCACCTGGGTCACCATCTTGAACTTCCCCAGCGGCGACGCGGGGATGACCACACCGCGGGCGTGCGCGATGCTGCGCAGCACCGTCACGAGAAACTCGCGCCCGAGGATCACCACCACCATCCAGCCGGGCGCGAGATCCATCTGCACCAGCGACACGAGCGCTGCCGTGATGAGCAGCTTGTCGGCGAGCGGGTCCATCAACTGGCCGAGCGTGGTGATTTGCTTGCGCCGCCGCGCGAGATAGCCGTCGAGCACGTCGGTCAACGATGCGAGCCCGAAGATGGCCGCGCCGACCAGCTCCTTGCGCATCCCGAGGATCAGCCGCCCTTCGAACTTCGTCAGCAGCACCACGACGAGGAGGGGCACCAGGAAGATGCGGCCCACGGTGAGCGCGTTGGGAAGGTTCATCCGGACCGGTCCCCCAATTTTAGCAAAAGCGCATAGAATGCCTGATTGTCATGAAGGCCATTCTCCTTGCCGGTGGCAAGGGCACGCGCTTGCGCCCGCTCACGGTCCACACGCCGAAACCCATCGTGCCGATCCTCAATCGGCCGTTTCTCTATTACCAGATCGATCTGCTCAAGCAGGTCCCGGAAATCGACGAGGTGATCCTCAGCCTGAATTATCAGCCGCGCCGCATCGAGGAAATCTTCGGCGACGGGCAGGACGCGGGCATTCGCATCCGCTACGTGGTCGAGCCGATGCCGCTCGGGACCGGCGGCGCGATCCGCTATGCCGGTGACTCGCTCACCGAATCGGTCGTCGTCTTCAACGGCGACGTGCTGACGCAAGTCGATCTCGCGGCGGTGCTGCGGCTCCACCGCGAGCGCCGCGCCAAGGCGACGATCGTCCTGACGCCGGTCGACAATCCGCGCGCATACGGACTCGTGGAAACCGAGGCGAACGGCAGCGTGAAGCGTTTTCTCGAGAAACCCGGCGAGGACGAAATCACCTGTAACACGATCAACGCCGGCATCTACGTGCTCGAACCCGACACGTTCGATCGCATCCCGAAAGACACGGCGTGGTCGATCGAGCGCAGCTATTTTCCGTCCTTGATCGAGCGCGCCGAAACGTTCGTCGCCTACGTCTACGACGGCTACTGGATCGATATCGGCACCCCGGCGAAGTATTTGCAGGTTCATCGCGACATCATGGACGGCCGCTACTCCGCTCCGCCGTTCAACGGCGGGTTCGGCCACGACGGCGCGGCCGCCGCCGCGAAGGCAGGCGCGCACGAAGTGCACGGCTCGGCGCTGGCGTGGGTCTCGCCCGAGGCGCGCATCGAGGACGGCGTCGAGCTCCAGGGCCCGTGCTTCATCGACGAAGGGGCGGTCATCAAGGCCGGCGCGAAGGTGCTCGCGCACTCGGTCATCGGCCGTCAGACCCACGTCGAGGACGGCGCCATCGTCGACGGATCGATCGTGTGGCCGAACGGCTGGATCGGTCCCGAAGCGGTGCTGCGCGGATCGATCCTCGGGCGCAACTGCCACGTCGGCCGCAACGCCGTCATCGAGTCGCCGGCCGTGCTCGGCGACAAGACGGTCATCACCGATTACAGCCGCATCTAAACCACTCTCACCTTCCAAGCGAGACGCGCACATGGCGACGATGACCATCAATCCAGCGATCTTCAAGGCGTACGACGTTCGCGGCCTGTACCCGCAGGAGGTGAACGAGGACGCCGCGCGCCTGATCGGCCGCGGCTTCGTCGCGTATCTCAACGCGAAGCGCATTGCGGTCTCGCGCGACATGCGGCTGTCGTCCCCCTCGATCGCGGCGGCCTTCATCGAAGGCGCGCGCATGCAAGGCGCCGACGTCGTCGACTACGGGATGATGGGCACCGACATGCTCTACTTCGCGGTCGCGCGCGACGGGCACGACGGCGGGGTCCAGGTCACCGCATCGCACAACCCCAAGGAGTACAACGGCATCAAGATGGTGCGGCGCGAGGCGTTCCCGCTCTCGGGCGAGTCCGGGATCGGCGACATCCGCGACATGATCGCGGCCAACCAGCTGCCGCCACCGGCGGCGACGCCCGGCCGGCTCAGCGAGCAGAACGTGATCGAGGACTACGTCAAGCACGTCATGTCGTTCATCGATCCCTCGATCATCAAGCCGTTCACCGTCGTCCTCGACGCCGGGAACGGCATTGCCGGCATGGTCGCGCCGAAGCTGTTTGCGGGCCTGCCCTGCAAGGTCGATACGCTCTGCTTCGAGGTCGATGGCACATTCCCGAACCACGAAGCCAACCCGCTCATCGAAGAGAACCGCCGCGACATCACGGAACGCGTGATCCAGACGAAGCCCGACATCGGCATCGCGTGGGACGGCGACGCGGACCGCTGCTTCTTCATCGACGGTGCCGGCGAGTTCATCGCCGGCGACTTCATCACGGCGCTGCTCGCCGAGGCGTTCCTCATCAAGCATCCCGGCGCGAAGATCGTCTACGACGTCCGCGCGAGCTACGCCGTCAAGGACATCGTCGCGAAGTACGGCGGTTCGGCGCTCATGAACCGGGTCGGCCACGCGTTCTTCAAGCGGCGCATGCGCGAGGAGAACGCGATCTTCGGCGGCGAGGTCACCGGGCACTACTACTTCCGCGACAACTTCTACGCGGACAACGGCTTCATTCCCGCACTCCTCATCCTCGAGCTGATGTCGCGCAAGGGACAGACGCTCCGGGACCTGCTCGCGCCGCTGCGCGAGAAGTACTTCATCTCGGGGGAGGTCAACACCCGCGTCAGCGATATGAAGAAGGTTCAGGAGAAGCTCGACGGACTCGAGTCGCAGTACCAGGACGGGCGGGTGTATTCGATGGACGGCGTATCGGTCGAGTACCCGGACTGGCACTTCAACGTGCGCGCCTCGAACACCGAGCCGATGCTGCGTCTCAACCTGGAAGCCGTCACGCAGGCGCTCATGGAGGAAAAGCGCGACCAGGTGCTCGCGTTCATCAGGGATTAGCGGTTGTATCGGGGCGCCTAGATGCGCCCGTTCTGGCGCTCGTGCACACGCATTCGCACGGGACGCGCCGGACGGAGTGTGATCAGCGCTTTCATCGGGACGGGGTCCGTGTCGACTCGCTCCAGCCGGCACCGCCGCGCCAGCGACGCAAGCACGAGGATGCCTTCCATCCAGGCAAACGACTCACCAATACACACGCGATTGCCGCCGCCGAATGGGAAGTAGGCGAACTTCGGCCGCGCCTCTTGCCGGTCCGGCAGCCAGCGATCGGGATCGAAGCGCTCGGGGTCGGGAAAGAACCTCGAATCGTGGTGCAGCAGGTACTGCGAGACGAGAACCACGGTTCCGCGAGGAATGGTGTAGCCGCCGATCTCGATGTCCTCGATCGCGCGACGTCCGATGCCCCACGCCGGCGGATAGCAGCGCATCGCTTCCGACAGGACCATCCGCGTGTACGACAGCTGTCCGGCATCGTCGGCCCTGGCCGGACGGCCGTTCAGTAGTTGATCGACCTCCTGGTGGAGCCGGCGCTCGACCTCGGGATGCTGCGACAGCAGGTGCCACGTCCAGGTCAGTGCGTTTGCCGTCGTCTCATGACCAGCCACGAAGAGCGTCATGGCCTCATCGCGCACCTGCGCGTCGGTCAAGTGAGCTCCCTTGTCGTCCTCGTCACGCGCGAGGAGTAGCATCGACAGCAGATCGCCGCGATCCGCCGCGTTCTTGCGACGCTCGTCGATGATGCGGTACATCAGGCCGTCGAGTGTGGCCTGGGCGCGCTGGTAGCGCCGCACCATCGGCAACGGCAGCCGTTCGAGGAATGGCGCGAGCGGCGAAATGGTCAGTGGAAACAACTCGAACACGTCGCTGAGCGCCTGCCGTATCGCCACCGCATCGTTCTCGACGTCGGTGCCGAACAACGTGTCGCCGACAATCGTGAGCGTGAGCTGGTTCATTTGAGCGGCGACGTCGATCTCGTCGCCGTCGCGCCAGCGCTCTGCCATGCGAGAGGCACGCGCGACCATTGCCTCAGCGTAGCCGGCCACGCGCTGCCGGTGGAAGGACGGTTGAACCAGCCGCCGCTGGCGGAGGTGAGCGTCCCCTTCCGCGGTGAGCAGTCCCTCGCCGAGGAGCCGCTTGGCCCGTTCGAGGGCGCGCCCCTTCTTGAACATCCGGGCCCGGGTGACCAGCACATCCTCGACGTAATCGGGGTGGTTCAAGAGCGCCATGCGCTGCGCGCCGACCTTGAACATCACGATGTCGCCGTACTCGCGAGCGAGTCGCGTCAGCGCGGCGAGGCGATCGCCCGTCAACACTGGGTAGGCGCCACCAAGTCCAAAGAGACGGGCACGGGGACCGGGCGGGAGCCGCATGTGATCAGCTTACCGCGAGCCCGCGGCCGCGTGTCGCGGGGCTGATATACTGATCGTCACGACGCGGGCTTAGCATAGTGGTAATGCCCTGGCTTCCCAAGCCAGTTAGACGGGTTCGATCCCCGTAGCCCGCTCCAACTT
>JBKPRU010000285.1:0-14174 GCA_046734675.1 Acidobacteriota bacterium
GCTGAACATCGATCCGGACTGCTCGTCGGCTCCACGCATCCCGCGACTCCTTTCGTCAGCGGGAGCATCGTAGTACGAACGGATCGCGACGTGGTACTTACTTTTTCAGCAACCTGCTAAAGAGGCGCCCTACCGTCAGGAGCGCCCGACTTAGGACCGGTGTAGACTGCCCCGCAATGCGTTTATCGCTTATCTCCCTGCTGCTCGCCGTAATGCTGATCGCCGCGGCAAGCGCCCGGCAGACGCCGTCACCTGCGCCATTTCGTCTGGCCATCGCCGGGCTCGTCCATGGACACGTCAGCGGATTTCTGCGCGCGGCGCAAGGACGAGAAGACGTGCAGATCGTTGGCGTCTACGATCCGGATGCGGCACTGCTGCGCAAATACGCCGAGCGATCGAATCTTCCGCAATCCCTCCAGTTCACCGACCTGGGCACGATGCTCGATCGCACGAAGCCGGATGCCGTGGCGTCCTTCACCAGCACGCTCGATCATCCCGTCGTCGTCGAGGCGGCGGCGGCGCGGCGCGTGCCGGTCATGATGGAGAAGCCACTTGCGGTCGGTAACGCCGACGCGCGGCGGATCCGCGATGCCGCAGCCCGCGGCGGCATCCCGGTGTTCGTCAATTACGAGACCACCTGGTATGCGAACCACGGCGCGATCTGGACGCTCGTGAAGGAGCGCAAGGCGGCCGGTCCGATCCGCAAGATGGTGGCGATGGACGGGCACTCGGGGCCGAAGAAGATCAACGTGCAGCCGGAGTTCTTCGAGTGGCTGACCGATCCCGTGAAGAACGGCGCGGGCGCGCTGTTCGACTTCGGCTGCTACGGCGCGAACCTCATGACGTGGCTGATGGACAACCAGCGCCCGACCGCGGTCACGGCAACCACGCAGCGGTTCCAGCCGGAGACGTATCCACGCGTCGACGACGAGGCGACGATCCTCCTCGAGTATCCGGCCGCGCAGGGGATCATCCAGGCGTCGTGGAACTGGCCCTTCAACCGCAAGGATTTCGAGGTCTACGGCGAGCACGGGGTGGCGATTGCGACGACCGGGGGCAGCGGGCTTAGAATCACGCTGCCGAACGAGCCGGAGCACGCGGTGACGCCGGATCCGCGGCCCGAGGACGAGCGGGATCCGATTTCGCACTTGATCGCCGTCGCGCGGGGGCGGAAGCCGAACGCGCTCTCCTCGCTCGAGAACAACATCATCGTGACGGAGATTCTCGAAGCGGCGCGCACGTCGGCAGAGACCCACGCGCGCGTGACGCTCGCGCGCGACTGACACAAGGGCGACACATATGACCGACATTTCCCGCCGTGAGTTCCTGGGTAGCGCGGCCGCCGCGACCGCGTTCACGATCGTTCCGCGTCACGTGCTCGGGGGACCGGGGCAGGTGGCGCCGAGCGCGAAGGTCAACGTCGCGTTCATCGGCGTCGGCGCGCAGGGGCTGCGCGTGATGCTGAACTTCCTCGGACAGCCCGACGTGCAGGGCGTGGCCGTCTGCGATCCGAACAAGGGAAGCGCCGGCTATCCGCAGTGGAGCAACAACGAGTTCTGCAACAACGTCCGCAAGCTGCTCGGCGCGGACTCCGGATGGGAGTGGCTCAGCCCCAACGACAAGATTCAGCTGACTCACACGACGACGGCGACGTCGGGCGTCGCCGGTCGCGAACCGTGCCAGAAGATCGTCAACGGCTATTACGCGCGCGCGCAGCGGTCCGGCGAGTACCGTGGATGCAGTGCCTACGCCGATTTTCGCGAGCTGCTCGAGAAGGAACGCGACGTCGACGCGGTCGTCGTCTGCACCGTCGATCACTGGCACGCGCCGATCTCGATCGCCGCGATGAAGAAGGGCAAGCACGTGTTCTGTCAGAAGCCGATGACGCACACGGTCGCGGAGGCGCGCCGGATGGCTGACGTCGCGCGCGAGGCCGGCGTCGCGACGACGGTCGCGATCGGCAACCAGGCGTCCGAGGCGACGCGGCTGCTCTGCGAGTGGGTGTGGGCCGGCGCGATCGGACCCGTGCGCCAGGTCGCGAACTGGTCGAGCCGTCCGTTCTGGCCGCAGGGACTCGAGCGTCCCGCGCAGTCGGAGCCCGTGCCCGAGGGTCTCGACTGGAACCTGTGGCTCGGGCCGGCGCCGGAGCGGCCGTTTCACCACGGCTACCTGCCGTTCGTCTGGCGCGGGTGGTACGACTTCGGCGGCGGCTCGCTCGGCGACATGGGCGGATACAGCTTCGACACGATCTTCCGCGTCTTGAAGCTCGATGCGCCGACCAGCGTCGAATCCAGTTCGACCGAGCGCTTCCCGGAAACGTTCCCTCACGCCGGGATCATTCACTACGACTTCCCGGCGCGCGGCGACATGCCTCCGGTGCGTCTCACGTGGTACGACGGCCGTCTGAAGCCGCCGCGTCCGGCAGATCTCGATCCCGGCGCCGAGCTGGCGGACGAAGGGTTGCTGTTCGTCGGCGACAAGGGCTCGATCCTCTGCGGCTTCAACGGCCAGAACCCGAAGTTGATCCCGAAGGCGAAGATGGACGCGTTCGTTCAGCCGGCGAAGACGCTGCCGCGCTCGCCGGGCAACGATCGCGAGTGGCTCGACGCGTGTCTGGGTGGCAAGACGAAGCCGGGCGCGAACTTCGAGTTCGAAGGGAAGGTGACCGAGACGCTGCTGCTCGGCAACGTCGCGCTGCGCACCGGCAAGCGCATTCTGTGGGATCGCGAGAACCTCAAAGCGACCGATCTGCCGGAGGCGGACGCGTATATCCAGCCGCCCTATCGGAGCGGCTGGACATCGTCCGCATAAACGCACGCGCGCTGAGCTGTTGCGGATCGATATCGAACTGGGCCGCTCCTGCCGATAGAGCGGCCGACGATGTTCACCGACGACGAACGCGAAGCGGTCCTGCAGTTGCTCGCCAACTACGAGAACATGGCGCGCGCAATCGAGACGTTCCTGCAGCGGGTGCGTTCCGACCCGAACATCGATGTCCAGGCGCCCCGCTACCGCGCGCTGCTGGCCGACATGGAGCAGTTGGTGCCGGTGTGGCGCCAGTACGGCGCGACCACGCGGATCAAGCTGACGCTCGAGCGCCGCAGTGCCGTCCAGCAGGCGCCGCCGGCCGTGGAACGCCGCCGTTCCAGCCAGGATTACTACTCGGTCTGATCAGGGCTTTTCTTTCATCGCCTTGACTTCGGCGATGAGGGATCGCAGCTCGAGGCGGAGATCTTCGAGCTGCCGCTGGAGCGCCCGCACGCTGGTCTGGTCGGTTTTGCGGCGGCCGCCGCGCGGAACGCGCCGCCGGTCCTTGACCGCGCGGCGATCGTCGTCGCCCATCCCGTCATTGTATGCCGGGCGGCCGGAAGGGCAGTCTGCGATGTCCCCGGCGCGCCACATCGAGAATCGCGAGTGTCACGATTTCGGGCACTTCCAGGTGCATGTTGTGGCCGCTCTCGACGATTCGCTGCTCGCCCCGCGACGAGAGGCCGGCCAGCGCGCGCTGCGACACGAGGCGGACGCGCTCCAGTTCCTCGGCCGGCTTGTCCAAGTCGTTGCCATAGCCGCCGTGCGCCCGCGTGAGCACGATGAGCGGCAGCGCGCCAAGGGTTCCCTGCTGCGGCGTGCGCCGCCAGCGCGCGTAGTACTCGGTCGACCATTCGCGCTGGCTGTTCTCGGCCGCCTCGATCGCGGGTTGCGCGGCCGCCCACAGGTGGAGCGTCCGTTCCCGCGCAGGCAGGCGATCGTACGGGGATTCGAGCGTCGATGCACTCGATGCGGCGCTGACGGCGAGTCGCCCGCCGCCGCGCATGCGCTCCTGCGGCGCCGGGATCTCCCGCCCCTTCGCATCGTCGGCAATCCGTCCTGCGTGCCCGCCCATGGGGATGTATTGATCCTCGGCGACGATGTCGACGAAGACGACGCCGGCAAGCTCGTCTCGATACCGATGCGCGAAGGTCCGCACCGGCCCGCCGCCGAACGAGTGGCCGACGAGCACGAACGGGCCGCGCTCGCCGGCGCGCGCGAGCGCGTCGTGCAGTTCGAGGTTGAGTTGATCGAACGTGCGCGGCTCCGGGCCGGGATCGCTCCACGCGTACCCACCGCGATCGTAGGTGCAGATGCGCAGCTGCGCCGAGACGCGCTGCTGCACGAGGATCCAATCGAACGAGAAGTCTCCGAGTCCGGTTTCGACGACGACGGTCGGCTGCCCGCGGCCCGTGCAGTTGATGTGGAGGCGATGTCCGCCAAGATCGACGAGGCGTCCCGGTGGCGCGGGGACGATCGCGCGAAGCGTCACGGCGAGCAGCAGCGAAACGATCGTCAGCACAATGCACGCTCCACGGGCAAATCCGCCATCCGTGTTTGACGGATGCATGCGCCGGCGGTTGACCGACAGGGATGAGAATTGGGACGCGCGGTCTGGACGGGCGCGTCAGAGATGACAGTACTTCGCGATCACCTTGGCGACATCTTCGAGCGCCACCGGCTTTTCGATGACGCCATGCATCTGCAGCTCCGCGGCGATGTCGCGGGCCTGCGGATGGGCGGAGGTCAGCACGACCGGCACGTCGCAGAGTGCGGGGTCGGCGCACTGCAGCAGGCGAAACTCGCGTCCGCCCATCACCGGCATCATGAAGTCGAGCAGGATCAGGCACGGGTGGACGCGGCGCGCCACTTCGAGCCCTTCATTTCCATTGCGCGCCGTCGCGACCGGGACGTTCATCAGGGACAGCCAGGTCTTGAGCATCAAGCGGCTGTCCGGGTCATCCTCGACCACCAGCACCGGACGTGTCTCCACGCATCAAAGTCATGCAAACAGATGTTCCTCAGCAAAGCAACAAACCTGCGGATGGAGCCGACGAGGTGCGATTGCGTGCAAAATGCCTGAGGTCTGGTCAACCGATCATTGCGGTGCGACCGGCTGGCATTCGTGTCCCATCGGATAATCTGGAGCGTCCAGCGGGTGCGGAAGCGCCGCGAACCGCTTCGAGCGATCGAGGACGCCGATTCGCTTGTTGACGAAGAGCACCTGAAACGCGCCCGCGGGCAGCGGCGCATATTTCAGCGGCGAGCACGCGTTGTTGTTGTAGTGCAGGTGGACCAGATAGAACATCCGCTTCAGTCTGCGCACCATGTCGAGGAACCAGCGATCGGTGCCGTGGATTTCCATCGCGAGCTGATCGATGCGATCGAGAACCTCGTCAGGGGTCGCCATCAACGAGCCGAGCTCAGCGCCTTCGATGTCCATTTTCATGACCAGCGCCTTGCCGCCGTCCCCGTTTCGCGAGAGCTGATGGGTGATGGTATCGAAGAGGCGCCCCTCGAGCGTCTGCGCGCGCGGTCCGACGCACTCGTTGTGGAACACGGAGCGGCCGTTCGCACAGCCTGTCTCCGGTGGGATGAAGCAGTCGTACTGATGCACGCTGATGCCATACCGCTGCGAAACATCGCACCCCCACGCGTCGCTGGGCCCGATGCCGTAGGAATAGGCCACCTGCACGTTGCCGAGCAGGTTCTCGCACATCAGATACCCACCGTCGTTCGGACCGCCGAACCGGCGCATCGTGCAGTTCTCGAGGACGACCGGGCGGAGCTCGGTCAGGAGCTGCTCACGGATCTGACGCGACGTCGCGTGCGGGTATAGCCGCGGTACGGCGGCGAGCGAGAGCACCGCCGCGATGAAGACGAGCGCAAGGGCGGTGAGAACGACCCGGCGCAGCGAACCGGTCCCAGGCGTCATACGCGCGTGTGATGATGCCGCCCTCGGACGCGGGCGTCAACTCGTCCGTTCGAATGTCACGCACAGAATTCGTAGCTGCATCGGGCTGCAGGTCCATGCCACAATCCGGGTCCGCGGCGGGCGATCGTTCGCGATCGTCGGTCGCGGAGCCATCTGCGGGAAAGGAGCGCATGGACGACCTGCACAAGCTGTTGAACGAATTCGAACGGACGCTGGCGAAGCTGCGCGCGGATGGAAGCTTGATGACGCACGCGCAGCAACTCTTCAAAGACTTTTCCGAGGAAGTCGAGCGGCGCCTCGGCCGCGACCGGCGGGCGACGCCGCGCGAGAGTCCCGATCGCCGCAAGAAACCGTGAACGTGATGCGACCTTCCACAGTCCTTCTGTCCATCGTGCTGTTCATCGCACTGCTCCCCTTCGGCGCGCGGAGCATGACCGCGAGCCGGTATGATGGCGCCGTGCCCGCGCAGCCCGCCGAACGTCCCCGCGTTTCAGCGAAACCCACCGAAGACTTCGACGTGACCGGATCGGGCGACCACGCCGCCTGGAAGCAGGCGGAGTGGACGACGCTTCGCCGACGTCAGGCCGACGGGCATCCCTACGACACGCGCTTCAAAGTGCTCTATTCGAAGACCGGCGTGTACTTCCTGATCGACGGCACCGATCGCACGCTCACCGCAACGATGAGCGAAGACTTCATGGACCTCTGGAACGAAGACGTCTTCGAGGTGTTCCTCTGGACCGACGAGCGGTACCCCGTGTACTTCGAGTACGAGATCTCGCCGCTCAATCGCGAGCTCGCGATCCTGGTGCCGAATTTCGGCGGCAAGTTCCTCGGCTGGCGGCCCTGGCACTACGAAGGGAATCGGCTGATCAAGAAGGCGACCTCGATTGTCGGCGGGCCGAAAGAGTCGAATGCGTCGATCCAGGGTTGGCGCGCCGAGTTCTTCATCCCGTACACGGTGCTGACGCCGCTCCAGAACGTGCCGCCGACGCCCGGCACGCGGTGGCGCGTGAACGTGTACCGCATGGACTACGACGCGGGACGGCGGACGCAGTGGGACTGGGCGCCGGTCGGCCCGAGCTTCCACGAATTCGAAAAGTTCGGCGAGTTGATCTTCGCGGAGAAGTGACCGCCACGGAAAAGCATGACGGTCGTAGGCCGGGTTTTTAGACCCGGCGACGAGCTGCGATGACTGGCGATCTTACGCCGAGGCCGGTCTAAAGACCCGCCCTACGTGGCGTTTCAGCGTTCCCCGATGCCGCTCACGTATCAGATCGATCCCGTGGAAGGGATAGTCACGATTGCCGGCGACTACGCCGACGCCGCCTCGTGGCACGCGCTCCTGAGCGCCGTTGCCGGCGATCCCCTGTTCCGTCCGGGGTTATGCTTCATCCGCGATCTGCGCAGCTCGCAGAATCCGGTGAGTGTGGAGACGGTGGTGGCCATCATCGGTGTCGTCAGGCAGTTCTGGTCCCGTTTGGGCGTGCGCCGCGCCGCGATCGTCATCGGGACCCGCACCGATGCGCCGGCGATGGTGGCGCATGCGCTCGCCGACGACCACGACATCGCGCTGCGCGCATTCACCCGGTATGACGACGCGGTGCAGTGGCTGCGCGAAGGATAGTAGCGGGCCCCACGTCGCACGAGACTCACGAATCATCGGAGGCGTTGCATGAAGACTCTCGCCATCGTCACGAGCGTGTTGTGGCTGTTCGGCGGCGCAGTCCAGCAGCCGGCGCCGCAGCGCACCATTCCACCGAGCACGGACGGCAAGCTCAATGTCATCGCGTTCGGCGCCCACCCCGACGACTGCGATCAGCGCGCCGGTGGCGTGGCCGCGAAGTACGCGGCGCTCGGCCATCGCGTCCGCTTCGTGTCGGTCACCAACGGTGACGCGGGGCATCAGACGGAGGGCGGTGGCGCGCTGGCCGCGCGGCGGCGCGCAGAAGCGCGCGAGGCAGGCCGACGCATCGGCATCGAGTACGTCGTCCTCGATAATCATGACGGGCAACTGGTGCCGAGCGTCGACGTGCGCGAGCAGGTCATCCGTCAGATCCGGCAGTGGAATGCCGATCTCGTGCTCGCGCCGCGTCCGAACGACTACCATCCTGATCATCGGTACACCGGCATCCTGATCCAAGATGCCGCCTACATGGTCGTCGTGCCCAACATCGCGTCCGACACGCCCGCGCTCCGGAAGAACCCCGTGTTCATGTATTTCGAGGACGACTTCCAGAAGCCGCAGCCGTTCCGGCCCGACGTGGCCGTCTCGATCGACGACGTGATCGAGAAGAAGATCGACATGCTCGACGCGCACGTGTCGCAGATGTATGAGTGGCTGCCGTGGGTCGCCGGCGACGACGTGCTCGCGAAAGTGCCGAAGGACGCCGCAGCGCGGCGCCGCTGGCTCGGGGAAGCGCGCGACCCTGCGCCGAACGCCGCGGTCAAGGCGACGCTCGCGAAGTGGTACGGCGCCGAGAAGGCGAACGGGGTCCGAAACGCGGAGGCCTTCGAAATCTGCGAATACGGCACGCGGCCGGACGACGCGATGATCCGGAAGCTCTTTCCGTTCTTCCCGAGCGGGTCCGGGAGTTCGCGCTAGGAGCAATCCGACATGAAGATTGCCGCGGACATTACGAAGACGATCGGCAACACACCGCTCGTGCGCCTGAACCGGGTCATGGACGGAGCAAAGGCGATCGTCGCGGCGAAGCTCGAATCGCACAATCCTGCCGGGAGCGTCAAAGATCGCATCGGCGTGGCGATGATCGAAGCCGCGGAGCGCGACGGCAAGATCGGGCCGGACACGATCCTGCTCGAACCGACGTCGGGCAACACCGGCATCGGCCTCGCCTTTGCTGCGGCCGCGAAGGGCTACCGTCTCGTGCTCACCATGCCCGACACGATGAGCACCGAACGCCGCAAGCTGCTCGCGGCGCTCGGCGCGGAGCTGATCCTCACGCCGGGCGCCGAAGGCATGAAGGGCGCGATCGCGCGCGCCGACGCCCTCGCGGCGAGCGACAAGCGGCACCTGATCCTGCAGCAGTTCGAGAACCCCGCGAATCCGAAGATCCACCGCGAAACGACCGCGGAGGAGATCTGGGCCGACACCGACGGGAGGATCGACATTCTCGTCTGCGGCACGGGGACTGGCGGGACCGCGACCGGATGCGGGCAGGTGCTGAAGCCACGCCGGCCTTCAATGCGGCTGGTCGCGGCCGAGCCTGCCGATTCGCCGGTGATCTCCGGCGGCAAACCGGGACCGCACTTGATTCAGGGCTGGGGACCGGGATTCATTCCGAAGGTGCTCGATACGTCGCTGCTCGACGAAACCTTGACGGTGAGCAGCGTTGACGCAGGAATCATGGCGCGCAGGCTCTGCAACGAGGAGGGGATCATCGCCGGCATCTCGGGCGGCGGCGCCGTCTGGGCCGCCCGTGAAGTGGCGAGCCGTCCGGAAAACGAAGGGAAGCTCGTCGTGGTCGTGATCCCGGACAGCGGCGAACGCTACCTCTCGACCTGGTTGTTCGAGGAGTTCACGTGAGCAGCGGAAAGCCGCCGGCGATCGATCGCGTCGCACTGGCGGCGATCGTCGGTGCCTTGTGCGAAGGCGCCCGCGAACTCGCATCCTATCCGGGCGAGCGCATCGTCTTGCCCTCGCGCGACGCCGTCGGCCGGGTCGTCGAAGATCTTCGAGCCGTCCTGTTCCCAGGCTACTTCGGCACCAACGATCTCGATTACGAAAGCCTCCAGTATTTCGTCGGCGCGCGGCTCGCGCGGGCGCTGCGCGGCCTCGAAGCGGAGGTCCGCCGCGGCGTCGCGTTCGTCGAACGGCACGACTTCGAGACGTGCGGGCATTGCGCCGAATTCGCGGCGCACGTGTCCAAAGCCTTCCTCGGCCGCGTGCCGGCGATTCGCGAGCTGGCGCATTCGGACATCGACGCCGCGTATGCCGGAGACCCGGCGCTCCGTCACCGCGACGAGGCCATCTTCGCGTATCCCGGCGCGCTCGCGGTCACCAACCAGCGCATCGCGCACGAACTGCACCTGCTCGGCGTGCCGCTGATTCCCCGCATCATGACCGAGTGCGCGCACGGCGCCACCGGCATCGATATTCATCCTGGCGCGTCAATCGGGCGCGACTTCTTCATCGACCACGGGACGGGTGTGGTGATCGGGGAGACCGCGATCATCGGCAACCGCGTGCGCGTCTATCAGGGGGTGACGCTCGGCGCCAAGAGTTTTCCGCTGAACGATCAGGGACAGCCGATCAAAGGAATTCCGCGGCACCCGATCGTCGAAGACGACGTGGTGATCTACGCCGGCGCGACGATCCTCGGGCGGATCACGATCGGGAAGGGATCGTCGATCGGCGGCAACGTGTGGCTCACGCGCGACGTGCCGCCGGGCAGCCGCGTGACGCAGGCGGAAGTGCGCGATGAGCGACACGCGGACGGATCGGGGATTTAGGCGCCCCGACGTCATTGACGGCGAACGGCGCCCGCGCGGCGTGCTGCTCGTCGTGCTGGTGATCGGCGCGCTGATCTTCGGCAGCGGCAGCGCGGCGTCGTACTACGTCGAGAGCCTCTGGTTCGCGTCGCTGGGCTACGGCGCCGTGTTCTGGAAGACGCTGACGATCCAGTCGCTGGTCTTCACCGCATTCGCGGCGATCACGTTCGTCTTCTTGTACGGCGCGTTTCTCGCGCTGAAGCCGGCGGATCGCGACGTGGCCGGCGTCATCATGATCAACGGCCGGCCCGTGACGCTGCCGGTCGGCCCGGTCCTGCGGCTGATCGCGTTTCTCGCGTCGGCGATCCTCGCGCTTGGTTTTGGCGCCGGAATGATGGGCGACTGGCCGACGTTCGCGCAGTGGTGGTACGCGAGCGGCGTCACCGCACCCGCCGCAGGCGACGTGAAAGCCGTCGATCCGATCTTCGGCCGGCCGATCGGGTTCTATCTCTTCACGCTGCCGGCATGGCAGGCGATCTCGGGCTGGCTGCTGATGCTGGCGGTGATTGCGGCGGTGATGGCGCTCGTGTTCTTCGTCGCGAGCGCTGGCGCACGGCGCTTCTCCGGCAGTATCGGCGCGCGGCAGGCGCGGCGGGGCCTGGGCATCGCGTGGGCCGGTGTGCTGCTGATGCTGGCCGTCCGCGTGTACCTCGGGCGTTTCGATCGGCTCTTTGCCGCGCACCCGATCTTCACGGGCGTCGGATACACCGACGCTCACGTCGCGTTGACCGGGGCGCTCGTCGTCTCGGCGGCGCTCGTCGTCGGTGCCGCCATCGCGGTGGTCGCGGCGTTCCGATCGATGCGCGCGCCCTGGCTCGTTGCAGCGGCGCTTCCCGCCCTCGTGGCAGAGATCGTCGTCACGCTCGTCGGCGGATACGTGAACGGCTTCATCGTGAAACCCAACGAGCTGGTGCGCGAGCGGCCCTACATCGCCCACAACATCGAGATGACGCGGCAGGCGTTCGGGCTACACCGGGTCGCCGAGCGGCCGTTTCCCGCGGAGACCTCCGTCGAGGCGGTGAACGCGGCTGGCAACCAGGCGACGTTGCAGAACATCCGCCTGTGGGACTGGCGCGCGCTCCAGGACACGCTCCGTCAGATCCAGGAGATCCGCACGTACTACGAGTTCGCGGACGTCGACATCGATCGCTACGTGCTCGACGGCCAGCTGCGCCAGGTGATGCTCGCGGCGCGCGAGTTGAGCGTGCGCAAGCTGCCGGAGAGCAGCCGCACCTGGATCAACGAGAAGCTGATCTACACGCACGGTTACGGCGTCACGATGAACCCGGTCAACGGCTTCACGCCCGAAGGCCTGCCGTCGCTGATCCTGCGCGACATGCCGGTGCAGAGCACGTCGCGCGACGTCACCGTCTCACGCCCGGAGGTCTACTTCGGCGAGCTCACCGACACCGACGTCTACGTCCGCACGCGCCAGCAGGAGTTCGACTATCCGCAAGGGCAGACGAACACGGTCACGTCCTACCAGGGGACGGGCGGCATTCCGCTCGGCGGCCTCTTGCGCCGGCTCGTCGTCGCGCTGGACCGCGGCGATCTCGCCAAGCTGCCGTTCAGCGACGACGTGACGGCGGAGAGCCGTCTGCTGATGCGGCGCAACGTGCGCGAACGGATCGCCGCGCTCGCGCCGTTTCTCCTGCTCGATTCGGATCCCTACATCGTCATCAGCGACGCCGGGCGGCTGTTCTGGATCGTCGACGCGTTCACCGTGTCGGAACGCTATCCCTACGCGCGCGCGTATCGGGTCGAGGGCACACGCGTCAATTACCTGCGCAACAGCGTCAAGGCAGTCGTCGACGCGTACGACGGCACGACGCATCTTTACGTGTTCGACACGGAAGATCCGATCGCCGGCGCGTATCGGCGGATCTTCCCGGATCTCTTCCGCGACAGGGCGTCGATGCCCGACGATCTGCGCCGCCACGTGCGCTATCCCGAGGTGCTGCTGGCCGTGCAGGCGGACGTCTATGCGCTGTACCACATGACCGATCCGGGCGTCTTCTACAACCGTGAAGATCTCTGGACCGTCGCGAACGAGGTCGCGCTCAACGAGCGCCGCGAGCAGGCGGCGGCGCCGGTGGAGCCGAACTTCGTGCTCATGACGCTGCCCGGCGAAGCGCGCCCGGAGTTCGTGGAGATCCTCCCGTTCACGCCGGCGAACCGGAACAACCTGATTGGCTGGATCGCGGGCCGAAGCGATCCGCCGAACTATGGCGCCGCGATCGTGTATCAGTTCCCGAAGACGCGGCTGGTCGACGGGCCGCTGCAGATCGAGGCGCGCATCGATCAGAACCCGCAGCTCTCCAGTCAGCTGACGCTGTGGAACCAGCAAGGATCGCGGGTGCGGCGCGGCAGCCTCATCGTCATTCCGATCGGGCGCACGCTGCTGTACGCCGAACCGATTTACCTGCAGGCGGAACGCAGCCCGATGCCCGAGCTGCGGATCGTCGTGCTCGCCGTGCAGGATCGCATTGCGTATGGCCCGACGTTCGAGGCCGCCCTGGACGGCCTGTTCGGCGCGGGGCTGACGCGTCCGACGGCTCCCGCGAGCGCGGCCGCGCCGCCGTCACCGAGCGCAGAAGCATCAGGCGACGTCGACGCGCTGATCGCGGCCGCCGCGAACGACCTTGCCGAATATCAGCGGCTCACCGCCGAGGGCAAGCTCGCCGAGGCCGGCCAGAAGCTCGAACATCTGAAGCGCACGCTCGACGAGTTGAAAGCGCGACGCCGCTAGCCTGACGGCGTCGCGGCGGCGACTGCGGACGAGGCAAGCGTGCCGGCGGTGCGGCCCGAGCCCCTCCGGCAGAGGGGAGGGATCTCCGGCGCGCCGGAGGCCGATGATGCTTCCTGATGCGTGCGGCCGCTGAATTCGCCGGATTCGAACGCGACCGCGATGTAGCCGCGACGATGCGCGCGGTACGCGACCTGCTCTCCCGACGACGGTGATGCGCCTCGATAGGGCGGCGGGGGAGGGCGTATGACGTCGAGAGTCTTCCGATTGATCGCCGGCGCGCTGGTGACCGTGGCATTGGTCGCGGGACACGCGCCGCTCGTCTGCGCTCAGACCGTCGAGATCACGCCGTTTGCCGGTTATCGTTTCGGCGGCGACTTTTTCGAGCTGGCGGCCGCGCGTTCCCTCGATCGCGACGGCGCGCCGTCGGCGGGCGTGCTCCTCGACGTTCCACTACATGATGGCCTGTCGTTCGAAGCGCTCGTGACGCACCAGTCGGCGGGCCTGTCGATACCGCCGGTCGGATTCGGCCCGCCGCTACACCAGCACGTCGTCGTGCAGCACTTTCTCGCCGGCGGCCTGCAGGAGTTCGCGGTCGGCCGCGCGCGGCCGTTCCTGACCGGCACGCTCGGCCTCAGCCGCTATGCTGCGCCAGGCGACAGCGAGATTCGGGTCGCCCTCGCGGCCGGCGGCGGCGTGAAGCTGTATCCGTGGAAGATGGTCGGCGTGCGTCTCGACAGCCGCTTCTACGCGACCTTCGTCGATCTCGACAATCGCGCGACGGTGTGCGCGCCGGGCCGCTGCTTCTTCGCGCTCGACGCGGCGATTGCCTGGCAGGCGGAGTTCATTGCCGGGCTGGTCTTCCGACTTCGTTGAACCGGCCTGCGTCACTGATTTCTCTCGTCGCCGGCAAATTCTGGAAATGTTGTCCTCACAATCGCATGATGGCCGCGTGCTGACGCGGCCTTCCTGCCATTCTGCGGAAGGTGTGCGGTTTGCACAGCGCGTTCGTGCGCGGCCACGCCGTTCACCCGCCAAACTGCCGATAAGGCGCGCGCGAGTGTCAGAACCATTCACGGTTCTGAGGGAGGTATTCGTATGCGCGTTCGCAGTGCCGCCGTGTTGGCGGCTTGGCTACTCCTGTCTCTTGGGACCGCCCACGCGGATCCAATC
>JBKPRU010000286.1:0-12157 GCA_046734675.1 Acidobacteriota bacterium
GCGTAGTACTGGTCGATCGCGTCGCGCATGCGGAACAGATCGGTCTTCAGCGTCGCTTCCTGCGTACGGACGATGGAGTTCTTGTACTGCACGAGCCCCATCGCCGCGAGGATCGAGATCAGCGAGATGACGACCAGCAGCTCGACGAGGGTAAAGCCGCGCTCGCGTTTACCAATCTCTGTATTTCGTTCCATCGAGCGCCTTCCCCTCTGCTTTCGAGTACACGTCGAAGACGTTGCCGCC
The DNA here is from genome assembly GCA_046734675.1 of Acidobacteriota bacterium. GTDB lineage: Bacteria > Acidobacteriota > Vicinamibacteria > Vicinamibacterales > 2-12-FULL-66-21 > QHWT01. The sequence goes on from JBKPRU010000286.1 coordinate 244, forward strand.
GGCCCACGACGTCGAGTCGGGCTTGTCCTGGTAGGCGCGGAGTCCCCACTCGGCCGAGTGCGTGATCGGATCCATGGGGACGCGGCGCAGGAACTTCAGCTTGCGGCCGGTCTGATCGTTGTTCATCGCCACCCCTTCGACGAGGGTGTCGAGATCCGGCGGATAGTTTTCGCTGCCGGCGCGCAGGTCCTGCGCGGCAATCACGCCGGCGTCGGCGGCGTCCTTGAACTTGTCAATGGCGGTCCGCATCTCGCGCAGCGCGCGCCGCAGCTCGGCTTCGCGCTGCCGCTGGATTGTGACCCGCGCGAGCGGCATTACCGCCGACGCGAGGATCAGCAGGATCGTGCAGACGACCAGCAGTTCGACGAACGTGAAGCCTCGCTCGCCCACCGCGCGGGACCGCGCCCGCGTGTGTGCCGTGACGAGCAGTCGCCGAACTCTCTGCATTGCGTTTTACCTCACCGTGACCGTGACCGGCGACGAGGTCACCGGCACGGGCGTGCCCTCCGGCGTATTCGCGACGCTCGTCACCGCAATCTGCGACGAGCCCGCGGCCACCGCATCAAATAAGACGGCGGCGAGCAGTCCAGAGCCGGAGGCGCCCGTCTGATCGCCGGCGCGCGTGATTGCAATGTCGACGCGGCCGGCCGCGGCATCGATCCGCGGCGTGAACTGCGCCGTGACGCCGCCCTGCCGCATGAACGTGCCGTCCTGCACCGTGCGGACGCGCAGCACGGCAGGGTTGTAGGAGAGCGTCACCGTAATCGTCGAGATCCGGCTCGCGTTGTTGATCGAGATCGGGGTCGTATACGGTCCGCCCGCAACCTGGAACGTCGTACCGGCCGGGGTGACCGTGATCTGTGCCGGCGTCGACGGCGGAGCCGCGCCGCGGCCGGTCACCGGACCTTCGCCGGTTGGATTCGCCGGCTGCGTCGGCTGTGTTGCCGGGGGCGTCGTGGCCGGAGGCGTCGTGCCCGCTTCGGGAGGCGTTGTCCCCGCGGCTGGCGGTGTCGTGCCCGCGCCCGGAGGCGTCGTGCCGGTCGGCGCGCCCGGTGCCGCCGCAGGCGGCGTCGGCGTTGGTGCAACCGTCGTCGGCACGGGCGACGTTCCCGGTGGAAGCGGCGGCGCGGTACTCGGCACGCCGAACTGGCCGGCGGAGGGCGGCCGCGGCACACCTCCGGGCGGCTGATTGATCGCTGCCCCTCCGGCGCCGGAATAGCCAGGCGCAGGCAGGCCGGGTGCGCCCGGCGCACCGGCTTCGCCGCCAGCGGGAGGCGCCTCGGGCTGCGGCGCGATCAGCGGCGGCGGCCCCGACAACCCGACGTTCGACTGCGTGCCGATGTAAATCGATCCGAGGTCCTCGGCCGTCAGCTCCTGCGTCCGTACGATGTGCGGCGTGACGAGCATGACGATATCGCGGTCGTTGACCGTGTTGTCGTTGTTGGCAAAGAGCGATTTGAGCCCGGGGACGTGAATGAGGCCGGGCAGGCCGTTGAGGTTCTTGGTCGTGTCCTGCTGAATGAGGCCGGCCAACAGGTTCGATTCTCCCTCGCGCAGGCGCAGCGTCGTCGACACTTTGCGGGTCGTGAACGACGGGATGCTTTGGCCCGCCACGTCGACGCTGTTGCCGAGCGCGCTGTTGTCGAGCGCCAGCGCCAGGACGACCTCTCCCTCATACGTGACCCGCGGCGTGATTTCCATGTTCACGCCGACGGTGCGGTAGCTGTACGACGACTGCGGAATCGTTGCGAAGCCGCCCGCCGCCGCGGCCCCGAAGACGGTCGACACGACCGGAATGTCCTGGCCGAGATTCAGGGTGAGCTTCTGCCCTTCCTGGCCGCGCAGCTGCGGCTTCGCCAGCACCTTGGTCTGGTTGTCACTCTCGAGGAAGTTGACCACTGCGGTCGGCACGCCGAGATAGAAGTCGGCAGTGCTGACGCCCTGGGAAATCGTGTTCAGGTTGAACGGCGGCGGCGCGCTCGCGCCGCCGGACGTGTTGGGCGGCGCCAGTTCCGGCGAGAAGATCAGGTTCAGGCTGTACGAGCTGAGGTTGATGCCGTAGCGCTTCACGCGCGAGCGGCTGACTTCCAGCACCTCGACGTCGAGGACGACTTCAGCACGCGGCTTGTCATTGGCGCGAATCACGCGCTCGATGACGTCGACGACCGGCCCGGTCGCGCGCACCGTGATGGTGTTCGCGGTCTTGTTCGGCATCACCATCGGCTGAATGGTCATCTGCGGGATGCGCATGATGCTGTTCACCAGCTGCGCGAGCTCGGTCGCGTCCGCGTGCGAGATATAGAACACACGGACGACGAGATCGTCGTACTGCGCGTGCTTCGCCGGCTGGTCGGGAATGACGATGATGGTTCGCGGGTTCAGGACCTTGTAGTAGTACTGGTTCGCCGTCAGGATCTGGTTGAGCGCTTCCTCGAGCGTCACCCCTTCGACGTTCACCGTGACCGGCTTGTCGACGAACTGCTGATCGTAGGTGACGTTGATGCCGGTGCTCGTGCCGATGAAATTCAGCACGTCGCGCAGGCTGGCGTTGTTGAAGTTGATGCGCAGCGGATCGCGCGACGCCGGGTTGAGCAGCGGCGGCGCCTGCAGCTGCCGTGCCTGCTGACGCAGCTGCTCGATGCGCGGCTGCGGACGCGAAGCTTCAATCTTCTCGCGGATCGTTTTTTCGAGCTCCGCGACGCGCGCGGCGACCAGTCGGTTGTTGGTATCGAGCTCCAGGGCGCGGCGATACTCGATGAGCGCGCCGTCGAGCTGATCGCGCTTCTCGAGATCCCGCCCTTTCTCGATGTGCACGCGGGCCGCCTCTTCCTGCGCACGCTGCAGGTTGATCTTGTATTCCGCGTTGTCGGGATTCGCCTGGACGGCTTTCGTGAAATAGGTGACGGCGGCATCCCAGTCCGCCACGCGTACTGCTTCCTGTCCGCGCCGGAACGCCCGGCCCGCGGTGCAGCCGCTGGCGAGGGCCGCGAGCAGCAGAACAACTGCGAGTTTACGTGTCATATGTCAGCAACCAGCTACCAGCGACCAGCTACCAGCGACCCGCTTCCAGCAAGGGTGCTTGGCTGGAGGCTGGCGGTTGGAGCCTGGAGGCTTATTGTCCTCGCAGCGGAATCGTGGTGCGTCCGCGGCCATCCGCGTATTCCATCACGACTGACTCCACGCCGATGCGGACGACGCGATATTGCCCGAGCACGATATCGCCTTCATGCCCGTACACCGGCATGCCCTGGCCGTCCGAGAAAATCGCGATCTTGCCCGGCGCCTTTCCTTCCAGCGTGCCGATGAACTTCAACGGGATCGGCGGCGGTGGCGGCGGTCCCGTCGGCACCGGCGGCGCGATCGGCGTCGGATTCACGATCTGCGGCCCCGGCTGCACGGCCGCGGACGGCGGCGGTGGCGGTGGCGCCTTCGGCTGGAATCGAAACGGATTGCGATCGGCGCCGCTCGGCTCCGGCGGCGGCTGCTTCAGCGCGTCGAGATGCACGTCGAGTGCGGACGCCTGCTGGCCGCCGGCGCGGGACGCCTGGCCGGGACCAGGACGCGTCGCCGCCTGATTAGACGGTGCCGGCTGCGGGCTGGCCGCGGGCCACTGCCAGTACACGAGGGCGGCGACGAGAACGGCTCCAAGCATGAACAGCAACAACGGCCGGGGGCGCTGCGAGGGCGCCGTCGGCCGCGCCTCAGTCGACATTGGCCGATTGGTAATAGGTTGCGACGTCGAGCTTCACGGCGAGGCCGGTGCGGGCCTGCTGCTCCGCGCTCGAGAGCCCGATGTTTTCGAGCACCATGAATTCCGACGCTGTTTCCAGCGAGTAAATGAACTTGCGCACATCGCGATAGTCGCCCGACAGCGTATACGTCGTCGTCACTTTCGCGAGGTGACTGCCCTTCTCGCGCGAGTACTGGTTCTGGCCGCTTTCCAAACGGACGTTTGCCGCGCGGGCGAGCTGCGACAGCTTCAGATACGTGAGCCGGCGCGCGACGCTCGAATCGGCCGGCAGCACGTCCTTGTAGAACCGCTGAAGGGACGCGTCGGCGAGCTGCTTCCCCTGGACGACCGCCTTGGCGGCCTGATAATCCTGCCGCGCCCGCGCGAGATCCGTGCGCGCCTGGCGTTCCTGCTGCTCGGCGCTGGCAACCTGGCGTCCCAGCGGGAACACGACGACGACGTAGAGCAACGCGCTCGCGATTGCCGCGATCACGAGCGGCACGATCAGCCGCCGCTTGTCGCTGAGGATGCGCCGGACCGGCGTCATCGCTTCACCCCCGTCGTCGGCTGCTCAGACTTCGGCGATTCTCCGGTCGACGCCGGATGGACCGCGGCCGCCGACGGCGTGTACTCCGCCTGCATCGTCACGCGGTGCAGCCCTTCCTCGGTAATGGTCTCTTGGCTCCAGCGGACGTCATGGAACTCCCCCGTCGCTTCGAGGTGATCCATGAACGTGTCCACGTCCTCCGTGCGTTTGCCCTGCAACTCGAACGAGATGATCGTGTGTCCTTCCTTGAACGTCGGACGGACCGCCGTGAGCATCACGTCCTCGGGCAGCGTGGCCTCGAGCTGATTGAAGAGCGCGGTCCACGAGAACGTCCGCTGCTCGATCAAATCGTTCGCTTCGGCCGCGGCCGCGGATACGGTCGCCAGCTCCTGCTGGTTCATGCCGCGCCGGATGTCGGCCGCGTCACGCGCCAGCTTTTCCGTCTCGGCGCGATCGCGGCGGACCGTCGCCGTCAGCTCCGTCTTGTACTTCGACAGGCGGATGACGCGCATCACCTGCCACGCCGTGACCGCAATGACGACCACGGCGAGCAGCGCCAGCACGACGTGAACGCCGCGCTCGTTGTAGAACGGACGGGTCGAAAGGTTCGTGCGAAGCACTACGCCACGCGCTCCCTCAGAACGACCCCGACGGCGGGCGCCAGTGTGTCGAGCAGCTCCGTCCCGGCGCTGATCCGATCGCGCATCGCTGCCGACCCGCGGAAGTCGAGCGGTTCGACGCGCGTGCCGAGGCGCTCCTCGAGACCGCGGCGCACGCGTTCCCCGGCGTCGCCGCCGCGCGCCGACGCGCCCGACAACATGATGCGGCCGAAGCGTCCGCCGCCGAGGCGATCCTCGTGGTACATCGCGGTCTGGTGCACCAGATCCGCCAGATCGCCCTCCGCTTCGAGCTGGCGCGTGCGGAAGAAAATCATGTCCTTGCCGCGCACGATCAAGAGCGTCGCGTAGTCCTGCGCGACGTTGACAATCAGCCAGTCACCAGACGTCGCCTGGCCGAGTGAGGCCAGCGCGGCGTTGATCAGATTCAGCGACGCGAGATCGACGACCCCGGCGTGCGCGCCCGCGGCGGTGCACACCCGCTCGTAGTGCTCGATGATGTCGTGCCGCGCGACCGTGACCAGGAACTCGCGCCCGCCTTCCGGCAGCGACGCGGCCGGCACCCACGAGACCTGCGCCTCTTCCGGCTTGAACGGCGCCGCCTTGCGCACCTGCCACCGAATCAACTGTTCGAGATCGGAGGCGCCCGCAGGTACCTTCTCGAACCGCAGTAACGACACCTTCGCGGCGGTATCCGGGATGACGAGCGCGATGCGGCGCGGCCGCACTCCGAGCTTGTCGAACAGCGAACGGATCGCGCCGGCGACGAGCCGCTCGTCGTGGATGTTGACCGCGTTCAATGCCGGGGTGACCGCGCCCGCCGGCAGCCGCTCGGACGCATGCGACGCGACCGTCCATGACGCCGGGGAGCCGGAAACCGACACGCCGGTCACGCGATCGGACGCGATTTCCACCCCGACCGACGGGGGCGCACTGGAAAAGATCCCGGACAGTCTCATTCGACGAACGTCACCTTGTTGACTTCGCGGAGCGTCGTGATCCCCGCCAGCACCCGTTCGACGGCGGACTCCCGCAGCGATTTCATGCCCTCTTCCCGGGCAGCCTTCTTCACTTCGGACGTAGGACGGCGAGCCAGAATGATCTCACGAATGTTATCGGTCAGATCCAGCAGCTCGCATATGGCCGTCCGGCCCTTGTAGCCGGTCCCGCCGCACTCGATACAGCCCGCACCCTCGAAGAACAGGCCGCTGTCGGCCAGCGAGGGATCCATGGCCGATTCGATCAACTGCTCGCGGGTCACGTGCGCCGGGCGCTTGCAGTGCACGCAGATGTTGCGAACGAGGCGCTGCGCCAGCACGCAGTTCAGCGCCGAGACGAACTGGTAGGCCTCGACGCCCATGTTGAGGAAGCGGCCCAGCACGTCGACGACGTTGTTTGCGTGGACGGTCGTGAACACCAGATGCCCGGTCAGCGCCGAGTTGATCGCGATCTGCGCCGTCTCGTTGTCGCGGATTTCACCGACCATGATCTTGTCGGGATCGTGGCGGAGGATCGAACGCAGGCCGCGCGCGAAGGTGAGCCCCTTCTTCTCGTTGATCGGAATCTGCGTGATCCCGCGCAGCTGGTATTCGACCGGGTCTTCGATCGTGATGATCTTGTCTTCGATCGTCTTGATCTCCGAGAGCGCCGCGTAAAGCGTGGTCGTCTTGCCGCTGCCCGTCGGTCCCGTGACCAGCAACATCCCGTACGGCTCGCGGATGTACTTGCGGAAGCGCTTCAACTCGTCGTCGGGGAAACCGAGGATGTCGAGGCGCAGCTCGGTAAACTGCTCGCTGATCGATTCCTTGTCGAGAATACGGATGACCGCGTCCTCGCCGTGGACGCTCGGCATGACCGACACGCGGAAGTCGATGGTCTTCCCCGGCATCCGCAGCTTGAAGCGGCCGTCCTGCGGCACGCGCTTCTCGGCGATGTCGAGCTCCGCCATGACCTTCACGCGCGAGATGATCGTGCTGTGGAAGCGCTTGTCGATCGGCCGCATCGCCGGCTGCAGCACGCCGTCGATGCGGTACTTCACGTAGACGGCATCGTCCTGCGTCTCGATGTGAATGTCGCTCGCGCGCCGCTGGATCGCGGTGTAGACCGTCGTGTCGACGAGGCGGATGACCGGGCTCGCATCCGTCGTGAGCTTCTCGACCGTGAGCTGCTCGTCGCCGTGCTCGTCCTCGCGGAGGATCTGCAGCTGGAAGCTCTCCGTCGCTTCCTCGAGGACGCGGGTCGAGCTCTCGCTCTTCTTCAGGATCGACTGGATCGCGGAGGGCGCCGCGACCATGACCTTGATCGGCGTCCCGAGCAGCCCCGCCAGCTCGTCGATCATCGGCAGGTCCGTCGGGTCGGACACGACGATGACGAGTGCCTGCCCTTCGCGGCGGAACGGCACGAAGCCGTAACGCAGCATCAACTCGGCGGGAATCGTCCGGAAGAGATCGTGATCGATGTTGAAGTGCGCCGAATCGAGATACGGAAGCCGATACCGGTCCGCGAGGCGCCGCGCCTGCGCGACCTCCTCCGCATGCTCCGCTGCGGTTTGTTCCGGCGCACCCGCGTACAGATTCACATCCATATTAAACGGGGCTCCGCCCCGAACCCCGGCTCGTCGCTCGCGGGGACCCCTGCGCCCCGCTCCGCTCCTCGCGGGCGCGCTGTGCGCGCCCTGAATTCGCGGTCAGCCGAGTGAAAAGTGTCGTGCTCCGCATACGCTAGCTCAGAGCAGACGACAGGTTGAACAGCGGCAAGTACAGCGCGAGCAGCAGGCCGGCAATCACGAGGCCCATGATGACGAGCAGGATCGGCTCGACCATCGTGACGAAGCGGCCGAGATTCGTCTCGATCTCCTCGTCGTAGAAGTCGGCGAGGCTGTTGAGCATCTCCTGCAGTGCGCCGGTCGACTCACCGACCTCCACCATCTTGATCGAGACGTCCGGAAACGCGCCGCTGTCCTGCATCGCGGTGGCGAGCGCGCGCCCCTCGCGCACCTGCTGCGCGGCGGTGAAGAGCTCCCCCGCCATGTACTGGTTGCTGAGCGACCGCGCCGAGACCTCGAGCGCGTTGACGAGCGGAATGCCGCCGCCCAGCAGCGTCGCCAGCGTGCGCGCGGCCTGGGACGTCGAGAACTTCTGCGCGATCGGCCCGAGCGCGGGCAGCCGCAATATCAGGTGATCGAGTCGCCGGCGCTGGCCGGGCTGCTTCACCCACCACCAGACAGCTCCGGCGGCGATGGCGATAGTCCCGACTATCAGCAGGAAGTAGCTCGTGACCACGTTCGAGAGGCCGACGATGAACCGCGTCGACCACGGCAGCTCGTGACCAAACTGGTTGTAGAACGAGCCGAATTCCGGGACGACGCGAACGACAATGATGGTGACGACGACGAGCGAAAGGAGCAGCAGGATGGCGGGATAGACGAGCGCCGAAATCGTCTTGCGCCGCACCGCGGTGACGATCTTCACGTAGCTCACGTACCGCCGGAGCACCTGTTCGAGATTGCCGGACTTCTCGCCCGCGAGCAGCGATGCCGTGTAGACGCCCGGGAACAACTTTCCATGCGCCTCGAACGCCTCGGACAGAGCACTGCCCGCGCGCACACGCTCGTACACGTCGTCGAGCACGCCCTTGAAGATGACGTTCGACACGCGCCGGCGGAGGATGTCGAGCGACTGCACCAGCGGCATGCCCGCTTTCAGCAGCGTCGCAAGCTCCTGGTTGAACACGAGGAACTCGCGCGAAGACACCTTCTGGCGCCGCGGCAGCGCCACGCCAGCGATCGCGTGCCGGCCGGCGGCCTGGATCGCAAGCACGAGCAGGCCCTTCTCCTCGAACTCGTGCCGGAGCCGCGCCTCGCTCTCCGCGACGTAGATACCCTCGATGATGTCTCCACCCGGGGTGCCGAGTCTGCAGCGATATTCCATTGTGGGGGAAGGACTCCGCGCCTAATTGTACACAACCATTTGTATTAGACCGAGTTGCGGGGTCATTGGCTGGGCTTCGCGAGGGTTTTCGCAGGCGGTCGGGCGACCCGGCCTGGAGTCTTCCGGCAGCACGGGTCCTGAGACCCGGCCGGACACGATTAGCGGCCGGACGTCAGCGCAATGATGCGCGAGACGTAATTGCGGGTTTCGCTGTAGGGCGGGATGCCGTTGAACCGGGAGACGGCACCCTCACCGGCGTTGTACGCGGCAAGCGCCAGCTCCAGCACGCCCAGGCGATCGATGAGCGACTTGAGCTTCTTGATCCCCGCTTCGACGTTGGATTTCGGGTCGTACGGGTTGCGTACGTTGTATTCGCGCGCGGTCTGCGGCATCAACTGCATCAGGCCCATCGCGCCCTTCGACGATCGCGCGCGCGGGTTGTAGTTCGATTCGACCTGGATGAGCGCCCGAACCAGCAGCGGATCGACGCCGTGCGCTTCTGAGATCGACGAGATCAGCTCGCCGTAAGGCGTCGCCTGCAGGAGCGACTGCACATCAATTGAAGGGGGCTTCTGCTCCGCCGCCGGCTGCGCGGTCGGATCCGGCTCCGCCTGGGGATCGGGATACGGGACCTCGTCGGGGACGATCTTCTCGATAAGCGACGGCTCGCAGGTGATCTCGCCGCCCCCGCGGAGGCTCAGCACGACCGAACCGCCATCCTGCCGGTGCGCCTTGACGGACATCGTCCGTCCGGACGTGAGAAAGACGATCTCCGCCGAGGCGCTCGTGGCGAATCCCCCCACGAGCACACACGTGGCCAGCGCCAGCTTGACCGGGAATCGCACTTTCATTGGGACGACGGATCTTAGCATCCAGCCGGGCTCCGTGTCCAGAATCACGACAGAAGGTCCGCGATCCTCTATTTCGGCTCCACGTAGACGTGGAAGACGCGAATTCCGAGCTCGCGTGGATCGCCGCCACCCGGCGCGAACGTCCGATCGACGTCGAGCACGAGGTCGACCATCTCGCCGGACCCGAGCTGGGCGGCGGTGATCGGAAACGTCTTGAGCGAGGCGCTCTTCGCATCGGCCGCGAACTGCGCGATCGTCTGCCCGCCGATCTTCACGACCACCTGCTGCGGCGGGTTGAAGAGATCGGTCCGCGCGTCGTACTCGAGGTACAGCGTGCAGTCCTTCTTCGGATTGCGGAACGAGATGGTTCCCGTCTTCTTGGTCCACTGCCATTCGTTGGACGGGTTCTTCGGATCGACCTCGGCCGGATGCCACCCGTCCTTATATATAAGGAACACGTTCTCGGACTGCGGCAGTACCTGGAACTTCGTCACCACGTACTCGCGGCGCGACGCCTCTTCGGCGTTCAAGACGAGACGGCGACTTGTGGCCGGATCGTAGAGTCCAAGCCGCACGACCGCCGGCCCGATATACGGGTAATTCGGGACGAACACGGTGCGCTTGTATTCGACCGTCTGCCCCGGCTTCCACGTCGTCGTCGCCACGGGCGGCAAATGATCATCGGTCCACATCTGCTCCCCCTCCGGATCGAGCACGTGGACGAAGACGTAGTAGCTCTTGTCGAACGACGCGTTCTGCGCGACCTGGAACTTGTAGGTGAGCGTGACGGCGCTCCCGATCGGAACGCGATCCTTGTTCAGCGAGAGCGAGGGCGTCGCCACAGCTGGCTCGTTTTCCTGTTTCCTGCTGCAGGCGGAGGTGGCGGTCAGCGCAGCGATTGCCACTGCGCAGAGAAGAACCCTGACGGATGTGTGCATAGTCTGCTGAAACGGCGATGGTAACGCAGTTGAGAGAGGTACAGCAATATGTTAGCGTTCAGCGCGATGGACGCTTTGGGGATGGTGGAGACGCGAGGGCTGATCGGCTCCGTTGAAGCAGCCGACGCCATGGTGAAAGCCGCCAACGTCGTGCTCGTGGGCAAGGAATACATTGGCGCGGGCTACGTCACGGTGCTCGTGCGCGGTGACGTCGGCGCGGTGAAAGCGGCGACCGATGCCGGGGCTGCCGCGGCGCGGCGGGTCGGCGAGTTGATCTCGGTCCACGTGATCCCGCGGCCGCACGCCGAAGTCGAGAAGGTGTTGCCGAAAGCTCAAAAGGACGCGAAGGGCGCGTAAATGGCGCAGACGGACCGCGATCTCGCCTCGATCGCAGAGGCGCGGGCCCTCGCGCGACGCGCGAAAGCCGCAGCCGGCCCGCTCGCCGAATTCTCCCAGGAACAAATCGACGCAATCGTGGACGCGATGGCCGCTGCGGTCACGCCGCAGGCCGAGGCGCTCGCGCGCCTGGCGGTCGAGGAAACGGGGTTCGGCATCGTCGCCGACAAGATCCAGAAGAACCTCTTCTCCTCCGAGACGGTCCACAAATTCATCCGACCGATGAAGACGGTTGGCGTGATCAACCGGCTCGAGGATCGCAAGGTTATTGAGATCGCCGAGCCCTTCGGCGTCGTCTGCGCCATCGTCCCCTCGACAAACCCGACCTCCACGGCGATCTACAAGATCCTCATCTCGATCAAGGCACGCTGCCCGATCGTCATCAGTCCGCACCCGTCGGCCGTCCGCTGCATCACCCGCGTTGCCGAGATCATGAACGAGGCGGCCCGCCGTGCCGGCGCGCCCGACGGCGCGATCAACTGGATGACAACGGTGACGCTCGAAGGGACGCAGGAGCTGATGAAGGCCCGCGAGGTCGCCGTGATCCTTGCGACGGGCGGCATGGGTCTCGTGCGCGCCGCCTACAGCGCGGGCAAGCCCGCATACGGTGTCGGTCCCGGCAACGCGCCCGCGTTCATCGAACGCACCGCGGACATCCCGAAGGCCGTGCGCGACGTCGTCACCGGGAAGACCTTCGACAACGGCGTCCTCTGCTCGTCCGAGAATTCCGTCGTCGTCGACGCGCCCGTGGCTGAAGAAGTCAAACGCGAGTTCGTGAAGAACGGCGCGTACTTCCTCTCGCCCGCCGAACAGGAAGCGGTCGCGCGCGTGCTCGTCACGCCGCAGCGTCTGCCGAACCCGGCGGTCGTCGGCAAGACCGCGATCTACGTCGCGCAGCAGTCGGGC
>JBKPRU010000287.1:0-6487 GCA_046734675.1 Acidobacteriota bacterium
GCGCAGGGCGCCGTCGTGCTCTCGGCCGCGGCAGCCACCGCAACGACGGTTGCGCTCTCGAGCAGCACTGCCGGCGTCGCGGCCGTGCCACCGAGCGTCACGGTACCAGTTGGTTCTCAGAGTGCGGTGTTCGCGATTGCAACCAGCAGCGTCGCCGCATCCACGGCGGTCACGATCTCGGCAACCCTGAACGGCGTCACCAAGACCGCGGTCCTGACGGTGACACCGCCCGCACCCCCTCCGCCGCCGCCGTCGACCGCGGCGCTGACGGTAACGGCGACCGGCCGTGCCGGCGAGCGGATCACGTCGAGCCCGGCGGGGATCAATGTCGCCACTGGAAGCAGCGGGTCGGCGTCGTTCAACGTCGGGACGTCGATCACGTTGTCGGTTTCAAACGGTCGTGATGCGATCTGGTCGGGCGCGTGTTCCAGCGGTGGGAACAAGGCAAAGGCGTGCACCTTCACGCTGAACGCGGCGGCCGCCGTCACGGCGAACGTGCAGTAACCGGATGTAGCCACCACGGATGGACACGGATGGACACGGATGGAGTCACGCGTGGCGCCGCCTCTAAAGAGGCGGCCTACACCTGTCTGATGTAGGGCGGGACCCGCCGTCACGCTGTCTCGGCTGCCCACCACGGATGGACAGCGGATGGACACGGATGGAGTCACGCTGCTATCACGACGCGCCGAGACGACATGACAGAACCAGCCGCTTCATCTCATCTTGCGTGAGATCCGTCGTCTCGGCGCGCCACAGGATGTTCGAATTGAGACGCACACCGAAATTGCTCGCCCTCTGCGTGCTCTGCGCGCTCTCCGTGATCGTGACTGCACAGGCGCCCCAAACCACCGACGCCCTCGCAGAGCGCGTGATGACGCTGACGCGCGCGTCGAGCTGGCGGAGGGTCGCGGCGATACCGGTCAAGTTCAAGACCCACCACCCGCAAGGGATGGTGAAGATCGGCGACACCTTCTTCGTGTCGTCGGTCGAGATTCGCGTCCGCCCCAGGCCGCTGCTCCCGTCGCAGCCGGGCGGCTACGATCGCGATCCCGGCGCAGGCGCCGGTCACCTCTTCAAGATCGACAAGGACGGCAACCTCCTCTCCGATCTCGCGCTCGGCGACGGCACGATCTACCATCCGGGCGGCATCGACTACGACGGCACGTCGATCTGGATGCCGGTCGCCGAGTATCGGCCGAACAGCCGCGCCATCGTCTACCGCGTCGACCCCGCGTCGATGAAAGCGGCGGAAGTGTTCCGGTTCGCCGATCACATCGGCGCGATCGTGCACGACACCGACGACCACGCGTTGTACGGCGTGAGCTGGGGATCGCGGCGTTTCTATCGCTGGCCGCTCGCAGCGGACGGACGGATCACGAATGCCGACGTCGCACCGGAGGATCTGCGGACGCTGAACCCGTCGCACTACGTCGACTACCAGGACTGCAAGTATGCGGGACAGCATCGGATGCTGTGCACGGGCGTCACCGAGTTGCGGCAGTCATCCGACGCGCCGGTGTTCCGGCTCGGTGGAATGGAGCTCGTCGATCTGAAAGCGGCACGTCCGCTGTATCAGGTGCCGGTGCTGGTGTGGACGGCGACCGGGATGGACATGACGCACAACCCGGTGTGGACCGAAGCGACCGCCACCGGGTTGCGGGCCTACTTCATGCCGGAAGACGATGCGTCGACGATCTACGTCTACGAGGTCGACGCCACGCGATAGCGCTCGGCGGTGCCTGTCGGTTGTCCACTACACCCAGTCGACGGCGACGACCGTCACGTCGTCGCTGAAGCTCGCGCCCACCCATTGGCGGGCGGCGCGCACCAGCGAGCTGACGAATCGATCGACCTGCTGCTCGCGGCTGCTCGCGAGGAGATGCTCGAACTGTCGATCGCCGAAGAACTCGTCGTCGGGTGCAGTGGCCTCGGTGATCCCATCGGTGTACAACACCAGTCGATCGCCGGCACCGACGTCCGGCACGACGGCGCTCGCGTAGGTCGCGTCCGGCAGCACGCCAAGCACGATCCCGCGCTCTGCGAGTGGTTCGACACGGCCGTCGCGCCGCAGCAGCAGGGGAGATGGATGTCCTGCCGACGCGTAGGTCAGCGTGCGCGCGAGGGGGTCGATGTGTGCGAAAACGGCGGTGACATATGCCAGCTCGAACCGGCCGTAAAGCGCCCGGTTCATGCGCGTCAGCACGGCGCCGGGATCCTGGGTCTCCCCTTCCTGGACGGCAAGCGCGATCTTCACCATCGACGCGACCATCGCCGCCGGCACGCCGTGACCGGACACGTCGGCGAGCAGGATGCCGAGCTGACCCGATGGACTCACCACGAAGTCGAAGAAGTCACCCGCGACCTCGGTCATCGATTCGTAGTGCGTGGCGATCGACACACCGGCTACCGCGGGCGCACCCCGCGGCACAATCGACTGCTGAATGCGCCGCGCCATTTCGAGCTCTCGCTGCACCGCCGCGACTCGGCGTTCCGACTGGAAGGCGCGCTTGACGACCACGTAGGCGAGCGACAACACGACCGCCAGCATGGCCAGCGGCTCGGTGTCGATGGCGCCGAAGATGCCGCCGCGAATCGTTTCGTAGGTCGCGACCGCCGCAAATACTGCGGTCGACGCGAGCACCAGCCAGCCGTCGCGGCTCCAGCGCAGCTGACCGCGGTCGAGGAAGACGGTGAGTAGCGCAATCGCGATATTTCCAACAACCAGCGCGCGATTGAACGGCATCGCGGCGCCCGGACGTCCAGCGACCGCGTCCCACGCAATCGAACACGCAGCCGCGACAGCGTTGACGATCCACAGCCGCCCGCGGACGTTGCGCCAGCCTGCGCCGAGCGCGGACGCGGCGAGCAGCGCCGCGGGCACCAGGATCAAGTACGTGACCAGTACTTCCAGCCACGGCCAGACAGTCGCGGCAAACGGCGTCACGCGGTGCACGGCTACGCTGCGAGCGATGAGACGGACGCCGTAAAGGGTGGTGAACACGCCGAACCACACCAGCGATCGGTTTCGGCGTTCGGACCGGAAGGCGGCGGCTGCGGCAGTCGCGGCGAGCCCCAGGGTGAGATACAGCGTCCCCAGGGCCATCCCGATCAGATCCGCAGCCGACTGCATGAAACTCAGACGAGGCGGGTCACTGCTGCGTGGTTGGTTTCTTCGCGGCGACCTTGGTGCTCTTGCTCTCCATCATCGGTGTCCAGTTGCCGTCCGGTCCCTGGATCTCCATGCGGAAGCTGTAGGAGGTCGGCGACACCTCCTTGATGATCACACGCGACTTGATCTTCTGTCCGCCCATCTGCATTTCATCGGTGTAGGTCCACGTGTCTCCCTCGACGGTGCCGCGCGGCACGGTGGTCATCGCCATCGGCGAGCTCTCGACGCCGTAATAGGTGTAGACCTTCTCCTCCGCGCTGTAGCTCATGATCCCGAGGCTCTTCGACGGACCCATCGGCGTCTTGCCCTCGCTGTTGCAGACGACGGCGAAGTTGCCCTGGAACCACGTGCAGCTCTCCGTGCCGGTGATCTTGCCGCCGGGGCCCATCGGGCTCGGCTTCATCTCCCCCTCGGTGGTCCAGCGGCCGACGAAGTAGCCGAGACGCTTGTGTTCGGCGGAGGGCGCCTGCGCCGGCGGCGCCTGTGCTGCGAGCTGAACGCCGGCGGCGACGACGAGACAGACCGCGGTCCTTGCGAGCGTAGCGTTCATAGTCATCTCCTCTCGTCATTCGTAACGGAGTGCCACCATGGGATCGACCTTCGAGGCGCGGCGGGCCGGCAGGTAGCCTGCGATCGCCGACACCGTCACCATCACCGCGACCGCCACCACCATCGTCGGCGCGTCCGTGGCTGCGAGGCCGAACAGCAGCGTGGTGATGAACTGGCTGCCGGCCAGGGCGGCCGCGACACCGAGCACGACGCCGACGGCGACGAGCGTCATCGATTCGCGCATCACCTGGCCGAGCACGTGCTCGCGCTGCGCGCCGAGCGCCATGCGGATGCCAATCTCGTTGGTGCGCCGCGACACGCTGTAGGACATGAGACCGAACAGACCGACCGATGCGATGAGGAGCGCCAGCGCGCCGAACAGCGTATAGGCCTGCGCGAACACCTTTTCCTGCGCGAAACGTTTCTCGACCTGTTCGATTTGCGTCGACACGTCGGTCAGCGGCAGGTTCGAATCGACCTGACGTACCGCTTCCCTCAGACTGCCCATGACCGTGCCGGGGGCCGCTGCCGTGCGAATCTCGAACACCGCGCCGCCGACGCGGCCCTGCCGATACGGGACGTACATCGTCGGAGGTGCGGCTTCGCGGATCCGGTTGTACTTCACGTCGCGCAGGATGCCGACGATCTCCGTCTGTCCCGACGTCTCGACGCTGCTGCCGAACCGGCGGCCGATCGGGTTCTCGTTCGGGAAGTACTTGCGGGCGGCCGTTTCGTTGATGACCGCGACCTTGGGCGCCTTGTCGTCGTCGCGTTCCGTCAACCCGCGCCCCGCGAGTATCGGAATGCCCATGACATCGAAGAAACTCGGTGAGATGACGAGGCGGTAGATGTCGTTATCGAGCTTCTCGCGCTCGACAGGATACGAGCGCCCCTCCACATAAAAGCTCGTCGAGCTCTCGCTGCCCGAGAGCAGCGCCGGCTGCGAGAGGGCGACGCCGCGGACGCCGGGCACGGCGGCGATGCGGTCGAGCATGTCGCGATAGAGCGTCGCCATCCGCTTCTCGTCGTAGCGATTCAGCTGCGGGTTGACGCGGAACAACACGAGGTTGTGCGGGTTGAATCCGACATCGACGTGCCGCAGGTTCTGCAGCGTCCGCATGAACAGGCCTGCGCCGACCAGCAGCACGAGCGAGATCGCCACCTGGGTGACGAGCAGCGACTTGCTCAGGATGCTGCGTGGGCCGGTCACGCTGCGGCCCGATTCCTTGAGCGCCGAGCTGACGTTGATGCCGGTTGCACGAAAGGCGGGCGCCAGTCCGAACACGAGTCCCGTGACGAGGGTGACGCCAACGAAGAAGAGGACGATCCGCCAGTCGGCTGCGAACGTCTGTCCCGGAGGCCCAGGGAGCAGCTGTTTTCCCCAGTACGCGACGAGCACGCCGAGCGTTCCTCCCATCGCCGCGAGCAGCAGGCTCTCCGTGAGCAGCTGACGAATGAGCCGGCTCCGCGTCGCGCCGAGCGAGAGCCGCACGGAGATCTCGCGCTGGCGTCCGGTGGCGCGCGACAAAAGCAGGTTCGCCACGTTGGCGCAGACGATGAGGAGGACCAGCGCGACCACGACGATGAGGATCGTCACCGAGTTGAGCTCGGTGGGATTGACGTCATAGATGCCGTGCGCGCCCGACTCGACGCGTAGCCGCGGCACCTCTTTGCGCCGCCGATTGTCCACCGTGTCGCGTTCCTTGTCGGTCAGCGACTTCAAATAGGTGTCGAGCCCCGCGCGCGCGGTCTGCTGGAAGACGCCTTCGAGATTGCCTTGCACCTGCGCGGCCGTCGTGCCCGGCTTCAGCCGTCCCATCACCTGCAGCCACCAGTAGGTCGGCTGGCGCAGGCGTGGCGTGGTCTGGGTGCTTCCTGGCTGCGGCGGGCTCAATTGCGAATCGAGCGCGAGCGGAAACGAGATGTCGGGCGGTTCGGCGATCGGCTGCTGGATGCCCGTGAACTCCGGCGCGAGCACGCCGACGATCGTCACCGGCACGTTGTTGGCCTTGACGACCTTGCCGACGACGTCCGGGTCGGTGCCGAAGCGCGTGTGCCAGTACTTCGAGCTGATAACCGCAACCGGCGCCGCGCTCGGCTGATCGTCGTCGGGGAGGATCGTCCGCCCGAGGCGCGCGCGCACGCCGAGCATCTGGTAGTAGTTGCCGGTCGAGATGAAGGCGGTGGCAATCTCGGCGTTCCCGTCGACGACGACGTTGACGCGGCCGAACGGTGCGCACGCGAAGAGATCGGCAAGCGTGCGGTTGTCGGCGACGAACTGCTGGAACATCGGATACGAGAAGGTCGTGCGCACGTTCTCGTTGGGCGCGCGGCGCGAGAACCCGTAATCGCTCGAGCTCGTCACCATGTCGTTGCGGCCGGCGTAGCGCAGCCGGACGAGCGTGTCGGGCTCCTTCACCGGGATCGTCGTCAGCAGCATGCCGTTGACGGCGCTGAAGAGCGCGGCGTTCGCCCCGATCCCCAGACCGAGGAGGACGACGACTACGGCCGTCCACGCCTTGGCGCGGAGCAGCATGCGCGCGGCGTGCCGCAGGTCCTTGAGCATCTGAGCCTCCAGCGTGGCGGCGATTCTACATCTGTCCGCCGGGTAGGGCGCCTCTTTAGAGAGAGGCGCCATCGTGTCGGCGCACCTGAAGGTGCGCCCTACCGCGGCGCCATCGGCCGAGGCGCACTCGTGCAGATGTAGGGCGGGTCTTTAGGGTAGACCCGCCGGGGAGTGAGAAGACCGCTTGTGCGCGTATGTCC
>JBKPRU010000288.1:0-8026 GCA_046734675.1 Acidobacteriota bacterium
CTGCTGGACAGACCGGCGCGCGGACGCGATCATAGGTCGTGCTGCTCTTCCTGGTCGGGAAGCGAAATCCCGACACCCTCCTCGACGACGACATCCGGTTTCTGCGGATTCGCTGCCCGCTCTGCGGGTGGACGCCCGCGAAACACGATCGCTGGCAATGCGATCCGGGATGCGGACATGTGTGGAACACCTTCGACACACACGGCCGCTGCCCGGCGTGCGACAAGCAGTGGACCTCGACGTCGTGCCACCGCTGCCACGCGTGGTCGCCGCACGACGATTGGTACGAAAGCGCCGCACGCTGAGGGCGCGCTGTATCCGGCAACTGGCAACGGCCTCTGGCGTCGCGTGGTTAACGCCGATTTAACGCACCGGACACAGACGTGAAATCCGCCCGCCATAGTCTGCACGGGTGCAGAACGTCGTACCCAGGGTCCTCGTTGTCGAAGACGAACACGACATCGCCGGCCTCATCAAACACACGCTGGAACGTACTGGTGATGCGTCGGTCCAGACCGTCGGGCGCGGAGACGAGGCACTGCGTGCAGTCGCCGAGCTCGCTCCGGACCTGGTGATCCTCGATCTCAACCTGCCGGTGCTGAGCGGCACGGAAGTGTGCAGGCTGCTCCGTCAGCGACCGGAGACGGCGCGCCTGCCGATCATCATGCTCACCGCACGCACGTCCGAAACGGATCGCGTGGCAGGGCTCGACCTGGGAGCCGACGACTACATCACCAAGCCGTTCAGCCTGCGCGAGCTCGGCGCGCGCGTCCGCGCCGTCCTCCGCCGCCGTCACGCCGCCGAACCGCCACGGACGCGCGTGTATCGCGGCTCGCGCCTGATCGCGGACTTCGACGCGGTGTCAATCGCCGTGGACGGCGAGGCGGTGCGGCTCACCCGCCGCGAATTCGAGCTGCTGCAGTTCCTGGTGGAGAATCGCAATCGCGTGCTGTCGCGCGATCGCCTGCTCGAGCGGGTGTGGGGCTACGATCGATTCGTGGAAACGCGGTCGGTCGACGTGCACGTCGGTCGCTTGCGGTCGAAGCTTGGTCCCGTGGGATCGCAGATCGAAACGGTGATTGGTTTGGGCTATCGCTTCGTCGACGAGCCCGCGTCGACGTAAGGACACGAGCGTCGCTACCGTCCGCGCAGCGCGCGCACGCCGATGTCGGGAAAGTCGGTGAAGATGCCGTCGACGCCGAGGTCGCGGAACTGTTCGAACTCGGCTTCGGCGCGCCCCTTGTACGATGGCGAGAGAAACTGCGGGTCCGCGCGCATCGTCCACACGTGCACGAAGAGCCCGGCTTTGTGGGCGCGCGCGACCAGGTCGGTGGGCTCCTTCAAGGTCCCGTCCGCATTCGCCGGCACGATCAACGTCTTGATCGGGCCGAGTCCGTCCGCGTAGCTCGCGATCTCCTTCAGCCCTTCATCGTCCAGGCGAATCTTCGACTGCAGATCGACCAGCTGCACGAGGCGCACGCGGGTCTTCGGCCGCAGCGCGCGCAGGTTGCCGGTCTCGAACGACTGGATGAACACGGCGGCCTCGCGGGTGTTCATACCGTGCTTTTCGAGGGACGCGAGCAGCGGCTCTTCGATCGGCAGACCGATGCCGCGGAAATACGTCGGATGTTTCGTTTCCGGGTACACGCCGATCTGACGTCCGAGCGACTGGCTCAGCGACTGCGCGAGATCGAGCACTTCGTCGAACGTCGGAACCTGGAACCGCCCGTCGTACGCGTGGGACCGGAAGGCCAGACGCTCGCGGGCTTTGAGCGTCTTGATCTCCGCGAGCGTGAAGTCCTCGCTGAACCAACCGGTGATCGACGCCCCGTCGATGGTCTTCGTCCGCTTACGATGCGGGAAACGCTCGGCGACGTCCGTGGTCCCGCCGATCTCGTTCTCGTGCCGCGCGATCAGGACGCCGTCCTTGGTCGAGACGAGATCCGGCTCGATGAAGTCCGCGCCCACCTCCGCGGCGAGCCGATAGGACTCGAGCGTGTGCTCGGGACGATGGCCGCTGGCGCCGCGGTGGCCGATGACGATCGGCCGTTCGACGGCTGCTGCTGATGCCGACAGCATCAGCAGCAGCATGACACAGCGCTTTACCACAGCAGCTTGAATCCGAGCTGCAGCTGGCGCGGATCGTAGGTCTGGGTAATCGTGCCGAAGCCTCCGGCGCTGCGGTTCCCGTTCGGCGCGCGGAAGTTGGTGTGATTGAGGACATTGAACGCCTCGAAACGAAACTCGAGCTGCGCCGGGCCGCCGACGGGAATCCGCTTCGACGCGGCGAGATCGAGCTGCCAGAAATTCGGACCGCGCACGCTGTTGCGCTCCGCGTTTCCAAAAGGCTGGCTGGGATCGGTGGGAATCACCACGCACGCGCGGTTGAAATAGTTCGTGATGCTCCGATCAGCATCGGCCGCCAGCGGATCGCAGGTCACGTTCGGGCGGTAGTTGTTCGCGCCGCGGAAGTCCTGCTGGATGCCCGAGACGACGAACGATGCCGCCGGGGAATAGGTGAAGGTGACGGGCTCACCGGCAAAGACGGTATTGATGCCCGCGAGCTGCCATCCGCCGATCAGCGCGTCGGTCAACGGCGAGACGTTCGCGCCCCACCGTTTGCCCCTGCCGAACGGCAGGCCCCAGACGAAGCTGGTCGTGGTGTTGTACGGCTGGTCGTAGTTCGAGCGCGCGTAGTCGCCCTGCAGATTGTGGAAATCCTGCGGCGCCGGGAAGTTGCCGTTCGAGTTCTCGAGCGACTGCGCGCCGTTGTCCATCGTGCGCGAGAGCGTCAACGAACTGAGGAGCGTGAGGTCGGCGCGCATGCGCCACTCGAACTTCGCCTGGAGCGCGTGGTAGCGCGACTTGCCGCCGTTGAACGCGTAGGTGATGTCCGAGAAGGTCGGGATCGGCCGGCGGTCCTGCAACGGGATCGTGCCGGCGGCATTGTTCGGCGACGCCTGGTTGTAGTTCGCGAACAGCAGCATGTCGTCGGCGCGATTGCCGACGTAGGCGACGTCGACGAGCATGTTCGCCGCGACCTCGCGCTGGAACGAGACGAACCAGCTCTGCACCGGGCTCGAGTGATAGTCGCGCGGCATGTAAGTGATGTTGGCCGTGAGCGGATTGAACCGCGAGGGATCGGCCAGGCCGGCCGGATACCCCTGGTCGGCGCTGCTGAAGGTCGGCGACGTGGGCACGGTCTGGTTCACGACCGCGTTGATCACCTGCGGCCCATTGATCGACAGCAGGTCGCCGGCGCCGGCGCGATTGAAATGCGTGTAGCTGATGCCGTAGCCGCCGCGCACCACCGTCTTCGGCGTGAGCGTGTAGGCGAACCCGAGGCGCGGACCGAAGTTGTTGCGATCGGGGTTCACGAGCGCGCGGTCGTAGAGCGACCCGTCGGTCGCAAGAATCATCGAATTGGTGGCCGGATCGAAATTCGAGAGCACGTTGTCGCGCTCCCACATCGGCGTCGCGTACTCGTAGCGCAGGCCGAGGTTCAAGGTCAGGTTGCGCGCGATCCGCCAGTCGTCCTGCACGTAGGCGAAGTGCATGTTGCGGCGCAGGTCCGCAACCAGCACGTTGCTGAGCGCGTACTGCGCGCGCAGACCGAGCATGAAGTCGGCCAGGTTGTACAGGTTGTTCGCCGCGACGCCGGCCGGACGCGTGAACTGGCCGTTGTAGGTGTCGCGGCCGTAGAGCGGGTTGACGTCCTGCACCTGGGTGTTGACCCGCTGGAACTCGTAGCCGGTCTTGAGCGAATGCGACTGCACCGTCCAGGTGTAGTTCACCTTCGGGTTGAAGACCGTCGGGTACTGCCACTGCGGGTTCGTGGCCTGGCGACCAAGATCGGAATAGCCGGTGATCAACTGCGTCGGCAGTCCGCCGGCGATCCGTGCATCGTCGGGCAGCCCAGGCAGGCCGAACGCGTCGAGCGCCGACGCCGATCCGAGCGCCGGGGGATTCTTGCCGCCCTGCGTCCACGAGTACCCGAACCGCGCCTCGAGGAGCGACGATGTGCGCGCCCAGGTGGTGCCGAGCACGAACTGTTTGTTCTTCGCGTAGATGTGTCCGTTGCCGGCGCCGCCTGACGGAAGCGGGATCGTCGGCTGGTCGTCGGTTGCGAGATCGCGCCAGCCGTAGCGCCCGAACATCGCCAGGTTGGGCGTCATCTGCACGTCCACTTTGCCGCCGGCCTTGTCGGAATCGGCGGTGAACTCCTGCAGCGACGAATAGTTGTTGCTGTTGCCCGGCAGGTTCGCGTCCGGCAGGCCAGCCAGGACCTTCTGCGCGAACGGTGCGACGGGGATCGGCGTTCCGGCTGGATACACGACGCCGCTACGCGGATCGCGCACGTCGACGGAGAGGATGCCCTGCCGCTGGGCCGGCGTCGCGATGCTGGAAATCGCCGTCGCCTTCCGCGTCTGCCGGAACCCTTCGTAATCGGCAAAGAAGAACGCCTTGTTCTTCCGCAGCGGGCCGCCCAGCACGCCGCCGAACTGGTTACGATCGAGCGCCGGCTTGCCGGTGACCGGCTTGAAGAAGCCGACCGCGTTCATCGACGTGTTGCGCAGGAACTCCCAGCCGCTCCCGTGCAGCGCATTGGTGCCGCTCTTGTAGTTCACGTTGATCGTCGCGCCGGCGGCGCGGCCGTACTCGGCGCTCATGTTGTTGGTGACGACCTTGAACTCCCCGACCGCATCAGGCGGCGGCTGCATCACCTGGTTCGAGAACCCCTGGTTGCTCGTGCCGTAGGCATTGTTGTCGACGCCGTCGATGAGGAAGTTGTTGAACGTGCTGCGCAGGCCGTTGACGTTGAACGCGCCTTCGCGCGGCGTATTGCCGGTCGTCAGCGACGATCCGCCGGTCTTCACGCCGGTCGTGAGCAGCGCCAGCGACGAGTACTCGCGGCCGTTGAGCGGCAGCGCGCGCGTCTGTTCGCCGGTGATGACCTGGCCGCGCTGGCTCGAGTCGGTCTCGATGAGCGGCGCGCCCGCCGAGACCTCGACGCGCTCGGTGAGCTGGCCGACCGGCATCTGCAGATCGACGCGCAGCCGCGCCCCCACCTGCACCTGCACGTTGTCGATCAGCGCGATCGCGAACCCCGACTTCTCCGACGTCACCACATAGGTGCCGGGACGCACGGTGAAGAATTCGAAGTTGCCTTCGGCACTCGTCAGCTTCTCGACCGAGATGCCGGTCTGCGCGTTGGTCAGCGTGACCTTCGCGGCGGGAACGACCGCGCCGGTGGTGTCGCGCACCGTGCCGACGACTGACGCCGTGTCGAACTGCGCGTGGGCGAGAGAGGCGGTCAGCAACAACAGACACGCACACACAAGTGGCAATCGCATGGGCAGACACCTCGAAAGGGACATCGAGCTGGGCAGTGTACGCGGCACATACTACGCCCACTTCACCGCCGTGCAAACAACTCATGACGCGTGGCGATCCGCTCCTCCAGTAATATCAACGGCATGACTGACGTGCTGACGTTGATTCTCGGCGGCGGCCGGGGGAACAGGCTGTTTCCGCTCACGCGCATGCGATCGAAACCGGCGGTGCCGATCGGCGGCAAGTACCGCCTCATCGACATCCCGATCAGCAACTGCCTCCACGCCGGACTGAAACGCATCTTCGTCCTGACGCAGTTCAACTCGGCGTCCCTCAACCGTCACATCGCGCAGACCTATCGCCTCGATCTGTTTTCCGAGGGCTTCGTCGAAGTGCTGGCGGCGGAGCAGACGCCCGACAACGCCGACTGGTTTCAGGGGACGGCCGACGCCGTACGCCAGGCCGCACGCCACTTCGCCGGCTATGACGCCGAGTACTACCTGATCCTCGCCGGCGATCATCTGTACCGCATGGATTTCTGCGAGCTCGTCGAGGCGCACATCGAGAGCCGCGCCGACATCACCATCGCCGCGCAGCCGGTCAGCGCCGCCGACGCGACCCAGATGGGCATCTTCCGCTTCGATGCGGCCGGCCAGATCAACGGCTTCGAGGAAAAGCCCAACGCCGAGCGGCTGGCCGAGATGAAGACGAGCGCGCCGAGCGGCGCCACGTTCGGCGGCCTGACGCCCGACAAGCCGTTCGTCGCGTCGATGGGGATCTACGTCTTCTCGCGCGACACGCTGCTCGAGATTCTGCAGCGCCCCGGCATCGACTTCGGGAAAGAGATCATTCCCGCCGCGCTCGGTGCGCTCAACGTGCACGCGTACCTCTATCGCGGCTACTGGGCCGACGTCGGGACCATCGCCGCGTTCTACGACGCCAACATCCAGTTGACCCATCGCGGCGCGCCGTTCAACTTCTTCCACCCGCATCGCCCGATCTATACGCACCCGCGATTCCTCCCGTCCATTCGCGCCTACAACTGCACGATCGACGAGGGCATCATCGCCGAGGGCTGCTACCTCGACGAGTGTCGCATCACCGAGTCCGTCGTCGGCATCCGCATGCACGTCGGCGCCGGCGCGGCGGTCACCCGATCGGTGCTGCTTGGCGCGGATTTCTACGAGGAGGAAGAGCCGGGCCGGGACGGCGTCGCGCTGGGCATCGGACGTGACGTCGTGCTCGACCGCGTGATCGTCGACAAAAACGCGCGCATCGCGGACGGCGTGCGGCTGGTGAACGACCGCAATGTGACCACCGGCGACGGCGAGGGCTGGTGCATTCGCGACGGCATCATCGTGGTCCCGAAGGGGGCGGTGGTCCGCCGCGGAACGTAACCGGCGGTCACAACACTCATCCCGGAACTGTCCGGCGGTGCCGAAGTCGAACAAAAACAAACCTTTCGCACCCATTCCCGTCTAACGCGCAGGGATGATGGATGAGAGCAAAGCTCGGACGGAGGAGGTCCCATGCTTTCGCTCTTGCCGGTGCTGTTCTGCGCGGGACTGATCACGTCGTCGCTGACCACGTCGAAGGCCGCCTTGCTGGAGTCGCCGTACCGGCACGTGCGCACGACGAACCCGAACGTTCAGCGGCTGCTTGAAAGAGGCGTCGCCAAATCAGCCACGTTCGCGGCGCTGCTCGCGCGGCTGAACGCAAGCGACGTGATCGTCTACATCGAGCAGAGCGTTGACTTGCCGAAGACGCTCGAGGGGCGGCTGCTGTTGATGCCGCTCGCGAATCATCAGCGCTATCTCCGCATCCAGATCAACCGCAATGGCAGCCAGAACGAGCTCGTGGCGACCATCGGTCACGAACTGCGTCATGCGATCGAAGTGGCAGAGGCCACCGACGTGCGCGACGAGACCGCGCTCGAGCGCCTGTATCGCCGCATCGGCATGGGCACCAGCGGCGAGCACACCTACGACACGGAGGCGGCAAGGACGACGGGGCGTCGCGTGAGGAAGGAGCTGGTCGCCTAGGCGAGGCCGCGCAGCATTTTCGGGAGGACGAACCAGCGGAGCGAGCCCAGCCCCTTCGGCGGCAGCATCTCGAAGTCGATCCGGCAGACGCCGCCCTTCTTGAACTCGAGCGGCGCCTTTGCGCCAATCAGCTGTGCGGCCAGCTCGCCGAGATTGGGCTCGTGGCCGACCAGCGCGATCCGCCCTTTGCGCACGTGCCGCGCGATCTCCTGCATCACCGCCGCCGGCGTACCGGCAGGCGCGAGTGCATCCGATGCAGCGACACCTGGCTTGTTCTTCAATGCCTCGCCGAGGATGTCGGCGGTCTGACGCGTGCGCACGAGCGGGCTCGTGATGATCTGATCGATCTCGACGCCGAGCGCGACGAGGCCCCGCGCTTCCTTCCGCAGCTTCGCCATCCCCGCGCTCGTCAATGGACGCTTCGAATCGTCCGGCCAATCCTCCCCGCGCTCCTCTGCGATCCCGTGGCGGACAAGATAGAGCTCCAGCATCGCCATCAGACCTGCCCGCCTGCGGCGCGGCGCCGTGCAGGCAGCGTCATCTTGGCCGCGCGTGATCGGCGCGCGGTCGTGAGTCGGACGGCGACGTGCTTGCGGGCATGTTCCAGCGCCTCACGGAGCAGCGGCAACATCGTGATATAGCGACCATGC
>JBKPRU010000289.1:0-18948 GCA_046734675.1 Acidobacteriota bacterium
GTTCATGACCGCCTCGCGCAACTGCGCGCGACTTGCGAGCCGGCCTGACGCGCGCGCCTCCGCATACGCGAGGTCGAGATACAACAGCATGAAGACACCCGTCTCCGCGTCGATGCCGAGGAGTGCAATCAGACCCACCCACACGCCGACGCTCATGTCGTAGCCAAGCAGGTACAACAGCCAGATGGCCCCGATCGCGGAGAACGGGACGGCGAGCAGCACCATCGCGGCGGACGAGCGACCGCGTGTTCACTTCGGAGGCGCGCGGGCCGTCGCGCGCCTCCCGGAAGTCATTCAACGAAGCGACAACGTGGCGGGGTGACTGACCGGCGAGACAGTTACTTGCGCGGCACGAGCTTGTCGAGCTCTCCGATCCAGTTCTGCACGACGATGAACGCAGCTTCAGCGCTTTCCGGACTGCCCGACGGCTTGATCATCAGAAACCGGTGGCCATCGGGGGCGATGTCGTAGGTTCGGCCCACTGCCGATCCAGCGCCGTGGTAGTACGCATCGTCGATCACTTTCACCGGATCGGCTGCGCGCCAGGTGGCGCCGCGCTCGACGCGCACACCCATGAGCGCGTTCGAGCCCAGATAGAACAGGTCCCGCCCACTCCTCGACCAGAGCGGCTGAACGCCGCCGTCGGTGGAGATCTGCCAGCGGCCCGCGTCCACGTCGGGGAGCGGTCGCACGTAGATCTCGAACCGCCCCGATTCGTTCGATTGATACGCGAGCCAGCGTCCGTCCGGAGACACCTCGCCGTTCTGCTCCGCGAACGGCGTCCGCACCAGCGCCCGTGAGACGTGCGCGGGTGTGTCCAGCGACAACTCCATCAAGTCGAGGTTCGGCGCGCTTTCACGGATGACGAGCCGCTTGCCATCGGGCGTGAACGAGTTGGGGAATTGCTGGTGCGGACTGTCGGTGAGTCTGTCCACCTGACCGGAGCCGTCGGCGGCCTGCGCGAACAGATTGGCCTGCCCGCTCGCGGTGCGATCGGATCCAAAGACGATGCGGCGCCCGTCGGGCGTCCACACGGGAAACTGATCCGGTGCGGGATCGAACGTGAGGCGCTGCAGCGTCTGCCGGCGCACGTTGAGGATCCAGATGTCTCCCTGAATCTCCAGCGCGACGTGCCCGCCGTCGGGTGAGAGGCGCGGATACTGAAACGCACGGGGCACGATCGGCAGCGCTTCTTCGCGCCCGCCGCGATCGACCCACACGAGGCTCCGCATCGGCGTTTGGGCGGCGGGCGCTCGATACACGAGCGTACCGTCATCCGCGACGTCGAATTGCCCGGCGCCAAAGCGGTCATGACGAGCTGCGGCAGCACCGGCACGGAAGTGCCCCCAAGCTGCAGACGATCCGCGTCGAAAGCCACGGCGCGCATCGTTCCCGCCTGCGCGTAAACGAGGCGTCCGCCGGTCACGTAGTGCGCGTCCGTTCCGCGATCGATCAACATCTTCTGCGTGCGGCCCTTCAGATCGACCACGGCGATTCGAGCGTTGTCGACCGCGCCTTTCGTCGGCGTGATCGTGAACAGCACATGCGCGCCGTCGGGGAGGAACTCCGGCCAGAGGTGATCGGCTTCGTCGTTCTCCCGGCGCGGGGTCGTCACCTGCGTGGGATCGCCGCCGCCCGCGGACACCCGCAACAGCCCGCTGTCGGGATCGTTCGTAGCGAACACGATCGTGCCGTCGCGGCCCCAGGTCGCGCCGCGCGCCGACGCGGTGATGCGACAGATGGTGATAGGCGATCCGCCCGTGACCGCGATCTTTCTCAGCGCCAGCGACGCGTCGAAGAAGCCAATCCACTCGCCATCCGGCGAAAAGAACAAGCCCCGCGGAAAACCAAGTCCCGTCAGCGACGCCGGTTCGAGTTGGTCGAGCGCGCGGATGAAGATGGTGCCGTTCGCGCCGACGTAGGCGATGCGTCGGCCATCGTGCGAGATTGCCACCTCGCGATCGTTACCCGCCGACACGAACGCGGTCGCCGCGGACGTTGTCAGCGCGAGGCGCGAGACCGGACGGGACACGGCCGCCGAATGCATCACGTACCAGACCGTCGGACCGGCCAGCGCGCCGCCCGCGACCAACGCCATCGCGATCGCCGTCCGCGATGTCCAGCGATTGGTAGCCACGCCGGCGCGAGCGGCGGCGGGCGCGGCGAACAATTGAGGATCGTCGAGCACGAAGGCGGCGACGGACATGTCCGCTGTCCGCCGGTGACGATCTTTCTCGAGGCATTTATGCAGCAGCGTGCGAACCGCGGCCGGAAGATTCGACGGTAGCGCCTGCCAATCCGGGTCGGACCTGAGTACGCTCGCGAGCGTTTCGGAGACGTCCTCGCCTCCGAAGGCCGCCTTCCCGGTCAGCATCTCGAACAGCACGCAGCCGAACGCCCAGATGTCGCTGCGCTTGTCGGCCGGCCGCCCTTTCGCCTGCTCGGGGCTCATATACGGCGCGGTGCCGAGAATCATGCCTGCGGCGGTCATCGCACCCGCGATGTTCGTCGGCGCCTGAGACAACCCGGCGAGCGGCGGGATCGTCATGCCGTCGGAATCAAGCGCAGGTGGCAGGTCGGCGGCCGCGCCGCCTTCGAGCTTGGCCAGGCCGAAGTCCAGAATCTTGACCTGACCGTCGTCGGTCACCGCGATGTTCAATGGCTTGAGATCGCGATGCACGATGCCTTTGTCGTGAGCTGCGTGCAAGGCGTCTGCAATTTGTCGTGCGATGGCAAGCGCCTCTGTGATGGGCAGCCCGCCGCCCGGATTCAGCGATCGATGGCGTTCGAGTCTGGCGTCCAGCGTCTCCCCTTCGACGAGCTCCAGGACGAGGATGTGCGAGGCGGCCGATTGTTCGAGACCATAGATCGCCGCGATGTGCGGGTGATTGAGCGAGGCGAGCACCTGCGCTTCGCGCTCGAACCGCGCCAGGCGCTCACCGTCGCGGGCGAAGAGATCCGGGAGGACCTTCAGCGCGACGTCGCGCCGCAGCCTCGTATCGTGGGCGCGATACACCTCGCCCATGCCGCCGCGGCCGAGCAGCGTGACGACATCGTAGGTACCGACGCGTGTGCCGGGTTCAAGCGCCACGGGCGTCGAGCCCGCGCATTATAACGGCTCGCCTTGTCTACTTGATGTACCAGTGACCGGCGACTGCGACGTTGAAGCGGTCGGTCTCGAACCCGGGAAACGGCGTCGATGCCGAGCGATAGCCAAGCTCCACGCTCACGCCAACACGCGTCACGCTCGCGAAGGTCAGCTCGGTGCCGCCGAACACGCCGAATCCGACGTGATTGTCCGACGCCGAGGCGATCGTCGCGGCGGAACTGAGCGTGTGGCGGCTGAAGCTTACACCGGAGCCGAGGTAGGGGCGAACCCACACGTAATCGCTCACGTGATCGAACAGCGCATACACGACGCGCGGCTCGAGCTCCAGCGACGTCATGCGGCCGGCGGCCGCCTCGCTGGTCATCGCGTTGCGGGTGATGCGGAACTCGACGCCCAGTCGATCGTGGTGCCACGCGCGGCCGCTCGCGCCGAACGTGTTCATCGGCGCGACCAGTCCGCCGACGCCGATGACATGACTGATCGTCGTCACGCCCTGCGGGCCGCTCACGCCGACACGCTCCTCGCTCTGCGGGCGCACGGGGGCCGACTCCGTCGAGGGCGCCGCGATCGGGGAACCGGTCGATGACGGTCTCGACGCAGCCGTCGATGCCGCACGCGGCGCCGTCGTCGCCGAACCGTTCGTCTTGCGGGTACCGAGACGACCCATCGTCACGTGCAGATAGCCGACGCCGTCGGGCGCGTCGGGCCAGGGCACGCGGGCCCAGCTGCCGAGATCCCGCGCGACCGGCAGCACCATGCCGCGCGATGCGTGGCCGACGACCGGCGTGGCGGTGCTCGGACCCATGTGCACGTCAGCCGACGCCGCCGTCACCGTGAACACGACGTCCTGTGCGTGGAGCACGGCCGGCGTGAGCGTGAGCGCGAGAACGATCGCCGCGATCGGTCGAATCATCGGATCCCTCCTGGCATGGCCTTCCCCGCCGTTGAACGCGCGTGAGACGCGCGAGTCGCCAGCACGAATCTGTGTCGGCGCTGACGGTTTTGCCGGCGCGCGACGACGCGATGCGCCCGAAATCGGCCGACATCGCGCCTGATGCCAAGAGGGAGCAAAAAGCCGTCCGTGTGCCATGACGCGCTTCGGCGTTATCGTAACGGGGATGACACGGCCCCGCCTCGCGCGTCTCGCGGCGATCGCCTCGTGTGCGATGTGCGCCAGCTGGCTGTCGGCCGCACCGTCTGCGCCGGCTGACCTGAATACGGTCATGACCCTCGTCGCTCAGCGCATCGTCGACTACTACCGGCGCGCCGAGCGCGTGATCTGCCTCGAGCAGTCCACCGTGCAGCCGATCGACAGGAGCTGGGGATCGGAGGGATTCGCGCGCACGGTGGAGTCAGAGCTGCGCGTCGAATTCGAGGCGGTCGATGGCGATGCGCTGCCGGAGGCGTCGATCATCCGCGACGTCCGCCGCATCAACGGCCGCGCCCCGCGCGAGCGGGACAAGAAGGACAGGAGCGGCTGCACCGATCCGAATCCCCTCTCGCCCGAGCCGCTCGCCTTTCTGCTGCCGTCTCAGCGCGACGAGTACCGCTTCACCGGGATCCGCGAAGCGCGCGAGAAGGATCGTGCCGCGCTGGTCGTCGACTTCACGACGGCGAACCGGACGAGCAAACCGGTCCTGATCGAGGACGAGCGCGGACACGACGACTGCTTCGACTGGTCCGGCCCGGTCGCAACGAGCGGCCGCGTGTGGATCGACGCGACCACCTACGACGTGCTGCGGGTCGAGCGCCGCCTCACCGGCCCCGTCGACGTGCGCGTCCCGTGGCCGCTGCAGCGCCGCTACCAGCTCCCGATGTGGGTGATCCTCGAGCGTGATGACCTGACGCTGCGCTACAAGCCGGTCGCCTTCACCGATCCCGACGAAGTCATGCTGCTGCCCGAGTCGATCGAGTCGCTGACCGTCGTCCGCAACGGATTGCAGTCGACGCGCCGCACGGAGACGTTCAGCGGCTATCGCCGCTTCGTGACCGCCGGCCGCGTGAAGCAGCCGTGAGGCGCATCGCTTCCACGAATTGTTGACGCGGGTTCTTCTTTTCGCACCGCCGAGTGCATCCACGCGCCGCCGCGCCCGCGGCTTGACGGCAATCGCGTGCGCAGCTCATGGCGACGCGTTTGCTTCTGGCCCCTCCGCCCGTTTGTGGCTGAGGTCGAATCATGGCCGCTGCGCCGCGCATCGAGTTTCGGCGGGTGTGGAAGCGCTTCCGGCGCGGCGAGATGTACGACACCCTTCGCGACCTGATTCCGGCGGCGGTCGCCGGTTTCCTCGCGCGGGACGGCCGCCGCTCCGGTCAGGAGTTCTGGGCGGTGCAGGACGTGTCGTTCTCCGTCGGCCCCGGCGAGACGCTCGGGATCATCGGCCCGAACGGCGCGGGCAAGTCGACGATCCTCAAGCTGCTCACCAGGATTTTGCGCCCGACGCTCGGGCGCTGCGGCGTCCGCGGCCGCGTCGGCGCGGTCGTCGAAGTGACCGCGGGGTTCCACCCGGACCTCACCGGCGCTGAAAACATCTTTCTCCAGGGATCGATCATGGGCATGTCGCGCCGCGAAATCTCGGCGCGCTTCGACGACATCGTCGGCTTCTCCGAGCTGGCGGACTTCATCGACACGCCGGTCAAGCGGTATTCGACCGGCATGAACGCGCGGCTCGGGTTCGCGATTGCCGCGCACATGAATCCCGACGTCCTGATCATCGACGAGGTCCTCTCCGTAGGAGACTATCGGTTCCAGCAGCGCGCCTTCGACCGCCTGACGGAGCTGGCGCAAGCAGGACGACCCGTCGTCATCGTCTCCCACCAGCTGGATCGCATCGCCGCCCTGTGCACGTCATGTCTGCTGCTGGATCACGGACGCGTGATCAGGCGCGGATCGGCCGACGACTGCATCGCCGCCTACCTCGCGGCGACCACCGCTCTCGGGCACGCTCGCGGCGCGGACCTGCCATTCAACGTGACCGCGCTCGATGTCGATCCGAAGCGGCCGCTTCGCTCCGGCGAGACGTTCGACGTTCGCATCGAGGGCGAGATTCTGTCGAGACCCGATCCACGCCGCCGGCTCGTGTTGCGAGTGCGCAATCTCCGCAACGGGCGCGACGTGTTCGCATTCGACATGTCGGAATCCCACGCCGCACTCGGAGGGCCGGGATCGTTCGTGGTCACGACGGCGCTTCAGGCCAACATGGGCCTCGGCGTCTTCTCGATCGAGATCGTGGCCTGGGATGCAATCGACCGCAAGGAGGTCTGGCAGGGACCGCGCGGAAGCATACGCGTCGATGACGCCGCGTTCTCCGGCACCGTCAACCTCCACCCGCGGGTCAGCGTCGCTCCGTCGTCAACCGCCGTCGAAACCGTGCCTGCATAAACCTCGATCACTCGCAGACGCCCCATGCGGCCAACGTTCACCGTCCTCGTCGTCACGCACAATCGCGCCGACACGCTTCGGGACACGCTCGGCAGCCTCGTCCGCCTGGCCTGCCGTCATCCATGGGAGGTGATCGTCGTCGACAACAATTCCAGCGACCACACCCGGACCGTCGTCACCGAGATCGCCGCGGTCGCGCCGGTCCCGGTGCAGTACGTGCACGAAGGGCGACAGGGCAAATACCACGCGCTGAACACAGGAATCCGCTGCGCAGCCGGCGACGTGATTGCCACGACCGACGATGACGCGTACCCGCGGGCGGGTTGGCTGGATCGCGCACTCCTCGGGCTGGAGGAGTTCGACTGTGACTTCGTCGGCGGGCCGGTGCATCCCCTCTGGCGCGGGACAGCGCCCTGGTGGTTGACAGACGGCAACGCGGTTTATCAGAAAGTGCTCGGACTGCAGGATCACGGTTCGCAGCCGCTCGAGTACGGCCACGGCATCTCCTGGCCGCTCGGCGTCAACGTCGCGTATCGGCGCCGCGTGTTCGAGACAGTCGGATTGTTCGACGGCCGTCTCGGCCGGCGAGCGGGCACGCTGCGCAACCAGGCGCAGCGCGAGTGGCACCTGCGCGGACGCGCGGCAGGTATCCGCGGCTTCTACCTGCCGCAGATGATCGTCGATCACCTCGTCTCCGCGGACCGCCTCGACAAGCAGTACTTCAGGCGCTGGTTCTACTGGCACGGCATCAGCCGCGCCATCCTCTGTCAGAACGGCGGCCTCGATCTCGAGGAGCCGGAGTCGGGCATCACGCGTGCGGGGGCGCGCCGTCTCATGGGGGTGCCGCTGCCGCTCTTCCTGAAGGCGCTTCGTACGGCGCGCAGCTTCGTCTGGCATTCGATCAGACGCGACGCAACCGCGTTCGAGTACGAGCTCTGGCTGTGTTTTTTCGCCGGCCTGCTTCGAGAGTCGTTCAAGCCTCACGACGATGCCGGCGAGAGCCAGCCGTCGAATCGCGTCGCGCACTCCCGTTCCGTTTCTCACACCTGAACATCAGCCACGGAGCGTCTCATGGACACCCGGTCCTCCCGCCTTCGCAGCATCGTCGAGTCGCCGGAGCTCTCCTTCTTGATGCAGGCGCACGACGGTCTGAGTGCGCGCATCGTCGAGGAGGCAGGTTTCGAAGGCATCTGGGCCAGCGGCCTGGCGATTGCCGCGAGCCATGGCGTCCGCGACTGCAACGAGGCGTCGTGGACGCAGACGCTCGAATGCGTCGAGTTCATGGCGGATGCGGCGGCCGTTCCGATCCTCGTCGACGGCGACACGGGCCACGGGAACTTCAACAACGTCCGGCGCTTCGTCGCGAAGCTCGAACAGCGTGGCGCGGCGGGCGTCTGCTTGGAAGACAAGCTCTTTCCGAAGATCAACAGCTTCGTGAATGGCACGGAGCAGGAGCTCGCGGCGGTCGATGAATTCGCGGGACGGATCAAGGCCGCGAAGGATGCACCGCGCGACGATCGGTTCGTCGTGGTGGCGAGAATCGAAGCGCTCGTCGCCGGTCGCGGCCTCGCGGAAGCGCTCATGCGCGCGGAAGCCTACTGGCGCGCCGGCGCGGATGCGATCCTGATTCACAGCGCGCGCACCGACGCGTCAGAGGTGCTGGAGTTCAAGCGCCTGTGGGGTTCGACGTTGCCGGTCGTCGCCGTCCCCACCACCTATCACTCCACGCCAACCGACACCTTCCGCGCCCATGGGTTCTCGGTCCTGATCTGGGCCAACCATCTGCTGCGTTCTTGCATCACGGCCATGCAGGCCACGGCGGCGCAGCTCTTTACCGAGCAGTGCCTCACGAATGTCGAGAGCACGGTCGCGCCGCTTCGCGAGGTCTTCCGCCTGCAGCGGATGGCCGAACTCAAAGCCGCGGAGCGGAAATATCTGCCCCAGCCTGTGCGTCCGTCCGACGGCGACGGAACGCGCACCATACCTGAAGCCGTCGCGATGCGGTGAGGCATCCATGCCACTCGATTCCTCGTTCCACGTGCGGCTCCGCGACGGCGCCGCGGAAGTCACGGGCGATCGGCATTTCTTCCGCGGGCACACACTGCCGCGGAGGGCGGGGGCGCCGGACGGCGTCTTTGCGTCGTGGGAGTGGGACGGCTCACGCGTCGTCGTGCGCAGCGATCGGTACGGAGTGTCGCCGCTGTTCTACTGGAGCGATCCACGGCAGTTCATGGTCTCGCCGTCGCTCCTGCGGGTGATCGAATTGGGCGCGCCGACCGATATCGACGGTTCCGCGCTCGCCGCGTTCCTTCGGCTCGGCTTCTTTCTCGGCGACGACACGCCGTTCGCGGCGATCCGCGCCGTTCCGCCGAACTCGGTGCTCGAGTGGCGGGATGGGACGTTGACCGTCTCGGGCGCGCTGCCAAGCGTGCAGGTGAATCCCGCGACGCGCGACCAGGCGATCGATGGTTTCGTCACGTTGTTCCGGGACGCGATTCGGCGGCGCCCGCCCGACGGCGACGGCACTTTCGTACCGCTCAGCGGCGGCCGCGACTCACGCCACATCCTCTTCGAGCTGTGTGCGCTCGGCGCGCGTCCCCAATGCGTCACCATTCCGCGCTATCCCCCGCGACCCGGGGAGGACGAACGCGTCGCGCCGCTCGTCGCGGCGGCCGCCGGCGCGCCGCACACGTTGTTGACGCAGACTCCGTCGGCCTGTGCCGTCGAGATCAAGAAGAACTGGGCCACTCACCTCTGCGCCGACGAACATGCGTGGTACCTCGAGATGATCGCGCAGCTCGGGTCGCGGCCGTGCGTGCTGTACGACGGGCTTGGCGGCGCGCTCTCGGTGCCGAGCCGCTTCCTGAGCCGCGACTCGCTCGCGCTGATGGAAGCGGGCCGGACACCCGAGCTTGCCGACCGTCTTCTCACCGCATACAGCATTCACACCGAGTCCTATCTCGAGCGCGTGCTGCGACCCGAGGTCTACGAGTCGGTCTCGCGCCAGCATGCCGTCGGACGGTTCGCTGAAGAACTCGACCGGCACGTCGACGCGCCGGATCCGATCAAGTCGTTCAACTTCTGGAACCGCATCCGCCGCGAGCTCGCACTCGTCCCCTACGGGATGATGAAGCACGTGCCCTACGTGTACACGCCGTATCTCGATCACGACTTGTACGATTTCCTCATGGGGATGCCGGCCACGGTGATGTCGCCGGACCTCGCGGCCGGGGACAAGTCGTTTCACACCGAGGCGATCCACCGCGCATTCCCGGAGCACCGTCACCTGCCGTTCGAGGACAAGCAGGCGCCGAAGCTCGACGCGCGGGCGCACAACCGCCGCTTTGCCGTCGACGCGGGACGCTTCCTCATGCAGCATCCTCACGCGGGCGGCAGCCTCCTCAATCGTTCGTACGTGCTGCCGCGTGCGCTGTGCGCGGCGACGACGGGCTCGTTCGGCGAGAGACGACCCTGGTTTGCAAGCCTCACCGTGTACCTGCGGCAGCTCGAGCTGGCCAAGGCGGGACGGATCCCGTCAACGCTCGATGTCGTGAACCTGCAGGCCGCCTGACCGATGACGCGCGACGATGCGTGCGGCTGCGCCGGACCGTGCCGCTGCGCGTTCGTGCGGCTCATCGTCCGCGGCAATGACGTCACCGTGGATGGCTCACCGCAGACTTGCATCGCGCAGCCGTGGCCGCGCGACCCCTCGTCTGCTGACGTTGCAGTAGGGTGGCGATGGGACGCCGACACGCTCGTCGTCGACAACGATCGCTGGGGATTCGCACCGATCTTTTATTACGGCGGCCCCGATCGGGTCGCGGTCGCGACGTCGATTCCCATGCTGCTTCGGCTCGGCGCGCCGCGCGACCTTGACGATGCGGCGCTCGCGGCGTTCCTGAGGCTCAGTCATTTCATCGGCGACGCGACACCGTTCCGCGCGATTCGCGTCCTGCGGGGCGGCAGCCGGCTGACATGGCGGCCGGGCCGGCTCGAGGTGAGCATCACGGACGCGGCTCCTCCGCGTCCGCAGCCGCTATCGCGCGCGAGCATCGTCGACGGATACGTCACCTTGTTCCGGCAGGCGGTCCGACGGCGCCTGCCGCGGGACGATCAGCGCGTCAACGTGCCGCTCAGCGGCGGTCGCGATTCGCGCCATCTGCTCTTCGAGCTGGCGCACGCCGGAACGCGATCGATCGACACGGTGACGGTCCGTCAATATCCCCCGACCGGAGACGACGACGCCCGTGTTGCGCCGATCGTTGCCAGTGCCGTGGGCGTATCGAACGTCGTGCTGCCGCTCGATCCCGCCGTCGTCGCGGCGGAGCGCCGCAAGAACGTCATGACCAGCTACTGCGCGGACCGCCACGTGCAGATGCTGCCGCTCGTCGACTATCTGCGGGATCATGCCGACGTCATCTACCAGGGCGTGGGCGGCGACACGCTGTCGGGTGCGCACCTGCAGGAACAGACATCCGCGCTCGCCCTGCTCGCCGAGGCTCGTTACAACGAGCTTGCGCGCGACCTTCTTCATCGTCACTCCGACGAACGCGCGCTCGAGGCGACGCTTCAACCGGATGGCCGGCGCCGCTTCAGCTTCGAAGCAGCGCAGGCAGTCGTGGCGGAGGAGCTCGCGCGCTACGCCGAGTGGCCGCACCCGTGGGGGGCGTTTCGCATGGCCAATCGGACGGCGCGTTCGGTGGCGCTGCTGCCGTTTGCGATGCTCACGCGCGCATGCCGCGTGATGACGCCGTACCTCGACGCGGACTTCGCGGCGTTCCTGCAGACGCTCCCGACCTCCGCCCTGGCGGATGGCCAGCTGCACGACGAGGCGATCCGTCGGGCGTTCCCCCGCTATGCGGAGGTGCCGTACGAGGACCGGACGAAGGCCGCGGCATCCGCGCCGCGCTTCTTCCGTTGGCTGTCATGGGATCTCGCGCGCGAGATGATGCGGCACCGCACGTCACCGCTCGTCCGCCGCAGCTTCCTTGCGACACGCCTGCTACGCGGAGCCGCGACCGGCGCCAAGCCCTGGTTCTCCGTCCGCCGCACGGTGCTCTTGATGCAGCTCGAAGACCTGCTCGCTGATGCGGCGCTGCACGACGGCGGCGTCGGCGATTGGCGACGCGACCGGTTGACCGACGTCGCGAGCAGCGCGTAATTGCCGCCCTACTCGCCGTTCAGGGCGATGTCGGCGAAGTTGCCACGACGCAGCAACGAGGCCGCTGACGCCAGCAGCGACCCGGCAGCGACGACTCCGGCAACCGCTGCGTAGGTGCCGAGATCCGCGGCAGTCACGCCGAAGAGCATCGACGAGATGAGCCGCGCGGCTGCGATCGCGAGTGCGATACCGACAAGCACGCCGAAGAGCACGAACCGAACGCCGGACCCGATTGTCAGTCGGACGATGCTCGACCGGCTTGCGCCGAGCGCGACGCGGATCGCGATCTCGCGCGCACGCTGGCTGAGGGAGTACGAGGTGACGGCATACACGCCCGTCACTGCCAGCGCCAGCGCGGCGGCCGCGAACGCGGCCATCAGCGACAGGTTGAAGCGGCGCGTGGCCATCGCATCCCAAAGATAACGATCCATTGGGCGGATCGGCTCGGCAACAGCATCACCGTCGATGTGACGAACGGCGCGGGTAATGCTAGGCGCGAGCGTCATCGGATCACCCGACGCCCGCACGATCCAGTACGTGTTCGCCGCCGCGGCCGCGACGTGGTCGGGGTGAATCTGCGCGTATGGCAGGTAGAGATCGAGCGTCGGTCCGGTATCGAGCGCGACCTGCTGCACGTTGCCGACGATGCCGATGATTTCGACCGGCCGGGGTAGAGCGTCGGTGTCATCGATCAGCAGGCGCGCGCCGATCGCCTCAACGCCGCGGAACCACTGCGTCGTCAGCTCCTCGTTGACGATCGCGACGGGCCGCGTCCGCTCCGTATCGTGCTCCGAGAACGCGCGCCCGCGCTTCAGTGGAATCCGCGCTGTCTCGAAGTAACGGGGCGATACCATCCGATACTGCGCGTACGGGACCCGTTCGCGATCCGTCGACCGTCCCACGACGGTGAAAGGGACTCGGGACAGCAACCCGCTCAACGGCAGCAGCGACACCGCGCCGGTGCTGCTGACGCCCGGCAGCGATGCCAACTGTTGCTCCAGCGCGCGTTGCGACGTGACGATCGCGTCTCGCATGTGAAACCGCCTGGCCGGCAGCGTCACCCGCGCCGACACCACGCCGGACGGATCGAACCCGGCCGGGACGGCCTGCACGTTGACGAAGCTCCTCGCGAGCATCGACATCGCCGCGACCAGCACGATCGCGAGCGCGATCTCGGAGCCGACCAGGACCCCGCGAATCCTGCGGGCGCCAGCCGTCGCGCCGCGGCCGCTCGCGTGCAGCGCGTCGCGAATGTTCACGCGTGTCGACGCGATTGCCGGCACGATCCCGAAGATCACGCCCGCGAGCGCAGCGACCGCAAAGGCGAAGACCAGGACGCCGTAGTCGATCCGAATGCCGCCGGCGCGCGGCAGTTCTGCCGGCGCTGCGGCGACCAGTAGGGCGACGCCCCAGTGCGCCAGGAGAACGCCCGCGATTCCGCCCGTGAGACTGAGGCAGAGCGCTTCGGCGAGGACCTGCCACACGATGCGGCCGTGTGACGATCCCAGGGCGATTTCCACGGCGAAGTCTCTTCGCCGCGCCGCCACGCGCGTCAGCATCAGGTTCGCCAGGTTCGCGCACGCGATCAGCAGCACGGCGCCGACCGCGGCGAAGAGCGTGAGCAGCGCGGTCCGGAACCGGCCGGCAATCCCTTCGAGCACGGCGACCATCTGCACCCCGCGCTTGCGTGCATTCTCGACCGGATACTGCTGCCGGAGCCGCTCGGCGATCGCGTTCAGTTCGTCCGCCGCAACCTCTGGCGAGACACCATCACCCAACCTGGCCACACCGTGGATGAAGTTCAGTGAGTTCCGTGCTGCGCGCCTCGGGTCCCGATCGGGCGCGAACGGCAGCACGACGTCGATGTCCCGGATCGGCATGGCAAAGCCGGACTCGACGACGCCGATGACGACATGGTCTTCTCCGTTCAATCGGATGGTGCGCCCGACGATTCCGGGGTCCGCGCCGAATTGCCGCGCCCAGAAGCCTTCCGTCAGGACGACCACGCGATCCGAGCCCGCCTGATCGTCACCGCGCTGAAGCAGCCGGCCGATGCGGCTGCGGACATCCAGCACCTCGAAGAGGTTCGCGGTCGCGCGGATGCCCTGCACGCGCTCGCCCGACGTGTCGTCGCTCACGTTGGCGCTGTAGGCGAAGTAACCGGCGAAGCCAGCCAGCGTCCGCGCCGCATCCCGATAGTCGAGGAAGTCGGGGATGTTGAAGGGCGTTCGATCGCGTCCGGCGTGATCGGACCAGATCCAGAACAGGCGATCTGCATGCCGATACGGCAGCTCCCGCAGAAGGACGGCATACATCACGCTGAAGATGGCGGTCGTGGCGCCGACCGTCAGCGCGATCGTGACGATGGCGCCGAGCGTGAACGCCGGCGTCCGCCGAAGCGCACGCAACACCCGCGTCAGGTCGGACCGTGCATAGCGCACGAGTGCATACTACGGGCGCGGAGGGGCTGATTTGGGACAACGATCCGTCAAAATCCGCCATGCTGCCGCGTCCCGGCCAGAACGGCGGCAAGATAGGCGTCGCATGGCATCCATGTCCCGCCACTCGCGGCGCATCGTCGTGATCCTGGTCCCTCCCGTCGACGAGCTCGATCTCGTCGGTCCACTGCAGGTGTTCAACTCGGTGAACCGGCTCGCAGGACGAGCGATTTACGCGATCGAGGTCGTCACGACCGGAGACGATCTCACGGTCGAGGGCGAAGGCGGCGTGTTGACGTTCGTCGCGCGAACCCGCCTGCGGGAGCTCACTGGCCCATGCGATTCGGTGCTGCTGGTCTGCGGCCTGGCCTCGCGATCGCGGCGCGACCGGGCGCTCTCCACGTGGCTGCGCACGACGGCCGCGAAGATCCGCCGCCTCGGCGCGGTCTGCGTCGGCTCGTTTCTGCTCGCGGAGGCGGGCCTGCTGAACGGCCGCCGCGCGACCACACATTGGAGGTTCGGCCGCGAGCTGGCCGCGCGCCATCCGCGCGTGCTCGTCGACCACGAACCGGTGTGGGTAAAAGACGGGAATATCTATACGTCCGCGGGGATCTCTGCGGGCATCGACCTCGCGCTCGCGTGGGTGGAGGAAGACTGCGGTGCGGCGCTCGCGCACGAGGCCGCCCGCGAGCTGGTGCTGTTCCTGCGCCGGCCAGGTGGACAGCCGCAACTGAGCGTGTCGCTCGCGTCGCAGGCGTCCGAGATGGCGTCAATCCGCGAACTGCAGATCTGGATCGCCGAGCATCTCGACCGCAGCCTGTTCCTCGAGGATCTCGCGTCTCGCATGGCGATGAGCGTCCGGCATTTCGAGCGGGTGTTCACGCGCGAGGTTGGGACGACGCCGGCGCAGTACGTGCTGCAGATGCGCGTGGAAGCGGCGCGGCGGCGGCTCGAACGGAGTGACTGTGGTCTGAAGCAGGCGGCCGCGACCGCGGGATTCGGCAGCGTCGACGCGCTGCGGCGCGCCTTCGTGCGGCTCCTGGGCGTGACGCCGCGCCGCTATCGCGAGCTCGCGGCAGCCGCCGCAGACGTCAGCGGCCCGGATCCACGCGAAACGTTTTCGTCCCGACCGGTTGGCCGTCGACGAACACCTCGGCGCGGTAGTCGCCCGGCGGGAATCCCGACAGGCTCTGAAGACTGAAATCGGTCGAGGCGAGATCGCGGTAGGAGACCTTCTTCTTCGGCTCGTCGACCAGTCGATCGCCGTACAGCCAGCGCACGCTGATCGTGGCCGTGCCGACGCCAGCGGTGGCGACCGACAGGTATACGGTGTCTCGGGGTGAGAAGGTCGTCGTCGGATTCGAGATGCTGCTGTCCGCGTTCACCGAGCGTCCGAGCTGAATGCCCGTCACGCGAAGGTGACCGGAGCCGCACGCGGCGAGCGGCAGCGACAGGAGCAGAACGAGGGCGACGGGTGCGCGCATCCTCCTTAGTTCATCGCATTCTCGACGGCGTGTCCATCTCCGGCAGGCCGCTGACCAACGAGCCTGCCTGTCAATGCCGAATGCCTAATGCCGAATGCCAAGACTGTCAGGTCTTTCGGCAGTTAGCCTGTGGTAGTTGGTTTGGCATTTGGCGTTGACCCACTGACAGCCGGCATTCGGCATTGACACGCTGGCAGCCGGCACTTGGCATTGACACGCTGACAGCCGGCATTTGGCATTGACACGCTGGCTCCGCGGATATCTCCGGCATTCCGGAGGCGCTCGCACGGGACGGCGAGCCTGTCGCGGGTTGCCAATCGGCACGACAGTTGCCCGCATGGCCTCCTCCGGTTCGATTCGACCCGCGTGATGGATTCGTGAGGTGGGACGTGAGCTTCAGCAGGTCACTGTCGAGAACGGCGGCATCGATCGTCGTCGCGTGGACCGCGGCTATCGCCGGCCAGGGCGCCGGTCAGGATCCGTCCAAAGTACAGATCCCAGAGCCCGGAGTGCCCCAGGTCATGACGATCGAGGGCAACTTCGTCCGCGCCGCCTACAACAATGAAGGGTACGTCATCCTCGGCTACCAGATGGCCAACCGCTCGATCGGCGAACCGGTGATGCTGCTCGAAGTCGGTATGACCGTGAGGGATGGGGTGCCGAACTATACGCTGAAGCGGGAGGACGTCTCGCTCGACACGCCCGGCGGCAAGACGATTCCGCTGTTGACGACCGCGGAGTACCGCAACGTCGAGGCGTCCGTCCAGGCCTTGCAGAACCGCAGCAAGGTGCAGCGCGACTCGATCAACTACTTTCCTCCGAGCGCGAGTCAGGCGTGCCGCATCGGGTTCTTCGCGGACCTGGACACGAGGGCGAATGCGTGGGATCGCGTGGAACTGAGCAGCATGCGGGGATGCGTCGGCCGGTTGTACTTCCAGATCCCGGACGGGATCGCGTACGGGCAGCACTGGCTCAACGTCAAATTCGACAAGAGCCTCGTGCGCGTGCCGTTCCGGATCCTGACGAAGGACGAGGAGAAACGCCTCTCGAAGAACTACAAGTCGATCAAGAAACAGGTCGACGAGGCGTTCAAGAAGAAGAAGACGACGTGAGGGGCGATCCGTCCGGACCGCCCCTCA
The DNA here is from genome assembly GCA_046734675.1 of Acidobacteriota bacterium. Taxonomy (GTDB): domain Bacteria; phylum Acidobacteriota; class Vicinamibacteria; order Vicinamibacterales; family 2-12-FULL-66-21; genus QHWT01. Next base: position 16,711 of record JBKPRU010000289.1, read on the forward strand.
AGCGCTCAACCGAGTTACGAACTTCGCTCGTCCGTCCTCGTCGTGCCGGCATCGCGGCCGCGCGACCCCGCATCCGACATCTGATCGGCTGCGCGTGACGCGAGGTCCCGGGCGGTGCCCGCCGCATCGCTGACCCGTTCGGCCGCATCGCTGGCCAGGCTGCGCGCGCGGTCGACCACCGAGTCGCGTGCCTCGCCCATCCACTGATCCTCCGTCTCCGTCGTCGGCACAGTCATGCCGACGACCGCGCCGACCAGCGCCGCGGCGGCGCCGAGCGCGAGCGGGTTGTTGCGCAGCACGTCCTCGAATCTCACTTGCGCACGCCGCGAGGTCCGTTGCACGGAGTCGCGCATGTCGGCCGTGAATTCCTGCGCTCGGGCGGTCGCGTCCGAGGCGTAGTCCTGGACCCGTGACGTGAGATCTTCGCGCTCGCCGCCGCCGATGGTTCCACGCGTGCCCACGGCTCCGTAATTTGCCGTGTACTCGCGGCCCGCCGGACCGCCGTATGCGCCGCGGCCGTAGGGCTCATAGCCGCGATACGACGGGTAGTCGCCGCGAGTGTCCCGCGACGCGCGACGGTTGAAGAGCATCCACGCCGCTCCAATCCCGATCAGCGCGGCCGGCACCGGGTTGGCCCGAATGGTCTCCGCGAAAGAGCTACCCAGCACCTGATCCGCCGCATGGCTTGCCGTGTCAGTCATCTGCCTCACCTTCTCCGTTGCTGCATCCCGGACGCTTTCACGGGCCTGCGCCGCCAGATTCGCTGGCTGCAGCCGCTCCTGAATCGCCTCGATCGTCTCCGACATCTCGCTGCGCGTTTCGGCGATCTCGCCGCGGATCTCGCGGGCGCGCGCTTCTTCCTCATCCGTCATCAACGGGTCCACCGCACGCGGCGGCTCCGTTTTCGCGGTCCCGGTGGTCCGCTTCCGCGGCGCTACGCGCCTTGTCGCGTCGTCCATCTCGCATCCTCCTTCAGGCTGTCCAGTGTGTGCGTCGGTACGACGCTCGCGCCGCGCAGCGCTTTGAGTCCCTTGTTGACGAGCACGTACCCCACCACGATCGTGACCACGCCAACGATCGCGGCGGCGAGCCACGGCGTCACGCCGAGTTGTGCCAGCGCGAGCACGAGCGCCGCAAGTACGACCAGCAGCCCGGCGTGCGCCAGCGCGCCGCCGGCCGCAGTGGTCGCCACGTGTATGCTCGCGTTTCGTACCTTCGCGCTCAGCTCGGTCTTCGCGAGCTCTACCTCCTTGCGGACGAGCACGCCGGTCTCGCGCGAGAGCTCCGCAATCAGATCACCGATGGAGCGGTTGTCCTGTGGCGGCATCACGATCGTCCCGTGTCAAACGCCGGCCGGTCTCCGATCGGCGTCGCGGTGTTCTCGCGTCCATATCGAACGGTCGAGACCGGCTGGCGGCCGTAATCACCGTAGCCGCGCCCCGTGTCGGAGAAGCGGTTGCGCCAGCTCTCCTCGCCGAACCGATCCCGTGAGCTCTTGAAGAAGCGCGCACTGAGCAGGCCGATGGCGAACGCGCCGCCAACGAACAGCGCAGGATTGCGGCGGGCGAAGCGCTGTGCGTCGTCCAGGAGGTCCGCAACGTTTTTTTCTTTCAGAGCGGTCGAGAATCGTTCGAGCTGGGCTGCGGCTTGATCGACGTACTGCGCGATCGTGTCGTGCTGTTGATCGCGCAGATGCTGCGTGCTCTGGCGTACAGCCTGCGCCACGCTGCCGATTCCGTCCGTTGCCCGATCTTTTTGCGTGTTGAGCTGCGACACGGCGCCGTCCTTCACTTTGTTCATGAGACCGGCGCCAGTCGTCGCGTTATCGGATCCTTCCATCAGAGCACCTCATTCATACGTTCTGCGTTTCGGTTACTTGATCGACACGAAGTACTGGAAGGTTTGTGCCAGCTTCGAGCACGGCTGAATGGCGGGCCTTCAGCGTAACGTTCCGACGAGGTTGCCGCGCGCGAGGCGAAATCACACGATGCGTGCGACGGAACCAACACACCGCCCACTCGATGTTTCGTGGCGCCTCTAAAGAGGCGCCCTACCGTCAGTGTGGTGCGGTAGGGCCGCACCTTCAGGTGCGCCACCACTCGACGCCTCGTCAGTGCGGTGCGGTAGGACGCACCTTCAGGTGCGCCACCACTCGACGCCTCGTCAGTGCGGTGCGGTAGGACGCACCTTCAGGTGCGCCACCACTCGACGCCTCGTCAGTGCGGTGCGGTAGGGCGC
>JBKPRU010000290.1:0-17145 GCA_046734675.1 Acidobacteriota bacterium
AGTTACACCGTGGCCAGCCGCGTCGATCAGATCGTGATGGTGGTGTTGTGTGTTCTTCTGTGGCTATCGTTCGCTGTGCCGGGTATGAAGACCCGGCCTACACCAGTCACACCGTGGCCAGCCGCGTCGATCAGATCGTGATTGTGTTGTTGTTCTGTGTGGCCGTATCCGTGTCCATCCGTGTGTATCCGTGGTGGATCACTTGAGGGCGCGACTCAATAGCAGGTCGTGATTCCCCGGTGGTTCCAGGCCGGCGCGGCGGACGGCGAGCGCCACCTGCGCCCAGTGGCGGATCTCGTGCACGAGGCAGTGGAAGAGGAGCTTGCGTGGCGTGGCCGCCAGTTCCGCGCCGCTCTGCAGCGTGAACCGGCGCGGCGTCTCCGCTTCGTCGGTGTCGAGATCGGCGACGAACTGCTCGATCTCGCGGCGGACCGACGCGCCGTAGTCGAAGAGCGGCGGCGCGTGGTGACCGCTCAGGCCGGTACGGTCGTCGAGCGTGGTGCCGCGCAGCCGCTGCAGGTGGCGCCGCTCGACCAGGAAGATGTGGTCAATCAGCGCGCCGACGGTCGCGAACCGCGCGCCCGGCTGTACCTCCAGCTCCATCGCGTCCGGGTGCGTGCTGAACCACGCGCGCCATTTGTCGCGCTCTTCGTTGGTGTAGCGAACGAGTTCGTCGAATTCGAGATGCATAGAGATGGACGATCGCGAGCGCCGATGGTCCTCGACGCGCCGTGGTCACAAAATAACGCCGCTCACTTGAACACGTCCTCGGTCGAGACGATGGTCAGCGGCCCGAGGTTCAGCGCGCGCACGCCGGGCTCGATCGCTTTCCGGTCGCCGACGATGACGACGGCGAACTTGCCGGGTTGCACGTATTTGTCCGCGGCCCGCTTCACCTCGTCGGCCGTCACTGCGCGCACGCGGCTGGTGAAGGTCGCGTAGAAATCCTGCGGCAGGTCGTAGACGAAGATCTGCGCGAGCGCATTGGCGGTCGTGCGCGTGGTCTCGAAGCGGCGCGGCAGCAGCAGTGAGACGAAGTTCTTCGCGCGATCGAGCTCGTCAGCCGGAATCGCTTCGTGGATGCGCGTCAGCTCCTTGAAGAACTCTGTGAGCGCGTCGGCGGTCTTGTCGGTCTGCACGCCGGCCGACGCGTAGAAGGGACCGGCGGCGCGGCGCATATCGAATATTGACCCGGCGCCATACGCGTAGCCGTGCTCCTCGCGCAGGTTCTGGTTGAGGCGTGACGTGAACGATCCACCAAGCACCGTGTTCAGCACCTGCAGCGCGAAGTAGTCGGGTGTCGATCGCGGAACGCCGATCCAGCCGATCCGGATCTGCGACTGCGCGGCGCCCGGCTTGTCGACGAGATACACGCGACGCGCGGTCAGCTGTCGCGCCTCCGCGGGCGAGGTCGCCGCGCCCGCCGCGGCGCCGGTCCACGCGCCGAGCGTGCGCTCGAGCATCGGCATCAGCGTCGCTTCGGTTACGTCGCCGGAGACGATGACGGTGGCGTTCTGCGGACGATAGGCTGCGGCATGGAACGACTCGAGGTCCGCGACCGTGAAGGCGCGAAGCGACGCGGCGGTGCCAATCGAGGCGGTGCCGAAGCGGTGCGACGGTCCGAACACGACGCGCGGGAACGCGTACTGAATGAGCTCTTCGGGATCGTCGGCAGCCTGCAGCAGGCTGGTGAGGCGCTCTTCGCGGAGCCGCTTCAACTCGGCGTGGGGAAACGTGGGACGGGCGATCACGTCGGCCATCACCGGCAGGGCGTCGCCGAGGCGGGCCGCCGGGACGTGCAGATCGACATACGACGCGTCGCTCGTGCTCGAGGTCGAGAGGTCCGCGCCGAGGTAATCGATCGCGTCCGCGATCTCGAGCGCCGAGCGGGACCCGGCGCCTTCGTCGAGCATGTCGGCGGTCAGGCTCGCCAGGCCGAACTTCTGCGCCGGATCCGCGCTGCTGCCGGCGCGCACGACCAATTCGACGTGCACGACCGGCACCTTGTGCTGCTGAACGATCCACACCGGAAGGCCGTTCGCGAGCGTCTTTTTTTCGATGGGCGGGAGATGCAGCTCCGGCGCGGCGCCGGGCACGGGTGGCTTCGTGCGATCGGGCGCCTGCTGCGCGACGCCGTGGGCCGCGAGCAGCAGCAGTGCCGCGGCGACGGAGAGCAATCGATGACGGATCATTTCACCGGCTCCACGACGAGATCGACGCGCTTGTCGAGCGGCAGGAATCGTGCGGCGGCAGCCTGGACGTCTCCGGGCGCGAGCGCGCGGTAGCGGGACAGGTCTTCGTTGAAATAGTCGGGATTCCCGGTCGCGAACGCGTAGGCGTTCAACTGATCGCCGACGCCGCCAAATCCGCCGACCCGCTCGAGGCGGTTGTAGAACGACGATTCGATCTGGTTCAGCGCCCGTTCGAACTCGCGCGCCTCGGGTGGCGCCTGCTGCAGCTTGCGGATCTCCTCGTCGACGATGGTGCGGATGCGATCGATGGTCGCGGCAGGTGTGCTGCCGTCGGCTGCGGGACGCGCGGTCACGGCGATCTCGTACTGGGAGTTGAGCGCCATCGACTGCTGCACGGCGTAGACGTCCTGTGCGATCTGCAGCTCGTAGACGAGCCGCTTGTAGAGCCGCGAGTTCTTGCCGCCGGCGAGCAGCACCGAGAGCACGTCGAGCTCGGCGTCACCCGGCGCGAAGTGCGCCGGCGTGATCCAGTCGAGATACAGCCGCGGCAGCTGCACGCGATCCTGTATCGTCTTCCGCTTCACCTCCGTGAGCAACGCGTGCGGGTAATCGATCGGCGGGATCACGCCGTCGCCCGGCTTCACGTCGGCAAACCATTTCTCGATCGCCGCGCGCGCCTGCGCCGGGTTGATGTCGCCGGCGACGACCAGGCTCGCGTTTGCCGGCTGGTAGTACTTCTTGAAGAACTCGACGACGTCTTCGTAGCTGGCGGCGGTGAGATCTTCCATGTAGCCGATCGTCGGCCAGCGATACGGATGCCCCTGCGGGTAGAGCATCTCGCCGATGACGATGGAGGCGAGGCCGTAGGGTGCGTTCTCGTAGCTTTGCCGGCGCTCGTTCTTCACGACGTCGCGCTGGCCGTTGACACGCTCCGGCGACATCGCGTCGAGCAGATAACCCATCCGATCCGACTCCAGGTAGAGCGCGAGGTCGAGCGCGTTCGACGGCGCGTCGATGTAGTAGTTCGTCCGATCGTTTTCCGTGGACCCGTTGTTGGTCGCGCCTGCGGACTCGAGCAGCACGTCGAACTGGCCTTCCTTGACGTGGCCAGACCCTTCGAACATCAGATGTTCGAAGAGATGCGCGAACCCCGTGCGTCCCGGCTTCTCGCGCGCCGAGCCGACGTGATACCAGACGTTGACCGTCAGGAGCGGCACCGTGTGATCTTCGTGCAGGATGACGCGAAGGCCGTTCGGCAACGTGAACTGCGTGACCGGGATCTGAAGCCGGGGCGGCGGCGCAGCGGTGGAGGCTGGCGCCTGGGCGTGCAGGCCGGTCGGCGCCCACAGAAGAAGACCGATCAGGACCGCGATCCCGCGCATGCGTACCTCACTGCGTTGAAAGAAGTCTCTCTGACGCGATCGCCAAATCACATATTGTACTGAGATGTTCTCGCGGCGTGTGCCTGACGATCGGCGCCCGAACCGGCTGGCGGCCGCGCTGGCGGATGCACGCCGCGACGGCCGCCCGCTCGTCGACCTGACGGTGTCGAACCCGACGCGCGTAGGGATTCGATACCCCGAGCGGCTGCTCGATACGCTCGCCGATCCGCGGGCACTGACCTATCGACCGGAGCCGTTCGGGCTGCGCGAGGCCCGTGAGGCAGTCGCGGAGACGTACATCCGGCGCGGCGTTCGCATATCCCCGCAGCGGATCATGCTGACCGCCAGCACGAGTGAGGCCTACTCGCTTCTGTTCAAACTGCTGTGCGATCCCGCGGGTGCGTCCGTGCTCACGCCGGTGCCGAGCTATCCGTTGTTCGATCACCTGACGCGCCTCGACGGCGTCCGCCAGCTGCGCTACGCGCTCGAGTATCACGGCACGTGGACGATTGATGCGTCGGATCTCGATCGGGCGTGGGCCGGCGACACACGCGCCGTGCTCGCCGTGTCACCGAACAATCCCACCGGATCGGTGCTGGCCGCGCACGACGCCGATGAGCTGGTGCGGCGCTGCGCCGAACGGAATGCCGCGCTGCTCGTCGACGAAGTATTCTGCGACTATCCGCTCGGCGATGCCCGCCTGCCAGAGGCTGCGGCGCTCGAGCGGAACGAGTGCCTCGTGTTCCGGCTTGGCGGATTGTCGAAGACCGCCGCGCTGCCACAGCTGAAGCTCGGATGGATCGCGGTCAGCGGACCGGATCGGCTCGTCGATGAAGCCGTCGATCGTCTTGAATTGATCTGCGACACGTATCTTTCCGTGTCGACGCCGGTGCAGCTCGCGGCGCGCCGGCTGCTCGAGGACTCCGTGCCGGTGCGCGATCAGATCCGCGCGCGAATCCGGACCAACCACGCCTGGCTGCGTGACGCGACGGCGGACGCGCCGGACGTGACGGTGCTCGCCGCCCACGGCGGATGGTCGGCGGTGCTGCGCGTGCCCGCACTCGAGTCCGAAGAGGCGCTGGCGCTCTCACTCCTCACCGACCACGGCGTCATCGTCCATCCGGGATTCTTCTTCGATTTCGCGCACGAGGCGTTCCTGGTGGTGAGCCTGCTGCCGCAGCCCGACGAGTTCGCGCGCGGCGTGCGCATCGTGATGGAGCGCGTGCATGCCGCGTGACTTCTTTACGGGCCGACATGCCGGCCTGCTCGTCCCGCTCTTCTCGATCCCGTCGCGTGCGAGCTGGGGGATTGGCGAGATCCCCGACATCAATCGCCTGGCGTGCTGGATGCGTGAGGCCGGCTTTGATTTCCTGCAGCTGCTGCCGCTCAACGAGATGGCCGACGGCCAGCACTCGCCGTACTCCGCCTTGAGCGCGATGGCCATCGATCCGATCTTCATCGCGCCCGCCCAGGTGCCCGACATCGAGGCGCTCGGGGGCGAGGCGCTGCTCTCGGCGGACGAACGTGAGGCGCTGGGCAGGGCGCGCCGCGCCCCGGCGATCCAGTACTCGATCGTGCGCCCGATCAAAGTGCGCGCGCTCGGCGCCGGGTTCGATCGCTTCATGCGCGACGAGTGGGCGGCGCAGTCGCACCGTGCGGCGCGGCTGAGCGAGTACATCCAGCGCGAGCGCTGGTGGCTGGAGGACTACACCCTGTTTCGCGCCATTCACGCGCGCGAGGACGGGCGCTACTGGCGCGAGTGGGAGCCCGGTGTGCGCGATCGCCAGCCCGAAGCGCTCGAGCACGCGCGGCAGTCGCTCGCCAGCGAGCGCTTGTTCTACGCGTACCTGCAGTGGCTCGCGGCGGAGCAGTGGGCCGAGGTCCGCGCGCGAGCGGGCATCGGACTGTTCGGCGACTTTCCGTTCATGGTGAGCGGCGACAGCGCCGACGTGTGGTCGCGGCAGGACGACTTCCGCCTCGACGCGTCGGTCGGCGCGCCGCCTGACGCGTTCTCGGACACCGGTCAGGACTGGGGCTTCCCCGCATACCGCTGGTCGAAGATCGCCGCGGAAGGCGACGCGTGGCTGGCGGCGCGGGCGCGCCGCAGCGCGGAGCTCTACGACGGCTATCGCGTCGATCATCTCGTCGGCTTCTTCCGCACCTACGTGCGCGAGCGCAGCGGAAGCGCCACGTTCGTGCCGCCCGACGAACCGTCGCAGATCGCGCAGGGCGAGCGGCTGCTCACGCTCTTTGGATCGACCGGCGCCCGCGTGATCGCCGAAGACCTCGGCGTCATCCCGAAGTTCGTGCGCGAGACGCTCGCCCGCAACGGCATTCCCGGCTACAAGGTGCTGCGATGGGAGCGCGAGTGGGACGAGACGCGGCAGCCGTTCCGCAATCCCGACGTGTACCCCGATTGCTCGGTCGCGACGAGCGGCACCCACGACACGGAAACGCTCGCCGAATGGTGGGATCTCGCGCCGGTCGACGAGCGTGAAGCAATCGCGAGCCTGCCGGCGCTGCGCGACGATGGCTGCGACCCGCATGCGCCGTTCCGCGATCCCACGCGCGACGCGATCCTGCGGACGCTGCTGCGCGCGGGTTCGTCGATCGCCATCCTGCCGATTCAGGACGTGTTCGGCTGGCGCGATCGCATCAACGTCCCCGCGCTCGTCAGCGACGCGAACTGGTGCTGGCGGCTGCCGTGGCCGGTGGAGGATCTGCTGCAGGAGCCGCAGGCCCGCGAGCGCGCGGCGTTCCTGCGCGGCGCCACCGAGCAATTCGGCCGGAGATAAGCTCACGAGTGGCGGCGTTCACAGTCATGGCCGAGGGCTCACCACAAAGATCACGAAGGGAGGAAGACCACGAAGAAGAAATGTAAACCTTAAGGAATTATCTTCGTGAACTTCGTATCTTCATGGCCTTCGTGACCAGCCGTAGGCCGTCGCAAGTGAATATCGCGGCGCGTGGCGTCAGTTATAGACGCTGCCCGCCTTCCCTCGCCAGATCCGATACACGTTGACCTGATAGACGAGCACGATCGCCATGCCGCACAGGTACACGGCGAGCGCCGTGCGCAGGCTCCCTTCGGGCGATGCGGCGTTGTAGATGTCGAGGCCCGCGAAATTGCTGCCCGGGCGTGCCGGCAGCAGCATCGGATAGAGACCCGCCGCGACGGACGCGACTATGCCGGCGACATACGCCGCCGACGCGGTGAAGGCCCGGCTATCCTGTTGCCGCAGCCGCGCGGCGCGGCTGACGAAGGCTGCGGCAATCGTGAGCAGCGGCAGGACGAGCAGCCACGGATGCGCGACGAAGTTGTGCGTGAACTCCGGGCGCACCAGGAAGCTCGCCGCCACCATCGCGGCAAGGAGCGCGAGCGAGATCCCCCACAGCAGCGAAGCGTAGACGCGCGCCCGAATCTGCAGCGGCCCTTCGGTCTTGAGCGCAATCCACGCGGCGCCGTGTGCCGCGAGCGTCGCCACGCTCAGCACGCCGCCGAGCAGCGCGAACGGATTCAGCAGGACCGCGAACGTGCCGCGGAACTCCCGGTTCTCTTCGAACGGCACGCCGCGCAGAACGTTGCCGAGCGCGACGCCGAAGAGCAGCGCGAGCAGCAGGCTCGAGATCGAGAACGCGACGTCCCACGCGTCGTGCCACATCGGGTGATGGATCTGATGGCGGAACTCGACGCCGAGCCCGCGCGCGAGCAGCAGCCAGACGACCAGCATCAGCGCGAGATAAAAGCCACTGAAGCTGGTCGCATACACGTGCGGGAACGCGGCCACCAGCGAACCGCCGGCCGCGAGCAGCCACACTTCGTTGCCGTTCCACACCGGACCGATCGCGTCGACCATCCGCGCGCGCTCCTCGCGCGTGCGACCCAGCGTCAGGTGCAGCGTGCCGACGCCGAGATCGAATCCGTCCAGCACCGCGTAGCCGGCCAGCATGAACGAGAGGACGAGGAACCAGAGAGTGTTGATCATCCGGGCGCCTCGTGAACGGCGGCGCCGGTCCCGAGCGCGCCGACCGGTGCGTCGAGATCCCGCGTGCCGGGGCCGTTGTTGACGATGCGGGCGAAGAGCATCAGATAGAGGAGGCCGACGAGAAGATACAGGCCCATGAACCCGAACAGCGTGAAGTAGGTCATGCCGGCGGTCACGTTGGTCGATGATGCGGCGGCAACGCGCTGCAATCCGAACACCGTCCACGGCTGGCGCCCGACCTCCGCGACCACCCAGCCCGCCTCGTTCGCGATATACGGAAACGGCGCCGCGAGCATCAGGATCCAGAGCAGCCCGCGGCGCTCGAAGAGCGTGCCGCGCCACAGGAAGAAGGCGGAGCACGCGAGAATCGCGATGAAGATCGTGCCGAGCCCCACCATGATGTGGTACGCGTAGTAGACGATCTCGATCGGCGGCTGCTGATCCGGCGGGATGTCGCTGAGCCCCGTCACACTGGCGCCGAAGCTGCCGTACGCGAGATAGCTCAGGATGCCGGGAACGAGGATCGGATCCATCAGTTCCTGCCGTTCGCGATCGGGCATGCCGATGATGGCGAGCGGCGCCCCCGGCTGCGTCTTGAACAAGCCTTCCATCGCGGCAACCTTGGCGGGCTGAAAGCGCGTGAGGTTCTCGCCGTGGAACGCGCCGGTCGGGAAGAGCGACATCGCCGAGCAGAGGACGCCGGCGAGGACACCGACGCGCACGAACACGCGGCCGTGCGCGTCGTGGCGGCGCGCCAGCAGATAGAACGCGCCCGTGCCGGCCATCACCATCGACCCGGTGACGAGCGATCCCATGATCACGTGCGGATACTGCCAGCGGGCGTAGGGGTTCGTGAGCAGCGCCCACAGGCTGGTCAGCTCCGCGCGCCCGTCCACGATGCGGTAACCCACCGGGTGCTGCATCCACGCGTTGGTCGCGACGATGAAGAAGCCGGAGACCACCGCGCCGAGCGCGACCATCACGGACGACAGCCAGTGGATCCCCGGACGGACCCGCGTCTCGCCGAAGAGAAACACGCCGAGGAAAGACGACTCGGCGAAGAACGCGAAGACGCCTTCCATGAAGAGCGTCTGGCCGACCACCGGTCCGGCAAAGTGCGAGAAGCGCGCCCAGTTGGTGCCGAACTGGAACTCCATCGGAATGCCGGTGACGACGCCGGTCGCGAAGGTGATGGCGAAGATGCGCGCCCAGAAGCGGGCCGACGAGCCGTAGATCTCACCGCCGGTCCGAAGCTCGATCGTCTTCAGAACCGCGATCAGCACTCCCAGCCCCATCGTGAGGACGGGGAAGAGGTAGTGGAACATCAGGGTGAACGCGAACTGCCAGCGTGCGGCGACGGTCGCGTCGGTCATGGGCGGAGTGTACAGCGGTTGCCGGTGGCCGGTGGCCGGCCCGTCAACGTTGGACGGTTTCTCTCACGGCCTCGAACAGAATCTGGATGGCGGGAAGCAGCGAGTCCGTCGGGATGAACTCTGCGTCGCCGTGCATGGACATAATCGACGCGGCCGGCAATATGGCTGGGAAGAAGCCGTAGCTCTTCACTCCTTTCGGACGATAGCCATTCGCGTCCGTGCCATAGGGGACCACCATCGGCGTGACGATCGCGTCAGGATAGTGTCGCTTTACCGTGGACTCCAGGGCGCGATAGAGCGGCGTGTCCTGCGGTGTGACGACGGGATCATCGCCCTCGTAAATCACTTCAATCTTGATCGTCGGATCCGCAAATCGCCGCTCCAGTTCCGCGAGCCACTGCGCCGCCGTTGTGCCGGGCATCACGCGGCAGTCAAGTGTGGCTTCGGCGATCGACGGAATGACGTTCGAGCGCGGCGGATCGCCGACGCCCGAGCGCAGGCTGGTGATCGAGATCGTCGACTGCTGGATCGCGTTGTTGAATTTGTTGTCGGTCAGCGTGCCGACGCGCTCCTTCATGATCTCGATGACCGAGAAGCGGCCAGACGGCATCGGCTCCGCCATCAGCCGGTTGAGCGCACGCATCAGATGATCGTTTGGATTGTTGGGGTGGGGCTGCGATCCATGGCCGGCGACACCCTCGGCGCGCAGACGGAGCCACATGATCTTCTTCTCCGCGACGGAGATCCCGAACACGAGCTTCCCGGCCGTGAACATGTCGCGGCTGCCAAAGCCGCCCTCATCGATCACGTACTCCGGATCAAGTTCGGCATAGTGGTTGTTGCGCATCCAGGTGGCGCCGAGGGTGCCACCCGATTCCTCGTCGGGCACGGCCATCAGGATCACGTCTCGCGCCAGCGGCACCTTCAGTCGATGCAGCAGCAGGAACGTGTAGATCTGCGACACGCCGATCCCCTTCATGTCCATCGCGCCGCGGCCCCACACATTGCCCTCGGCGATCTCTGCGGAGAACGGATCGCGCTTCCAGCGGCTTGCATCCGCGGCGACGACATCCATGTGGTGTTCTAGCAGCAGCGGCTTCAGTCCACCACCGCTCGCCTTCAATCGCGCGAGCACAATCGAGCGTCCCGCACCGGACTCGTACCGCTTGACCTCGATGCCTTCGCGCGTGAACAGATCGACCAGAAAGTCGGCGGCCTTCGTCACGTCACCGGGCGGATTGGACGTGTTGATGCGCACGTACGCCTGCAGCGTCTTCAGCGCCTCGGTTTCGATCTGCTTCCACTCGGGTGTTTGAGCGTAGGTTGGTGAACTGAATAGGACAGCAAGCAGGCCCGAGACGACGGAGATGCGCATGGCGCGCGATTGTACCGCCTTCCGACGCGCGTGCTGTGACGGGCCGACAACCGCAACCCACAACCGGCAACCGGCAACCGATGTCAGCGCCCGAATACGGTGAGCGCGTCCCCCCGGAACCGCCCGGCATTGATCCTCACGTACCGCGCCGGCAGATCGGGCACGACCAGGCGAATCGGCGTGACGCGCGGATCCTCGAGCGCGGCGACCAGCGCCGGCGAGCCCGGCGCCCATTGGCCCGCGCGCGTCCATGCGCGGCCATCCTCCGAGCACTCGACCTGCAGCATCGCCGGCAAGCGCACGAGATCGCCGCGGACGCGCAGCTCGACGCCGCGCACCGTCAGCGGTTCGGCGAGATCCGCGACGAGCCATCCGTCTTGTGCGACCACGGACGCCGTCGCGAGCGCCGCGCCGAAGCGAATCTGCGGCGCATACGGCGCGGCCGGCAGCCGATAGACGCGCCCTTCGCCAGACACGCCGAGGAACTCGGCGCCGTTCTGCCCATCCATCCATGCGGTCCACGACGGTGCGTCCTTCGACGTGTTCACGACCACATATAAAGGATGCCCGCGCGCGAGCTCAGTGAGGATCGATGGATCGCGGCGGCGGAGCGCCCAATCGATGACGTCGGCCGAGGGCGGAATGTAGCCGGCATAGCCGTTGGCGACCGGCATGCGATGGAACATCGACCGGTACATCGCGCGGACGTGGATGTAGACGTCATCGAACGGCAGCTCGATGACGCGGCCGCCTGGTTCGAGCGACGCGAAGTTGCCCGGCGGCACGCCGAGCGGCATGCCGGCGATCGTGCCGTCGACGGCGAGCCCGCCGAAGACCAGCGTCAGCACGACGGTCCGTCCACGACCCAGCCTGGGCAGGATGCGGGCGAGCGCGACCGCCGCGGCGATTGCCAGACACAGCGACGTGAGCAGGAAAAATCGCGCCGGCACGCGGATGCCGTTGTACCCGGGCAGCCAGACGATCCAGTCGTACGGATGCCACAGCGTTGCGAGGCCCGCTCCACCCGGCGTCGGCCCCGCGCAGAGCCGCGCGGTCACGAGCGCCGCGACGCAATAAAAGAGGAAGAGGCGCGTGCGCAGCCGCAGCAGGATCCCCGCGCCGATCACCACGATCACGGTCAATCCCGGAAACACATACGCCTCCGCCGTCGTCGGGTCCTTCGACGGCCAGAACAGCAGCTGCGGCGCCGCGGAGAAGAACCCGCGCCAGTTCGCGCTGTAGTAGACCATCTCGGCGCGCGTGCGCGTCAGGCCGAGCCGCGACTGCACCTGGTGGTACTCGAGGAGCACCGGGATGAGCGGAAGGGAGAAGACCGCCCACGCGGCGACGATCGCGGCGGGACGCCGGATCCCTTCACGCCAGGGCGTGAACCACAGCAACCATCCGCCGACGAGCACCGGGATGAAGAACAGCATGTAGCCGTTGGTCAGCGTCTGCAGCAGCCACGAGATGCCGAACACGGCCAGCCATCGCGGGCGCCGGTCGTCGTAATACGCGTGCAGCGCGAGCATCATCAGCGGCAGCCACCACGACGCGAAGATGTGCAGATGACCGAAATGCGCGATGCGATACGGCGCATACGCGAACGCGATCCCGCCGCAATACGCGGCGATCTCACTCTGCGTGAGCCGCTTGACCAGCGCATGCGTTGCTACGCCGCACCACCACGCCGACAGAATGAGAATGATGTTGTACGCGAGCAGCGGCGAGCCGCCGAGCAGTTGAATGGGCGTGGAGATCGGCGACAGCCCCGCGAGATGCTCGGTCAGCGCGAGCGTATCGGTGGCCGGCCAGAAGAACGGCGCGTTCCACCAGGCTTGCGTGAACGGCACCGCCTGCGCGTTCCACCACAGGAGATACGTGACGAGCAGGGGATCGCCGGGATCGTGCGTGTAGCGGGTGGTGAGGTAGAGGGGAAGCGGCCAGGACCAGGCGATGGCGAGCAGGAAGTACGCGGCCGCGGGCACCCACGCCCGCGGCCGCGTGTGAGGACTCACCGCGTCCCGCGTCCCGGGGCAACCGGCGCCGGCAGCGGCTTCCGCGGCAGCTTCTCATCGCGGTTGGCCGCGAGATAAGCGAACGCCGCGGCAATCGTCGCGTTGTTCATCATGTCGTTCGGCTGCAGCCGTTCGTAGGTGTCGAGGTTCGTGTGGTGCGTCATCGTGTCGTACTCGACCTCGTCCTGGATGAACTGAAAGCCGGGAAGGCCGACCGCATCGTACGACTGATGATCCGTCCCGCCCGTGTTTCGAATCGTCAGCGTCGACATGCCCAGGCTGTGGAACGGCTCCATCCACTCACGGAAGATCGGCGCGACGGCGTCATTCCCCTGCAGGTACACACCCCGGATCGCACCCGTCCCGTTGTCGATGTTGAAGTAGGCGGCGACCTTCGCATGATCCGGCTTGAACGTGTAGCCGGTCGTGCAGCCGCGTCCGCCGCCGCGCTGACCGGGCGCCGCTGTCGGCGGCTGCCCGTTGGTCGCGGACGGTTGCGTTGCTGCCGCACTGGACGCCGGCGTATCCGCGAAAGGCGCGGCGGACGATGACGGCGAGGTCGTGACCGGCGGCGTGTTGCACGCGGCGAAGTGCGTCGACACGTAGTCGCGCGAGCCAATGAGGCCCTGCTCCTCGCCGGTCCACAGCGCGATCCGCACCGTGCGGCGCAGCGTCACGCCGCTCTGCTTCAGGATGCGCATCGCTTCCATCATGGCCGCCGACCCGGCCGCATTGTCGGTGGCGCCCGTCGCGGCGTGCCACGAATCGAAGTGCGCGCCGAGCATCACGATCTCGTCCGCCTTGTCGGTCCCGCGAATCTCGCCGACGACGTTGAACATCGGCGGGTTGGAGACGAACGTGTTGCGGATGTCCGCTTCGATCGTCACGGCAAGATTCTTCGCCGCCATGCGCGCAATGCGGTTGTACTGCTCGGCCGGGATGACGACCTGTGGCAGGTTCGTGGCCGGATCGGCGGCACGGTTGCCGCTGATCGTGTAAATGCCGTGTCCGCGCGGCGCGGTCGCGAGCGTCCCGATGGCGCCTTCCTTTTTGAAGAACTCGAATCGATTGAAGGCACCCGGCCCGAACTGTCCGCGTCCACCGGCCTGCGGGAATCCGCCGCGTCCGCCCGGCGCTGCGACGCCGAACTCCGGTCCCGAGGTGGCGACCGCCATCTTCTCGAGATCATCATCGGCCCGCCGCGTCGCGAGGGCGGTCCAGTACGCCGCCACATCCGGCGTCGTCTGCGTGAGGATCCACTTGCCCTTCAGCGTGCCGGCATATTTCTGCAGGTCCTCCTGCGTGGTGGCGGTGACGAGCACGACCTCCCCGCGCACGAGACCGTTCGTGCCCGGCGTCCACGCCGTCGGCGTGCCGGGGATCGGGAACGCCTGCGGCGCGACGGCGTGCATGTAGAACTTCTCATTCGTCCATCCGCGATCGAAGCCGTTGCGGTTGGTCCACGGCTCCAGCGCGACGTTCTCCAGTCCCCACTCCTTCATCTTGCCGGCGGCCCATTCGCCGGCGTGCTGGATGTTCGGCGATCCCGTCAGCCGCGGACCGTGCACATCGGTCAGCCAGCTGGCGATGTCCATCACCTGCGAGCTCGCAGGGCTCAGGCCCTGCTGCTTGATCCGCATGATTGCGTCGAAATCGATCTTCTCAGCGGCGCCGATCGGCAGCACGGCCGCGAGCGCCACGGCCGCGACGGCCAGCGCGGCGCGTCCGGCGTTCATCCTCTTCATCCTCTCCTCCGTCCCCAAGGTCTTGTTGCAGGATTGCCGTTCCAGCATATCGCGGGGCGCACGCGCGAGGACGGAGCGCGGATGACGGAGCACGGATCGTCACGAAGACAGGCCGTCCTCCGCCCTCGTCATCCATCGTCCTCTTGCGCACCGTCAGAATCGTGATCGCGCCCACAGGGCTGTAAACGCACAAGAAACGTGATCGCGCGCAAAGGCGACGCCGAAGTGCTACGCCCAGCGCGAGTTGCCGGAGTTGGCGCGATCCATGATGGGCGTGGCGCCGCCGTTGCAGCCGCACCGGCATCTATGATCCACCCGACCGCCTACGAGCGTCCCGAAGCGCCGCTGTTCTCTGACGGGCTCGGCGAGCGCGTCGTCGCGGTTGACGGTGGCACGGGCGACCTGCTGCAGATCCTGCGGCTGCGGCCGCAGCTGCTTGCGGTGCCGTCGTTCGAGTTCGCGCTGCGCGAGCGCGCGGCGCGCCTCACGAATTTCCGCCACGCCTACTACGCGCGCGTCCGTCGCGTCGACCGTCACCCGGGCGGGCTCGCGATCGTTTCGGACCACGTCGAAGGCACGCGGCTCTCCGACATCCTCCGCGTCGCCGCCGAACGGCGGCTGCAACTCGACCTCAACGCCGCGCTGTGCCTGATTCGGCAGCTCGTGCCGGCCGTCGCGCTGCTGCACGAGAACGCGCGCGACGTCGCGCACGGCACGATGGCCGCCGAACGGCTGATCGTCACGCCGCACGCGCGGCTCGTGATCGTCGAGCACGTGCTCGGGTCGGCGGTCGAGCAGTTGCAGTTCAACCGCGAGCGGCTCTGGCAGGAGCTGCGCGTCGCGGTGCCGCCGACCGCGGGTCCGCCGCGCTTCGATCACCGCGCCGACGTGACGGCGGTCGGCCTGATCGCGCTGGCGCTGATCCTCGGCCGTCCGCTGCGGGCGGAGGAATATTCACAGCAGCAGGTGGTCGCATTGCTGAACGCGGCCACCGCGCGCTCGACGATGGGCGAGGAGCAGCCGCTGCCGGCGTCGCTCCGTACCTGGCTCGCGCGCGCGCTGCAGCTCGATCCGCGCCACGGCTTCGCGTCGGCGATCGAAGCGCAGGCCGCGTTCGAGGAAGTGCTCTACGAAGACAGCGGCTTCGTTGCCGCACCGGTAACGCTCGAGACGTTCGTCTCGCGTTACATCAGCGCGCTGCTCGAGCCCGCCTACTCCGAGACCCGCGCCCCAGAGCCCCCGACGTTGACGGCGCCGATCATTGCGCCGCCAGTCCAGCCGCCCGCGCCGCCGCCACCGGCGCCCCGGCCGACCCCGCGCGACGATGTGGAGGCGCTCAAGGCGGAGTTCATCGAAGCGCTCGCGGAAAAACCGGACCCGCGTCCGGTGCAGTCGGCGACCTCCGCGCCAGCGACGCCGCGTCGCGCGCACGCCGAACGACCGGCGCCGCCCAAGAAGCGCGTCGAGGCTGCGGGCGAGTCAAAGCGCGCGCCGCGTGAGACGCGCTTGACGGAACCGTTCGTTTCGCCGACGCCCGTGAAGGCGGCACCGATCGAGCCTGCACCGCGAGTGACGCCGCCGCCTGCACCGCCGGGGTCGAGCCGAAACACGCCGCCGATCGAACCCGTCGCGCCGGCCGCTGCCGCAACGAAAGCGGAACCCGCGTCGACGCGCGTCATCGATGCGCCGGATATCACGGAGCTGCTGCGTTCGATCGATCCCGCGTCGGCGCCGCCGCGGCTCGAGGCGTCGATCGAACCGCATCCCGAACCGATCAACACGGACCCGGAGCGCATGTTCGAGCCCGACGCCGCCGCCGAGCGGCGCGGCGGATCGCGCTGGCGTCGCGTCGCGGTCATCGTGCTTGCCGCGGTCGCGCTCGGCGAGGGCGCGGTGATCGCGCTGCGCTCGTCGCGGCCGGCGACGGGGCCGACTGAAGGCACGCTGTCCGTGCAGACGAACCCGCCGGGCGTGGCCGTCTTTATCGACGGCGTGTCGCGCGGCAACACGCCGGCGCGGCTGTCGCTCGGCGCCGGATCGCACATCCTCGAACTGCGCGGCCGAGGCGTGCCGCGCGTCATTCCCGTCAGCGTGACCGCCGGCGCCGAAGTGTCCCAGTATCTCGAGCTGGCGGAAACGCCGTCGGCGGGCAGCCTGCTCGTGCAATCGGATCCTGCGGGCGCGCGCGTCACCGTGGACGGCGTCGAACACGGTGTCGCGCCGGTGAGTGTTGCCGATCTCGCGCCTGGCGATCACGAAGTGGTCCTGCAGGCGGAGGGAGGCGCGCCGGTGAAGCAGCGCGTCGTCATTCAAGCGGGCGTGACTTCGTCGGTGCTCGCGCCGGTGGCAGCCGTGCAGGGGCCCGTGTCCGGATGGCTGTCGGTGAAGGCGCCGGTGCTGATGGAAATCCACGAAGGCGGACGGCTGATCGGCACGACCGATTCCGATCGCCTGATGATGAGCGCAGGCCGGCACGAGATCGAGCTCGTGAACGAGACGCTCGGCTTTCGCGGCACCAAGGTCGTGCAGGTGCCGGCGGGAAAAGTGGCGGCGGTTCCGGTGGAACTGCCGCAGGGCACGGTCAACATCAACGCGCTGCCGTGGGCCGAAGTGTGGATCGACGGCAAGCGCGTCGGCGAGACGCCGATCGGCAACCTCGCCGTGACGATCGGGCCGCACGAGATCATCTTTCGCCATCCGCAGTTCGGTGACAAGAAGCAGGCGGTTTCCGTCACGATGCATGCGCCGGTGCGCTTGAGCGTCGACATGAAATAAGCGGAGCGCATCATGTCCAGTCCAGCACGTCGAATCATCGTCCCACTGCTGCTCGCCGGATCGATCGCCCAGGCGGCCTTCGGACAATCGGCGGCGAAGGATCCGGTCGGCGCCGCGCGTGACCTGTATGCGTCGGCGCGCTACGACGAGGCGCTCGCGGTCCTCAACGATCTCCGGCCGTCCGACGCGGCGAGCGCGTCCGACCGTCGCTCGATCGAGCAGTATCGATCGCTCTGTCTGCTCGCGCTCGGCCGCGGCACCGAAGCGGAAGGCGCGATTGCCGCGGTCGTCACCGCCTG
>JBKPRU010000291.1:0-25882 GCA_046734675.1 Acidobacteriota bacterium
CCATCATCGAGACCTTGGCCCACGGCGTCAGTTCATTCGGCGTCACGTCCTTCCAGGTCTTCCCCCCGTCCGCCGTCACCTGAATCAGCCCGTCGTCGGTCCCGATCCAGATGCGGTTCATGTCCGTGTAGGACGGCGCGATCCTCCATTACTTCCTCAAGCAGCCGTCAACTGGCGTCGTCACGATCGAAGTGCTGGATGGGGCCGGCAAGCTGGTGCGCCGTTACTCGAGCGCCGACGCGCCCGTGGACATCCGGGATCAGGGCAACGTGCCGTCCTACTGGATCCGGCCGTCGCCGGTCGTGCAGAAGACGACGGGCCTGCACCGGTTCGTGTGGGACCTGCACTACACGCCGCCTCCCGGCGAACGCGCCTACCCGATCGCGGCGACTCCGCACAACACAGCGTCCGAGCCGAAAGGGCCATGGGTCGTGCCGGGCACGTATTCGGTGAAGCTGACCGTGAACGGCAAGAGTTTCACGCAGCCGCTGACGGTGCGCATGGACCCGCGCGTCAAGTCGGGGATCCTGGCGCTGCAACAGCAGTTCACCGTCTCGAAACGCCTGTACGACGCGATGGTGACGCTCGGTGAGCTGGAGCCGAAGGTGACCGCCGCCCGCGATCGCGCGCAGGCGGCCGGGCAATCGGACGTCGCGACCAAGCTGACCGCGGTCATCGGCGGCGGCGGACGCGGTCGCGGCCGCGGATCGGCGACGACAGCGTCGACGCTGCCCGCGCTGGCCGGACAACTGGCCGCGCTGTACGCGCTGTCGCAGGACGGGAGCGGCCCGCCGCCAACCCAGACTGCGCAGGCGATCGACGCCGCGTTGAAGCAGTACACATCGATGGTGGCGCAGATCGAGCCACTGCTTCGCTGACACTCGCCCATTCCGCGCATCTGTCGCGCGTGCGCCAACGTCGGTTGACGCACGCGTCCGGCTCCAGCGGGCGCCGGGCCTCCTGTCCGCGCGACGCGGCACAACCGTCACCATTGCCTCAGTTCCCGCGTCAGGTTATGGATGTGCCCGCGGCGCACGCGTTGCAGTTGAACGGGCCACCTACGATTCGTCGCCCGGATGGCCCTTACTTTCATCGGAGGTTTTCAATGAAGCCACTGCGTTTCGGCGCGAGCCTCGTGTACCTGCTTCTCGCGGCGGGGGCCATCGTGCACGCGCAAGCCCCCTCCGCTGCGGACTCGGATGTGATCACGATCGATGGCGCAAAGAACCCGGAGCAGATCCCGAACTGGAACGCCTGGCTGGAGGCGTTTCGCACGATGGCCGGCCCTGCGGCCCCCGAGGTGCCGATTCCTTCCGTGATCTACATCGTGACCACTAAAAACCAGCAGGAGCTCATTCGTAAAGAGGCGCAGCACGTGATGGCCGAAGAACAGCGGGTGTTCTCGGAGGCGCTGAAGCTGGTCGAGGGGCTCACTGCCGACAACAGCGCCGAGCGTCAAGGCCGGATGGACGTCCTCGAGATGCAGCGCCGGCGCGCCGCGCTCGAGGCGCGCGATCGCCTGCTCGCCGCCGTGCCGCAAGCGCAGTTTGCCTTCCGTGAATACGTCGATCACGTTCGGCGGGGCATCAGGGTGACGACCACGAGGTCTCAACTCAAGCAGTACATGCTGCCGGAATGAACGTCCGGCACAAAGGAGGTCGTAATGAACCGACGCGTCGCCTTCGTGGTCGTGTGGGCGGTGATGCTGGCCGTACCGGTCGCCGCCCAGAACGTCAGCATCCCCTGCGGCGGCATCGTCTCTGTGCAGAATCAGAGCTCGCAGCTCGGGTCCAATCTGTGGCTCGTATACACGGTCTCGACCGCCGTGCCTCCAAATGTCTGTGTGTTCAGCGTCGCGGCCGAAGCGCATGTTGCTGGAAAGTCCGGCACCGAGCTCTATCGGGAGGGCACCTGGTCGGCGACGGCGCAGCGGCAGGTCCCGGTGGATTATGGCGGTCTGTGGACGACCCTGGGGTCGCATTGGTACTGGGCGTTCCTGCCATTTTCACGACAGATCTTTCCGGCAGGGCTGACGCAAAGCACTGCATTGATCATCGCTCCGAAGTCGCCGGCGCAGGAGTGCGCCGATCTCGGGTTCGACTATTACTGGAGCGGCTTCGAGTGCGTGTACACGCCAGGCAGTCCGATCCTCGTCGATGTCGGCGGCAAGGGTTACAAGCTGACGAGCGTCGAAGACGGCGTGCCGTTCGACATCGACGGCGACGGCCAGGCCGAGCAGATCGCCTGGACGCAGGCCGACGCGGAGAATGCGTTTCTCTCGTTCGATCGCAACGGCAACGGCCGCATCGATGACGGGACGGAACTGTTCGGCCCCTACACGCCGACGCATCCGGGCGGCGACCTGCGCCTGACCGCGCCCAACGGGTTCGAGGCACTCCGGTTCCTCGAGAGCCCGTCGTACGGATCCGTCACGCCCTCCGACGGCATCATCGACGCGCGCGACGCGATGTACCACCGGCTCCGGCTGTGGACCGATCGCAACCACAATGGCCTCTCCGAGCCGGAGGAGCTCCAGTCACTAGCCGATGCCGGCATCGTGTCGATTGACACCGACTACAAGGCCGTCGGCCGGCGCGATCGCTACGGGAACGAGTTCCGCCAGATGGGACGTCTGACGTGGGCTGACGGGGAGGTCGCGCACGTGTACGACGTCTGGTTTACGTTCCGTAGATAGTCGAAGCGTCGAAGGACAGTCGAAGAGTCGAAGGAACGCAATCGAAGAGTCGAAGGACCACGAAGGCTCGAAAGATCACCCGCGTGATCTGAACGTGCCGGAGGTCTTTCGACTCTTGTCGTTTGTACGGCCTCGTCCCGCCTCCATGTGGACGCGCGGTTCGCGACAATCCCATCCACCGCAACCCCCGTTGACCTCTTTCTCGCCGGCCCCTCGCGCGTTCGCGCATCACGGCGCGACGATGCGCAGGAAGTCGAGGATGTTCTGTCGCTTGCAGAGGCGACAAGCGATCGCGGGTCAGTGGTGCGCCGCTTGCGATCTCGCTCGTCGGCCTCGGTGACATCACGTTCGGCGCCCGACCCCTTCGCGAGCGACCCAGATCGTGACGCAAACGAGGCCGTCCACCTCACTCACGTTAGCAGGAGGAACACATGCGTCTACTGTTCGTTGTCCTCGGTTTGCTGGCCATCGCTGTTGCGGCGCCGACGGCGCAGAAGCCGGCCGCGTCCGCCGCGAAACACGCGTCCACCGCGACGGCGGCGTCTCCCGTCAACCTGAACACCGCCACCCAGGCGCAGCTCGAATCGCTGCCGGGCATCGGGCCCAGCGCGGCACAGCGGATCCTCGAGTACCGGCAGAAGAACGGCACGTTCAAAAAAGTCGAAGATTTGATGAACGTCAAGGGGATCGGTGAAAAGAGCTTCCTGAAGTTGAAGCCGCTCATCACGGTCGGGCCCGACAAAGGGGAGCGGACCGGCGGTGACAAATAGCAGCCGCGGGTTCTCGCTGGTGGAGCTCCTCTTCGTGGTGTCGATCGCCGGCACGGTCGCGGCGATTGCGACGCCACCGGCGCTCAACGCCCTCGACGAGCATCGCACCCGCGGCGCGGCCCACTATCTCGCGATGCGGCTCGCGGATGCGCGCTTCGCCGCGATCAAGCGCTCCACGTTCGTGGGCGTGCGCTTCGAAGCGGTGGCGGATGACTATCGCTTCACCAGCGTAACGGACGGCAATGGGAACGGCGTCCGGACGCCAGATATTCAGCGCGGCGATGACGCGGTCATCGCCGCGCCGGACATGCTCGCGTGGCACTTCGCCGGCGTGACGGTCGGGTTGCTCGCCGGTATCCCCGACGTCGATGGACAACCGTCGCCGTCGGGGGACGGCGTCCGCGTCGGCCCGTCACGCATTCTCTCGATGAATCCCAATGGCTCCTCGTCCTCCGGCACCGTGTACCTCCACGGACGACGAGCGCAGTGTGCGGTGAGGGTGCTGGGCACGACCGCGCGCGTGCGCGTCCTGCGATACGACGACCAGCGAAAGGTCTGGGGGGAGCGATGACGGAACGCCGGATGGCTCTACGGTGGTCGGGCGCGGGCGTCCGCGACATCGCAGGGCGCGTGCGCGCGGGCCACGACATCTCCGTCATCGACCTGAGCGCCTGGGGCGCGCTGGTGGCAGGCGCGCGGCCGCTCCGTCCGGGATCGCTCATCGACGTCCAACTGGCACGCAAGGGCGATCGCATTCTCGTCTCGGCGAGGGTGGTGCGATGCCAGGTCGTCGCGATCGATGCGCATGACGGCGTGCGCTATCACGCCGCACTCTCCTTCGATCGTCGTCTCGAGTGGATGTGTGAAGGCCCAACCCCGCCGGCGCCTCCGGTCCCCGGCCGGACCGCTCGCTGGCGCGACGCCGAGTGGAGCAGATACCCGGAGCGTGGTGATGATTCGAGCGTGGCGCGAGGGAGTCGTGAGAATGATTAAGACATTTACGCGCGCACCTGTGGCATCAGGTTTGGGTGTCCCGCCGCCCACGGGAGGCACCAACATGGCTCGAGTCTGGCGTCGCGTCGCGGAGAAGCGGCGGGGGCTTGGCGCGTTGCTGTCTGCAACGGCGAGTGCGCTGCCGATAGGGCGGGATCCGAGGGTCGTGCGCGAGCGGTTCGAGGAGGAACTGCGCGCGCTGGTCCGGGCGCGCTCGATCGATTTGCGCGACACGTCCTCCTCTTCGGGCCCGCCGCCCGGCGCGCTCACGATCGACATCATGGCTGGTTCGTTCACGCTCGGCGCCATCGACGTGGTCTTCGATGGCCACGCGACGCTCGACGAATGGGATCTGCAGGTGTTGGAATCCGCCCGGCACGTGGCTGCCATGATCCTCCTGCTCGAGCGCGCGCACCGTGCCGGGTTCTGTGCGGTCCCGCGACCTCGCGCGGACAATGTGACGACGATCATTGGATCGAGTCGGGCGATGCGTGCCGTGCGTGAGCGCATGGGACGCGTTGCCGCCACGAACTTCACCGTCCTCATCGAGGGTGAGAGCGGCAGCGGCAAGGAGCTGGTCGCGCGGCACATTCACGAGCTGAGCCCGCGACGCAACGGACCCTTCATCGCCGTCAACTGCGCCGCGATCGTCGAAACGCTGCTGGAAGCGGAGTTGTTCGGCATCGAGGAGCGCACGGCAACCGGGGTCCGCGGTCGACGAGGGAAGTTCGAGCATGCGCATGAGGGGACGCTGTTTCTGGACGAAATCGCCGATCTCTCGTCAGCGGCGCAGGCGAAGCTGCTGCGCGCGATTCAGGATCTCTCGATCGAGCGCGTCGGCACGACCGGCACGCGGCGCGTCGACGTCCGGATCATCGCGGCCACGAATCACAAGCTCGCGGATCTCGTCGCGCGTGGGGCGTTCCGCTTGGACCTCTTCTACCGGGTTCACGGCGTGGAGATCGTGGTGCCGCCGCTGCGCGAGCGGCCGGAAGACATCCTCGAGCTCACGCATCACTTTCTCGAGCGGCACAGCGTCACGCGGCTGTTCCGGCTGTCGCTGCCCGCGTCGGAGGCGCTGATGGCGCATGCGTGGCCCGGCAACGTCCGCGAGCTCGAACGAGTGATTGAGCGCGCGGTGGCGCTGGCCGATTCCGACGAGCTGCAGCTCGAGGATCTGCCGTCCTCGGTCGTGGATCTCTACACCGAGAACCTGATGGCGTCGTTCGCGCGCGGCGACACGATGCGCACGTGGGGCAGCCGATATGCGCGGCTGGTGCTGGATCGCTGCGGCTACAACAAGCGACGTGCCTGTCGCGAGCTCGGCATCAGTTATCACACGCTCCGCGATTACCTGCGTGAACTGCCCGAGCACGACCTCGGGTTCGTCAGCGACATCGACCGCATTCGCGCGCGCCGCGCCGCGATAGCGGAAGCGGCCGCGGCCGCGGAGGCGGCGCGGCAGGCGCAGGCAGCGACCGAGGCGGTGGCGTCCTCGGTGCAGTCAACGGGACCCCGCGTATGAGCGATCGGTGCGGCGACCGCTAAGACATCGCGCATGTGTCTGGCGCGTTCAGCGCGCACCGATGCGCACGTGCTGTACGCGCTGCTCGCCGTCGGCGATCGTAACTTTCATAGCGGCGGGCGTGAGTGTCTGCAGGAACGAGGGATCGAACCAGGCGCCGTTCTCGACGTCATCGACAACGGAAAGGAGGTAATCGCCGGGCGGCAGGTTTCGGAACACGAACGCGCCATCCGCGGCAGGGCGGACGGCTTGAATGCGCCGCGACTGCGGCAGCCAGAACACGGATGAGGACGGGAAGAGGATCAGCGTGTAGTTCGCGACGGGCGCGCCGCCGGTGTTCTGCAGGGTGCCGGTGAGTTGCGCCAGGTGATCCGAGAAGGTGATGCGCGCGCCGCCCATATCGGTACCCGAGACGATGAGCGGAAGGTCGAGGATGTCGGTACCGTTCAGAAGCGCGGAGTGGAGGGCCCAGCCGCCGATCGTGCCCAGTCCGGGGAATGAGGCGGAGAGGCGGTAGCGTCCGGGAAGTACGCCGCTGAACGAGAAGCGTCCGCTCGCGTCGACCGATGCGGGCGCCGGTGACATCGTGGCTGAGGACGCCTGGATTGGGGTGAGTGCGAGACGGAGTGCCATGAGATCCGGCGCGGGCAGGCGTGTGCTGTCGAAGCCGACATGGCCTGAAACGGTGAGGCCTGGTGCGAGCGCGAGGTTCAATCCGGAGAGATCGTCGCCTTCGACAGAGACGTCGATGGATGCCCAGTGAGGTTGCACGACACTGTTGGCCGTCGCGGCGCTCGCGCGAGCAAAGACTGTGTATCTCCCGGGTGGAACATCGGCAAAGACGAAGCTGCCGTCCGCCTGGGTGCCAGTCGAGCGATACGCCTCGAGCGGCGTGCCGGGTACGGGAACATGGTCGATGGCCATCAAGGCGACGAGCGCGCCGGAGAGCGCTGTCGTGCCGGGCAGCGCCACCGTCCCGTCGATGTGCGCAGTGGGGACGATTTGCAGTGTGAAGTCGACGCCGGTGCGTTCCTGGCCGGCCGCGATCGAGAGCGCGGCGGCGTCGCGCGGGACGGAGGTCCCTGGATAGAAGGTCGGGGCGAGCGCGATGGAGTGTGGGCGCGCGGAGGTAGTTCGCGGCGGGTCGGTCGAGCGGAGCGCGTCGCGGACGTCCGCGTCGGACGTCAAGTGCAGCTCGCTCCCGGCCGCGACATACGACGGACGCCACGCCGCGCCCACCACGTACTCGCCGGGAGGAAGACCGTAGATGCGATACGCGCCGCGGTCGTCCGCCGTGGCGGCGGAGCCGAACACGGTGAAGCGGCGTTCGCCGTTCACAACGAACGAACGCATCGCGCGAATCGTCGCGCCTGCGGCGGGGTAGCCGAACGGGTCGAGCACTTCGCCGGCAATGGCTGCGCCGTGCATCAGCGGCAGCGCAATTTCGATTGTCTGCGCGGCCGCGACGGGAATGGGTGTGCCCGGGCGAAGCGGCGCCTTGGCGCCGTACGAGGAGGGCAGCCACCCGTCTTTCGAGGCCGTGACGATGAAGCGGCCGGGAGGAAGGCCGGGAAAGGCAAAGCGTCCGTCGTTGCCGGTGATGACGGTCAGCGAGGTCGGCGGGTCGGCGCTCGTCAGTGTGACGCGCGCGTGACGCACGGGTGTGGGATCGAGACCAGCGCCCACCACCGTGCCGGCGATCGTCGCGGTGCCCGGGCCGCGCGGCGCCGCGTCGCGGGGCGGCGCACCTGCCTGCTGCCGCGGCGCGAGCGTGACCAGCACGAACAAGGAAAGGAGGACGTGTATCGTCGTGAACTCCTGATCAGCGATCGGGAATGGTGCGGAGATCGAGCGTGCGGCGCTCGCCTTCGACCAGCCGAACCTGTTCGGCGCTGCCGGCAATCGACTCGAGAAATTCCGGGTCCCGCCATTCGTCCTCGAATGTCTCGTGGACGGCGAGGACGAAGTAGTCGCCGGGCGGGAGAGTCGGAAAGAGATACGACCCGTCGGCATTCGCGCGAGCGGTGCGGAGCCGCCGCGGCGCCGTGCCCGTGGGATCCCATTGCGAGCGGTCTGTCGGGAACACGAGCACGACGGCGCTGCCGTCCGATGACGGCCCGCTGCGGACCACGCCGGCGATGCTCGACGGGCGATCGGTGAACGTCAGCACGATGCCTGAGAGATCGGCGGTGATGTCGACGGGCTGGTCCGCGAGGTCGCGTCCTTCGGAAAACGCGCCGTCGAGGAACCAGTTGGAGAGTCCGCCGACGCGGATGAAGTACTTGCCGGGCGGCACGCCGTAGGTGCGGAAGCGGCCGGTCTCGTCGATGCGTCCGGTGGCGAACCCGAGGCCATCGGGCAGCTCACGCGTCGCATCGGCGGGGTCGAGCGAGATGCGAACGTTCGCGAGTGTGGCGGCGTCCGGTGGATCGCCGGTCCCGTCGAACTCGACGCGTCCGCTGACACGAGGCCCGGGACGCAGTGGCAGCGTGAGCCGTGGCACGTCCGCGTCGCCGACCGCGATCGTGGCTTCTGCATAGAGCGTCGCATCCGGTGGGATGGGCGGCGGCAGTGCGAGGCCGGGCGCCGGCGGTGGTGTCGCGGATACGCTGACGTTCCCCGAACGGACGACCGGCGCGCCGCTCGGCGCAGGATCGGCGGGTGGACGCGGCACGCGGACCGCGCGCAGCACGTACTGTCCCGGCGGCACGGCCGGGAACGCGAAGGTGCCGTCGGCATCGCTGATGGTCGATGCGGTCTCGAGCTCGGGGATCGACACATCGTGCACGACCGGGACGAGACGCAGCGGAACATGATCGACGTATTCGCCGGGCGCGAGCAGCAGTCCGGTGACGCGAACACCATGGACGGGCTGCAGCTGCACGTCGATGCCGACGCGTTCTTCACCGGCGCGCACGGTGACGATCGTGGACGCCGACGGCAACATGGAAGAGGGGTAGAACGTCGATGGATAAATGATGAGTGATCCGTCCGATCGTGCGGTGGTCGTAGCGGTGCCGGGCGAGAGGCTCAGGGTGTGCGTGCCCGTCGAGATCGCGAACGGAGTACCGGCCGGCGCTCCGAGCGAACCGAGCGCCCCAATCTCCCGCGACAACTCCGCACGCCGCTCCGCAGTTGACGTGCCACGTCGTAGCGTGTCGATCACCGCGCTCGGCACTGCGCTCTGCGTCGAGACCACGGCGATTTGGAAATCGCCTGGCGGGACGTTGGCCATGCGATACATGCCGCGATCGTCGGTCGTCGCGGCCACGCTCGCTGTGTAACGCGTGCGTCCCGCGGCGAACACGCGCCGGTACGCCTGCACGCGCACGCCAACCACCGGTTCGCCGAGTTCGTCCGTTACCGTGCCGGCAATCGCAGCGTACTTCCACATCCGGACCTCGACGTCCGTGATGCGTTGTCCCTCGCCAACCTCAATGCGCTGCGCAGTTCCCAGGGGGCGACGCTGCGCGTTGGTGGCATCGACGTAGCCGCCTTTTGTCACGACGAGGAACAGCGAGCCCTTGCGCAGGCCGCGCACGACGAACTGTCCGGCGTCGTTGGTCATGAGCCGTGCACGTGGTCCGGTAGACCCACGTCCCTCGCCCGACTCCGCCGGTGCAGCGGCGGTTCCAAACAGCGTGACGATGGCGCCGGCAATCGGCCGGCCGCTCGTCGCGTCGACGACGCGGCCCACGACGATCGAGGGCAGCGGCACGCTCGTCCGTTGAGCGGGCGACGCCGCGGCCGAGACGAGCGCAAGCGCGAGCGCGACGAACCGCATCGCCGCATTATCGCGCCTTGACCCCGGCCGGGCCGCATAGTACCTTTCCGTGGATACGCGCCCGCCTGCGCGCGCTGCAAGGGCTGGCCCTCCTTCCCGATCTGATGACACAGCCTGCCTCGGGCACTCTCAAGAAAACGCCCCTCCACGCGAGACACCGCGCCCTCGGCGCCCGGATGGTCGAGTTCGGCGGCTGGGACATGCCCGTCGAATACTCCGGCATCGTCGACGAGCATATGGCGGTGAGGACGCGCGCCGGGCTGTTCGACGTCTCACACATGGGCGAGATCGAGATCGCCGGGTCTGATGCACTGAAAGCCGTGCAGCACATTACGACCAACGATGCCTCGCGGCTGGCGACCAATCAGGCGCAGTACTCCGCGCTGACCACCCCCGAAGGCACCTTCGTGGACGATGTGCTGGCGTATCGGCTGGCGGACGACCACTTCATGCTGGTCGTCAACGCGTCGAACATCATCAAGGACTTTACCTGGATCACGAAGAACATCCAGGGCATCGGAGATGCGGCGGCCGTGAACACGAGCTCACGGTACGCCTTGCTTGCGATCCAGGGGCCGGCCGCGCGCGACGTGCTGCAGACGCTGACCGGCGTGGACCTGTCGTCGATCAAGTACTACTGGTTCTCGACCGGTGAAGTGGCCGGCGTGCGCGTGACGATTTCACGCACCGGGTACACGGGCGAGGACGGCTTCGAAGTGTTCGTGCCGCCCAATGCGGCCGAGCGTGTGTGGGATGCGATCCTCCAGGCCGGCAAGGGCGCGGGCATCGTGCCCGCGGGCCTTGGGGCGCGCGACACGCTGCGGCTCGAAGCGGCGATGCGTCTCTACGGCAACGACATGGACGAGACCACGACGGTGCTCGAGGCGGATCTCGGCTGGATCGTCGGCTGGAAAAAAGAGTCGTTCATCGGCGCCGACGTGCTGCGCACACAGAAGGCGAGCGGCGTACCGCGAAAGCTCGTCGGCTTCGAGATGCTCGAGCGCGCGATCGGCCGCCATGGCTACGACGTGTATGTCGGCGCTGCGAAGGCGGGCGTCGTGACGAGCGGCACGCAGACACCGTACTTGAAGAAGGCGATCGGGATGGCGTACTTGCCGGTCGACAGCACCGCGGCCGGCACGGAGTTCGAAATAGATGTTCGTGGCCGGCGCGCCAAGGCGGCCGTGGTCCCGATGCCGTTCTACAAGCGTCCTAACAAGTAGGGCACCTCGTCGAGGTGCCAGGAGCAGACATGTATCCCGCTGATCTGAAGTACACGAACGACCATGAATGGATTCGGCTGGGCGGCGGCGATGCGCGCGTCGGCATCACCGATTACGCGCAGAAGCAACTGGGCGACATCGTGTATCTCGAGCTGCCGCAGGTCGGGCGCGCCCTGAAGAAGGGGGAAGTGTTCGGCACCGTCGAATCGGTCAAGGCGGTCTCGGAGCTCTACAGCCCGGTCGACGGCGAGGTCATCGAGGTGAACTCGACGCTCGTCCAGCATCCCGAGACCGTCAACTCGGATCCGCATGGCGCGTGGATGATCGCAGTGCGCGTGAACGGCGATGCGAGTCACCTCCTCGACGCGGAGCAATACACGAAACTGACGCAGTAGTGGTGCTTCCGCCTGAAGGCGGACGCTACGGGAACGCGGAAGCTACGGGAACGCGGACGCTACGGGAACGCGGACGCTACGGACCCACCATTTGATTTTGATGAAGAACGACACACCGGACAGCTTTGCATCCAGGCACATCGGACCGGACGAAGAGGCGCGCGACCAGATGCTGCGCGCCGTCGGCGTCCCATCGCTCGACGCGCTCATCGACCAGACCATCCCGTCCGGCATTCGCCTCTCGCGAACGCTGAACCTGCCCGAGGCGGAATCCGAGGCCGCATATCTTCGCCGCCTCGGCGGCGTCGCCGCGAAGAACCGGCCGATGCGCTCCTACATCGGTATGGGCTACTACGACTGCCACACGCCCGCCGTGATTCAGCGCAACGTGCTCGAGAACCCTGGTTGGTATACACCCTACACGCCCTATCAAGCGGAGATTGCGCAGGGACGTCTCGAGTCGCTGCTCAACTTCCAGACGATGGTGGGAGATCTGACCGGGATGCCGATCGCGACGGCGTCGCTGCTGGATGAAGGCACGGCGGCGGCCGAGGCGATGGCGATGTTCCATCGCCTGAACACGAAGAAGGCGCCGGCCGGGCAGGAGAGTGTGTTTCTCGTCGCCGGGCGGACGTTCCCGCAGACGATCGACGTGCTGCGCGGGCGCGCCGAGCCGCTGAAGATCCGCCTCGAGATCGACGATCCCGAGTCGCTGCCGATGGATCGCGCGTTCGGCCTGCTGCTTCAGTATCCGGACGACCACGGCGAGGTGCGCGACCTGCGGCCGATCATCGAGAAGGCGCACGCCGCGGGACTGCTCGTCGCGGTCGCGACCGATCTCATGGCGCTGGCGCTGCTGACGCCGCCCGGAGAGATGGGAGCCGACGCCGTGGTTGGCAACTCGCAGCGTTTCGGCGTGCCGCTTGGCTACGGGGGTCCGCACGCCGCGTTCTTCGCGACCCGCGAAACGTTCGTGCGGCAGGCGCCGGGCCGCATCATCGGCGTGTCGGTGGATGCACGCGGGCACCGCGCGTATCGCATGGCGCTGCAGACGCGCGAGCAGCACATCCGCCGCGAGAAGGCGACGTCGAACATCTGCACCGCGCAGGCGCTGCTCGCCAATATCGCGGCCATGTACAGCGTGTTCCACGGTCCGACGGGGATCCGTGCGATCGCGGAGCGGATTCACGGGCTCGCGCGCGCGCTCGACGAAGGATTGAGCGCGCAGGGACTCACGCAGACCAACGCCGGGTACTTCGACACGCTCCGGATTGAAGGCGCGCCGGTCGCGGCCGTGCGCAAAGCGGCGGAAGCCGCGGGCATGAACTTCCGGTACACCAGCGACGGCGCGATTGGCATCTCGCTCGACGAGATGACGACCATCGAGGACGTGGCCGACATCGTGAAAGTGTTCACGCCGGGCAAGCGGCCGACGTTCAAGGACCGCGCGCCGTTCTCGTTGAAGGCGCCCGTCACGCTCCGCCGCACCAGCGAATACCTGACGCATCCGGTATTCAACACGCATCACTCGGAAACGCAGCTGATGCGCTACATCCGCGCGCTCGAGCGGAAAGACATCGGCCTCGACACCTCGATGATTCCGCTCGGCTCGTGCACGATGAAGCTGAACGCGGCCGCCGAGATGCTGCCGATCACCTGGCCGGCCTTCAACCGGATCCACCCGTTCGCGCCGGTCGAGCAGGCGGCTGGCTATGGCGAGGTGTTCAAGGATCTCGAGGCGGCGCTCTGCGCGATCACCGGGTTCGCCGGCGTCTCCCTGCAGCCGAATTCAGGCGCGCAAGGGGAGCTCGCGGGCTTGATGGTCATTCGCGCCTACCATCGCGATCGCGGCGAGCCAAGGCGCGACGTGGTGCTCATCCCCGCGTCGGCGCACGGGACCAACCCCGCGAGCGCGACGCTTGCGGGCCTGCGCGTCGTGGTGGTCGCCTGCGACAGCCACGGCTACATCGAAGTCGATGATCTGCGGGCGAAGGCGGCCCAGTACAAGGACTCGCTCGCCGCGATCATGGTCACGTATCCGTCGACCTACGGCATCTTCGAAGAGCGCATCCGCGAGATCTGCGCCATCGTCCACGAGCACGGCGGCCAGGTCTACATGGACGGCGCGAACATGAATGCGCAGGTCGGGCTCACGAGTCCCGCGTCGATTGGCGCGGACGTGTGCCATCTCAACCTGCACAAGACGTTTGCAATCCCGCACGGCGGCGGTGGCCCCGGCATGGGACCGATTGCGGTCGCGACCCATCTCGCGCCGTATCTTCCCGGCCATCCGGTCGTGCCGGTGGGGGGCGAGAAGGCGATCCACGCGGTGTCGGCCGCGCCGTGGGGGAGCGCGAGCATCCTGCTGATCTCGTATGGCTACGTGCGGATGCTGGGCGCGTCAGGGATGACCGACGCGACGCGGGTCGCGATCCTGAACGCGAACTACATCAAGGCACGGCTCGAATCGCACTACGAGGTGCTCTACGCGAATCACAACGGACGCGTGGCGCACGAGTTGATCTTCGACCTGCGCCCGTTCAAGCACGGAGCGGGACCGGCGGTCGACGAGCAGGACGTCGCGAAGCGGCTGATGGACTACGGCTTCCACGCGCCGACCGTCTCGTTCCCGGTGGCGGGCACGATGATGATCGAGCCGACCGAGAGCGAAGCGAAAGACGAGCTCGATCGCTTCTGCGAGGCGCTGATTGCGATCCGCCGCGAGATTCAGGCGGTGCTCGACGGGCGCGCCGACGCGAAGGACAACGTGCTCAAGAACGCGCCGCACACCGCCGACGCGATCGCGTCGGACGAATGGCCGCACCCGTACTCGCGCGAGCAAGCGGCGTATCCGCTGCCGTTCGTCCGCGCGAGCAAGGTGTGGCCGTCCGTGTCACGTATCGACAACCCGTATGGCGATCGCAATCTGATGTGCGCGTGCCCGCCGATCGAGGACTTCGTCGAACAGGGCGCCGCCGTGTAATTACCCTCGCGCGCGCCGCGCCCTCACGACGGCCGCGATGCCGCTCCCGAAAAGCACCAGCGTGGACGGTTCGGGCGTGGGTTGCGCGAAGTCGAAGCGCACGCTTTCTACCATCCAGCCGGGCGGGAACTCGGACTGGGTCGGAAACGGAATCAGCGTGACGGTGCCTGTCCCGCGTCCAAACAGCGGATCGTCGTGCGCGATTTCGCCGAGCGGCGTCAACGCGAACGCTTGTCCGGTGAGTGAAAACGGCGCCGACAGCGAGACCCGCGCCGGTCCCACGTCGGGCGCGGTGATGAAGCCCTTGAAGTTCAGGGTGACATTCGCCATCGCCAGCTGGCTCTCGAGGTCGTCGTAGCGGTCGCCGCCGATCGTCATGACCGCCCCCGGCAGGAACCCGGACGATCCCGACAACTGGATGTCCATGTTGATTTGGGTGCCCGGCGAGCATTCAGGGACGTTGCATTGGTCGAACGGACCTTGCAGGCCGCCGCTTGGCGCGACACGCGAGGTCAGGCTGAACCCTCCGGTCCCCACGAGATTGAGGTCCCCGAGTTCCACCACGGTGGGCTGCGCGATGAACACGGAGCCGCCCGTGATATTGATGGGATCCGCCTGCACGGTCACGGCAGCGGCTGCCATGATCAGGGTGGCCGTACAGGCAATCTGAGGAAATCGCGCCACTGTTGTGCCTCCTTGCAGGCGCCAGTGGCAATGCTGATGCCGGGTATGTGCAGCCGCTGTCAGGCTTGCGGGACGGCGGGCGATTGCGTCAGTTCGAGCGCCTTGCGGCGATATCCTTCGAGCAGCTTCAACGTGATCGGCCCGGGCTTGCCCGTGCCGATCGGCCGGTCGTCGATCCGCGTCACGGGACTCAACTCGCGCGTCGTGCTGGTGATGAACGCTTCGTCCGCGGTGTCGAGATCTTTCGGATAGAGGATGTCGTCGCGCACCTCGACGCCGACCGCCTGCCCGACCTCGAAGAGGAACGCGCGGGTCACGCCTTCGAGGAGTCCCGCCGACGACTTCGGCGTCAGCGCCACGCCGCCGCGTACGAGGAAGAAGTTGGATTGCGAACACTCGGACAGCTCGCCGCGGAAATTGCACATCAGCGCTTCTTCGCCGCCGCGCCGATACGCCGTCTGCATCGCGAGCGCGTTGTTGAGCAGGTTGTTCGACTTGATGATCGGGTTCACCGATCGTGGATGGTTGCGCAGGATCTCGACGAGTGAGATCTTGATGCCGTCGCTGGCGACGCGTGCCGGCGGCTCCTCGTGAGGTTTGACGATGATCACCAGCGACGGCGTGGGCGTCGCCCGGAGGTCGTACGTCAGCTCGCCGACGCCGCGCGTGAGCAGGATGCGGATGTAGCCTTCGTCCATCTCGCCCGCCGCATCCATCGTGTCGTAAATCGATCCGAGCAGCGCGCGGTCGTCGAAGGGCACGGCGAGGTCGAGATGCTTCGCGGACTGCCGCAGCCGCCGCATGTGGCGGTCGTACAGGAACGGCACCCTGTTGTACGTGCGCAGCGTCTCGTACACGCCTTCGCCGTAGACGAACCCGTGGTCGTACACCGGCACGACCGCCTGGTCGGCCGGCGTGATTCTGCCGTTCACGTAAACCGCGCCGCGCATGTTGCGAAAAGTCTAACATAGCGAATATCTTCGAAACGCCATGCGAGTCCTGAACACCCAGCAGATGCGCGAAGCCGATCGCCAGACGATCGACGAGATCGGCATCCCGGCGATCGTGCTGATGGAAAATGCCGGGCGCCAGGCGGTCGCGGCGATGGAAGCCGCGTTCGAGGACCTCGCGTCGAGCAAGGTCGGCGTGCTGTGCGGCCGCGGCAACAACGGCGGCGATGGCTTCGTCGTCGCGCGCACGCTCGCGCAGCGCGGCATCGAGGGGATCGTGTTCCTGCTCGGCAGCGTCGCCGAGGTGCGCGGCACCGCGCGCACCAACCTCGAGATCCTCGGCCGCGTCGGCCTGACCGTCGTCGAGATCACCGACGCGCAGCAGTGGGAGCTCCATTTCACGGAAGTCTCCGAGTGCGACCTCGTCGTCGATGCGATCCTCGGCACCGGCTTCCACGGACAGCTCACGGGGTTGCTCGAAACGGTGGTGGCGGACGTGAACGGCCTCGGCGTGCCGATCGTCGCCATCGATCTCCCGACCGGCGTCTCCGCCGACACGCACGAGCTCGAAGGGGAGGCAATCGAAGCATCGATGACCGTGACGCTCGCCGCGCCGAAGATTCCGCTGATCCTGCCGCCAGCCGACGCCTACGGCGGCGACCTCGTGATCGCGGACATCGGCATTCCGGCCGCGGTGATCGACGAGCTCGAAGGTCCCTGGGTCGAGCTGCTGACCCGCGAGCGCATGCGCGAGCTGGTGCCGGCGCGTGCTGCGGATTCGCACAAAGGGGACTTCGGCCGGGTGCTCGTGATCGCCGGATCGTTCGGCAAGACCGGCGCGGCGCATCTCACCGCGCTCGGCGCGCTGCGGTCGGGCGCGGGACTGGTGACGATTGCGACGCCGCGATCGTGCGTGCCGACCATCGCCGCGATGATGCCGGAATACATGACGGAGCCGCTCGAGGAAACCGCAGCCGGGACGATCGATTTCAGCGCCGTCGATCGGGTGCTGGACATGAAGGCGGATGTGATCGCGATCGGCCCGGGTCTCGGCCAGGACCCGTCAACCGTCGCCTTCGTTCATGCAATCGTCGAGCGCGCCGGGGTGCCGCTGGTGCTCGACGCGGACGCGCTGAATGCCTTCACCGGCGACCCCGATCGGCTGGTCGGCCGCGACGGCGTGGACGTGATCATCACGCCGCATCCGGGCGAGATGGCGCGGCTGCTCGGCGTCACGATCGAGCAGGTCCAATCGGATCGGCTCGAGCACGCGCGCGAGTTTGCCGCCTCCCACCGCGTGCACGTCGTCCTCAAGGGCCATCGCACCGTGATCGCCGGACCGGAATCGCGCGCCTTCGTGAACCTGACCGGGAACGCCGGCATGGCGACCGGCGGATCGGGCGATCTGCTGACGGGGATGATCGCCGCGTGGTTCGCGCAGATTCTCGATGCGGAGGGAGCGTCCAAGCTCGCGGTGTATCTGCACGGCACCGCCGGCGATCTCGCCGAAGCAGACGAGGGGGAGGGGGCGCTCCTGCCGACCGACATCGCCGCGCACCTCGGCGATGCGGTGCTCGAATTGACGGCCCGTCGCCGCATCAGGCGCCAACCAGAGGGCGGCGCATGATCACCACCGCGAACGAATCGGAAACCGAATCCGCCGGCGAATCACTCGGGCGCAGCCTGCGCCGCGGCGACGTGGTGCTGCTCTATGGCGATCTCGGCGCCGGCAAGACCGCGTTCGTCCGCGGGCTGGCGCGCGGCATCGGCGCCGATCCGGACGACGTCTCGAGCCCCACGTTCACGATCGTGCAGGAATACACCGGCCGATCGGCGACGCTGTATCACGTCGATCTCTATCGCCTGGAGCCGCCGGAGGTCGACGACCTCGGGCTGGAAGACCTCGTGTCCGGCGGCGGCATCGTCGCAATCGAGTGGGCGGAGCGCTGGCGCGGACGCCCCGGCGGCGACGGCGCGATCGAGGTAGACATCCACGACGCCGGCGAGAACCGGCGCCGTCTCGATATCAGAATGACGCCGGGTCTCGAGGCCCGGCCGACGTGTTAAAAGTAAAAGTTGTCGTGTGGTGCGCGTGACCCACGTAGGGCGGGTCTTCAGACCCGCCAACGGCGACGTCAGCATGACACCCGAATCCGACGACTGGAGCGCGCCGCGCAAGCGGATGGTCGACGAGCAGCTCAAGGCGCGCGACATCAAGGATCCGCGCGTGCTCGACGCGATGCTCGCCTTGCCGCGGCACCTGTTCGTTCCCGAAGCAGGGCGCGCCGAAGCGTACGCGGACACGCCGGTCCCGATCGGCCACGGTCAGACCATCTCGCAGCCGTACATCGTCGCGTTCATGACGCAGGCGCTCGACGTGGCGCCCGAGCATCGCGTGCTGGAGATCGGCTCCGGCTCGGGGTACCAGGCGGCGGTGTTGAGCGTGCTGGCGAAAGAGGTCTTCACGGTCGAGATCACTCCGTCACTGGCCGACCGCGCGCGCAAGACGCTCGCGTCGCTCGGCCACGACAACGTGCAGGTGCGGACAGGGAACGGGTATCTTGGATGGCCCGAAGAGGCGCCGTTCGATCGGATCATCGTCACGGCTGCGCCTGACGAAGTACCGCCGGCGTTGGTGGAGCAGTTGAAGGTCGGCGGGCTGATGGCGATCCCCGTCGGGTCGTATTCGCAGGAGCTGCAGATCCTGAGACGAACGCCGGAAGGAACCGAGCTGCTGAACACGCTGCCCGTGAGATTTGTGCCGATGACCGGGAAGCCCCGCTAGCCCGCGGCATCTTCTCTCAATGCGCGTGGGGCCCCACCCCCACGCGCTTTACGCGCTTCGCGCGACGCCCTTTGGGCTTGCCGCCGCTACGCGGCGCCTACCTACTCAACTCGATAGTTCGGGGCTTCTTTCGTGATGATGACGTCGTGCACGTGGCCTTCGCGAAGACCCGCGGGGCTGACGCGAATCATCTTCGCCTCTCGCTGCAGCGTCGGGATGTCGGCGCAGCCGGTGTAGCCCATGCCGGCGCGCAAGCCGCCCATCAGCTGATGGATCATCGCGGCGACGCTGCCTTTGTGCGCGACGCGCCCTTCGATCCCTTCCGGCACCAGTTTCTCGGCCGACTCAGGGCTCGCATCGAGATCGAACTCGTCCTGGAAGTAACGATCTCGGCTGCCGCGGCGCATGGCGCCCAGCGATCCCATGCCGCGGTATTCCTTGAAGCTGCGCCCCTGGAACAGGATCATCTCCCCCGGGCTCTCGTCGGTGCCCGCGAAGAGGCTGCCGATCATCACCGCGCTGGCGCCAACCGCCATCGCCTTCGTGATGTCGCCTGAATAGCGGATCCCGCCGTCCGCGATAATCGGCACCTTGCGACGCGCCGCCGCGCGCGCGCAGTCGGCGATCGCGGTGATCATCGGCACGCCAATCCCCGCGACGACGCGGGTGGTGCAGATGGAGCCGGCGCCGATGCCGACCTTCACCGCGTCGACGCCGAGCTCGATGAGCGCCTGCGTGGCTTCGGCGGTTGCGACATTGCCGGCGACGAGATCCACGTTCGGGAACTGCCGGCGGATCCGCCGCACCATGTCGAGGACGCCCTGCGAGTGTCCGTGCGCGGTGTCGATGACCAGCGCGTCGACGTTCGCGCCGACGAGCGCTTCGGCGCGCTGGACAGCGTCCTTGCCGACGCCAATCGCCGCGGCCACGCGCAGCCGCCCGAGCGAGTCCTTGCACGCGTTCGGGTACTTGATCGCCTTCTGGATGTCCTTGACGGTGATGAGCCCCTTCAGCATGAATCGGTCATCGACGACCAGCAGCTTCTCGACCTTGTGCCGGTGCAGGAACTCGCGCGCCTGTTCGAGCGTCGTGCCGACCGGCACCGTGAACAGCGGGTCGCGGGTCATGATCTCGGCGATCGGCCGATCGAGGTTCGTCTCGAACCGCAGGTCGCGGTTCGTGAGGATGCCGACGAGTTTCCCTTCCTTGCTGCCATCCTGGGTGATCGGCACGCCCGAGATCCGGTATTTCTTCATCAGCGCGAGCGCTTCGCGAATCCGGCTGGAGGGGGAGAGCGTGATCGGGTTGACGATCATCCCACTCTCCGAGCGCTTCACGCGATCGACCTCGGAGGCCTGCTCCTCGATTGACAGGTTCTTGTGAATGACGCCGATGCCGCCCTGCTGTGCCATCGCAATCGCGAGCCGCGATTCGGTGACGGTGTCCATCGCGGCGCTGGCGAGCGGCACGTTCAGGCGGATGTTGCGCGTGAACTGCGACGACACGTCCACCGCGCTCGGCAGCACCGTCGAATGCTGCGGCACGAGCAGCACGTCGTCGAACGTCAGGGCGGTGGTGAGGCCGACGGAAATCTGATCGGCGTTGAGAACATCAGTCCGCGTGTCCATTCACGTCCCCTGATACAACAAGGGCAGCCGCTGCCGGCTGCCCCGAACCCGAACCCGTTGAACCTTCTGAACCCATCACGCCCCGTGGCATTTCTTGTACTTCTTCCCGCTGCCGCAGGGGCAGGGGTCGTTGCGCCCAACCTTCGGCGCGTCGTGGCGTACCTGGCGCACCACGTCGTCGCCGCCAGTGCGAGCGGGGCGCGGTGGTTCGGCCACCGCAGCCGCGCCGCCTCCGCCGCCGCGGATGGCGCCGAACGGCGACTGTGCCGGCTGCGCGCTCATGGTCATTGGCGACGGACGGCGGGGCGCCGGACGCCGGACCGGTACGGCTGGTCCCTCTTCTCCGACGACCGGCATCAGGCGCCACAGGTAGCGGACGATCTCTTCGTCGATCCGCTCCTTCATCGCCTCGAACAGCGCGAAGCTCTCTTTCTTGTACTCGACGAGCGGATCGCGCTGGCCGTAGCCGCGCAGGCCGATGCCTTCCTTGAGATGATCGAGCGAGTAGAGGTGGTCCTTCCACTGCGCGTCGACGATCTGCAGCATGATGTCGCGCTCGACGCGGTGCAGAATCGAGGCGTCGTCGAGCAGCTTTTCCTTCGCCTCGTACTTCTTGAGCGCGAAGTCCCATACGAGATCGATCATCTCGTCGGGCGTCTTGCCGCTGAAGTCGAGCGACTCCTGTTCCTGCTCGTCGAACGCGAAGAGCTCCGAGATGGCCTTTCTGAGCGCGTCGAAGTCCCACTCTTCGGGATCGGTGTCCTTGTTCGCGTAGTTCTCGACGGTCGCGGCCGCGAGTCCTTCGCCGAGGGCGACCAGGTAACCGCGGGTGTCGACCTCTTCGTTCTCGTCGATGTGAATCTTGCCTTCGAGCAGCTCGCGGCGCAGCGCGTAGATGTTCTCGCGCTGCTTGTTCATCACGTCGTCGTATTCGAGGAGGTGTTTGCGGACGCTGAAGTTCTGTGCTTCGACCTGCTTCTGCGCCCGCTCGATCGCGCGCGTCACCATCCCGTGCTCGATCGGCACGCCTTCTTCCATCCCGAGCCGCTGCATCAGGCCGGAGATGCGGTCGGACCCGAAGATGCGCATCAAGTCGTCTTCGAGCGACAAGTAGAAGCGCGACGAGCCCGGGTCCCCCTGACGGCCGGCGCGGCCGCGCAGCTGGTTGTCGATACGCCGTGCTTCGTGCCGTTCGGTGGCGATGATGTGGAGGCCGCCGAGGCGGACCACCTCGTCGTGCTCGCTGTCCGTTTCCTTCTTGAAGGCGGAGAGCAGTTGCTCGTACTGTCCGCGCGCGACGCGGTAGAAATGATCCAGGTGATAGAAGTAGACGAAGTCGGCATCGTCCACGAACTTCTCCTGGCCCTTGGGGAGCTTCTCCGCGATCTGGTCGGCGAGCGTGCGTTGCCGCGCCATGAACTCGGAGTTGCCGCCGAGCAGGATGTCGGTGCCGCGGCCGGCCATGTTCGTCGCGATGGTCACGGTCGCTTTGCGCCCGGCCTGCGCCACGATCTCCGCTTCCTGCGCATGGAACTTGGCGTTCAGGACCACGTGGCGGATGCCGCGCAGCTTCAGCAGCTTCGACAGCCGCTCTGATTTTTCGATCGAGACG
This sequence comes from Acidobacteriota bacterium, assembly GCA_046734675.1. Taxonomy (GTDB): domain Bacteria; phylum Acidobacteriota; class Vicinamibacteria; order Vicinamibacterales; family 2-12-FULL-66-21; genus QHWT01. Next base: position 22,028 of record JBKPRU010000291.1, read on the forward strand.
GTGCCGACGAGGACCGGTCGTCCTTCTTTCTGCTTCTCGATGACGTCGGCGACGATCGCCTCGTACTTCTCGCGCTCGGTGCGATAGACGGTGTCCGGCTCCTCGACGCGGCGCAGCGTACGGTTGGTCGGGATGACCATCACGTCCAGCTTGTAGATGCTGGCGAATTCCTGCGCTTCGGTGTCGGCCGTGCCGGTCATGCCGGAGAGCTTGGCGTACTTGCGGAAGTAGTTCTGGAAGGTGACGGTGGCGAGCGTCTGGTTCTCACGCTCGATCTTCACCTCGGGGTGGTTCGTGTTGTGCTCCTTCGCCTCGACCGCCTGGTGCAGACCGTCGCTCCAGCGGCGCCCCGGCATCAACCGTCCCGTGAACTCGTCGACGATGACGACCTGGCTGTCCTTCACCATGTATTCCACGTCGAGGTGGAACAACGAGTGCGCGCGCAGCGCCTGGTTGATGTGGTGGAGGATCTTCATGTTCGCCGGGTCGTACAACCCGTCGGTGCCGGGCTCGAGGCGGTGCGCGAGCATCTTCTCGGCCTTCGCCATGCCGCTCTCGGTGAGCGTCACGGTCTTGTGCTTCTCGTCGACGATGTAGTCGCCGGTCTTCTCGAGCTCCTCGCGCTCCTCGGCCTTGACGTCGCCGCGCGTCACCGCCCCCTTCTGGAGCTTCGGGATGATGCGATCGACCTCGTAATAGAGATCGGGCGCCTCTTCGGCCGGGCCCGAGATGATCAGCGGCGTGCGCGCCTCGTCGATCAGGATCGAGTCCACTTCGTCGACAATCGCGAAGTGGTGCCCGCGCTGCACGTAGTTCGCGAGATCGAACTTCATGTTGTCGCGCAGGTAATCGAACCCGAACTCGTTGTTGGTGCCGTAGGTGATGTCGCAGGCGTAGGCGACCTGGCGCTCGGCGTCGCTGAGATCGTGCTGGATGACGCCAACGGTCATGCCGAGGAACCGGTAGATGCGCCCCATCCACTCCGAGTCGCGGCGCGCCAGGTAATCGTTGACCGTGACGACGTGGACGCCCTTGCCGGCGAGGGCGTTCAGGTAGGCCGGCAGGGTGGCGACGAGCGTCTTGCCTTCGCCCGTCTTCATCTCCGCGATCCTGCCGCGGTGGAGCACCATGCCGCCGATCAGCTGTACGTCGAAGTGCCGCATGTTGAGCGTGCGGCGGCCCGCCTCGCGCACCACGGCGAAGGCGTCGGGCAGGAGATCGTCGAGCGTCTCGCCCTGCTCGTAGCGCAGGCGGAACTCGGCCGTCTTCGCGCGCAGTTGCTCGTCCGAGAGCCCCTGGACTTCCGGTTCTTTCGCGTTGATCTCGGCGACGATCGGCGCGAGCCGCTTCAGCTCACGCTCGTTCTGCGTGCCGAAGATTTTCGCGAGGACTTTGTCGACTAGCATGCAGGCGGTTCGTCAGGGAGTATTCGGTAATTGTACACCACGGATGTCGGTTGCGGGTGGCCGGGTGCCGGCGGGACGTTTTGAGTGGGCGGGACTGAAAGCCGGCGGCGCCACGACGCGCCGTCTTCTATTTCGTGAGCAGCGACATCGGGTTGGCGAGGCGGCCGTTCATCCACACTTCGTAGTGGAGGTGCGAGCCGGTCGAGCGACCCGTCGAGCCGACGTAGCCGATGATGTCGCCGCGCTTGACCGTCTGCCCTTCGCCAACCGCGATCCGGGAGAGGTGCCCGTACTTCGTGGTGATGCCGAAGCCGTGGTCGAGCGTCACCATGTTGCCGTAGGCGCCGTTGCGGCCGGCGGTTCGCACGATAGCGTCGCCGGTCGCCATCACCGGTTCGCCGTAGTCGGCCGAGATGTCGAGGCCGGGGTGGAAGTCGTTCGCCGACGTGAACGGATCCTTGCGATTGCCGAACGACGAGGAGAGCCAGCCGGCGACCGGCCACATCGACGGCGTGGCCATCGCGAGCTTGTGGCGGCGCTCGACGTTGTCGCGCACCGATTCGAGACGGGTGCCGAGCGCGCCGAGCAGGTCGCTCAGGACGCCCAGCGCGGCTTCCGGCGATCCCAGCGCGCCGTTGAACATGGAGACGCGTGCGGCCGGAACCGCTTCGCCGCCCATCGCGCGCGACTTCACGATCGCGGGCAGCTTGTCCATGGCGCGGCTCACCGAAGGGTCGACGGCCGCGTGTTCGCCGAGCTGATTGACGGCGGCCTGGAGCTCCGAGATCTGATTCGCGAGCTGGCCGGTGACTTCGCGGTAGCTCGTGTTCTCGACCTCCAGCGCTGCGTTCGAGGCCTGCAGATCGTCGATGGCGACGCGTGCACTCCACCGGGCGCCGAGACCCATGAGGATCGGCAACGCCAAAATCGCGACGATCGTGCCGAGCGTCGGCCAGAGCGATATCGTCACGCGCCTGATGGCGCCGGTCTGGCGATCGGCAAGGACGAGTGTGTATTTGCGTGCGCGCATCAATTCGACGAACGGTCGAGCTTGGCCTGCTGCTGAGGAGTCCTCAACTGTACCACGCGACCCGCCAGGCTGCCAACTGAAACGGGCCGACCCTTCTAAGTGGGTATCGGCCTAACTGGATGGTGGATTCATGGTCGTAAACCGCAGGTGAGCTGGTCAGCTGCTTGCACCAAGGCCGCCCGGACCCTGCGAAAAGCAGGTGATTGGGAAAAGGCCCACTCACTCGCGGAACCGGATCGGGAAATGAAGGCAACTTTGCTCCTTGTTGTGCTCGCGCTTGTCGCGCTGGCCACCTTCGTTGAAGCCGCGGCCATTGCCGCCGGCTTGACAGCGGCCACCGCCCACGCGACACAGGCGCCGGAACCGGCGTGGATGCTCCTGTCGGGGGCCATGCTGATTGGCGTCGCGAGCGTGGTACGCCGGTCGTCCCGGAATACATAGGCCGCCTGCGCTGACACGATGCGAAAGCTGGAGGTGCCATGCGAGCACTGGGTGTAGCTCTGGTCATGAGCTGCGCTGCGCTGCTGCCGTCGGCAGCACGCGCTGAGCCGATCATGTTGTCGCTCGACTCGACCGCGGGTGGGGCGACCCAGAGCGGGTTCAAGACGGGCTGGTTTGCTCTCGACCTCGGAACGATCTCGCTGCCGACCAACCAGTCGAGCGCGACGATCTTTGTCGACGGGTTGAAGCATGGCAGCGATTACACGGTCACGTTCACCGTCACAGGGAACCCGGCGCTCAATCCATGGGACACGTTGACGGCGGAGATCCTCGATCCACTCTCGGACGGTTTCGACGCGCGCGATCCGGACCCGCAGCCGGGGTACGTCCCGACGGGGTATTCGACATCCGCGACGATCGACGGCTTGAGCTTCGCGCAGGACAGTGGCATGACGCGCAGCGCCAGCTTCGCCGGGGGTGGCAACGCGACCGTGTTCGCAGACGAAGTGACTGACTCGCGGGACTTGCTGCGGTTCTCCGGATTCGCAGGAGGCGACACCGCGCGCGTGACCTTCGGACTGCGCGATCGCCTTGGTCAACGCGGGTTCCTGGTCCGAATCTGGGCGAGCGGCGGCCGTGCCGCGGCCAGCCCGGTCGCGAACCCGGAGCCGGCGTCGTTGTTGTTGCTCGGTACCGGTCTCGCCGGTCTCGCGCGGGCGCGCAGGCGCCGCGCGGCCTGACGCGGATGACGAAACGCACGGCGGGTGCGCTCGCGCTGGTCGCGTCCGTCGCGCTGCTTGTCTATCTGCCCGTGATCTCGTCGCTCGTTGCGCAGTGGGCGAGCGACGAGAATTACTCCCACGGCTTCCTGATCGCTCCTTTCGCGCTCTACTTCGGTTGGCGGCAGCGCGCGCAGCTGGCCGCGGCCGCGCCGCGTCCATCGCTCGCCGGTCTCGCGCTCGTTGCGCTGAGCCTGCT
>JBKPRU010000292.1:0-24988 GCA_046734675.1 Acidobacteriota bacterium
GCCCAGCATCGTGTACACGACCGTGGGCACGCCGATCGCCAGGATTGTGATCGTCAGGTTCCATCCGAGCACGATCGACAGGATGACCGCCGGCGCCGCCACGATGACCCCGCACGACAGCCCGCGCGAACAGAGAAACAGGATGCTGGCGAGCGTCCGCGTCTTCAGATCGAAGCGCTGCTCGAGATATTCGTACGCGGTGAAAACCCTCGCCCGGTAGAAAAATGGGACGAGTGTGACCGACAGGATGACCATCGCGATCGGCAGGCCGAAGTAGAACTGGATGAACCGCATCCCGTCCGCATACGCCTGCCCGGTCGTGCCGACCAGCGTGATCGCGCTCAACTGCGTCGCCATCACCGACAGTCCGACCGCCCACCACGGAAGGCTGCGGTTCGCGAGGAAGTAGCCTTCGACTTGGTCCGTGGCTTTCGACCGCTTCAATCCATCGTGGACGATCCACACCAGATAGGCGAGGACCACCAGCCAGTCGAAGGCGCGCATCGACGGGAAATCAGCGGGCGAAGACGCGCTCGAACCACCACAGCGCGGCGATGACGAGCGCTTCGGTCAGGACGACCAGCACGTAGGAGCGGGACAGATCGCTCGATCCCGCGTCAGGGGCGTTCATTTGGCAAGTATATGTCGAGGGTTCGCGGCGATTGGGCGGAGCGGCAACCGCCGGAGGAAGGAGGGTCTGAACCTCGTGATCAGGCGCTCGGCGCGCCGAGTCCGTTGTCGACGCGATACGCCGGGCCGCGCGGACGCAGCACACGGGCAGGGGTCACCGCGAACTCCACGTGTGAGGCGCTGTCACGCTGGTCGAGGACGACGACGTCCGGACGTTTCACGAGCATTTCGCCGTCCCGCAGCGCCAGGTCGAGCCGATACTCGCCCGCCGGCACGTCGACGCTGAACCCGCCGGCCTCGCTGGTGATCGCCGTGCGGCGTTCACCGGTGGCAACGTTGACGATCTCGACGGTGCGTCCGGTGACGGGCGTCCCCCCCTCAGGGCCGCGGACGGTCCCGCTGATCTTGCCGTGCACTTCGGCCGCCTTCGATGCGGCGTCGACCACCGGCATCGCGCGTCCGCAACCGCTGAGAGCAACCAGGGCGGCAAAACCCAGCAGAAGACACAAGGCTTGGAGCCATCGAGGGCAATAGTGGCAAGTCGTTGCTCGTACGACGCTCACGGCTGGTGGTTTGTGCAATCAGACTGCCACGCCGAGCCCGACGGTATCGAGGTTGCTTGTGATACGGCTCGGGTCGGAGACGGCCACTGCGAGAGAGGAAGGCTTGAAGGTCGACATCATTATTCCCACGCAAAATCGGGCCCGGCTCCTCGAACGGTCTGTCCGATCGGTTCTCGAGGCGTGTCAGGTTCCCGCGCTGAGCGTACACATTACGGTCGTGCTGAACGCCTGCGGCGACGACTCGCGCCAGCGTCTCACTGCCCTGCAGGTCCAGGCCCCGGGCCGCATCACCATCCTGGAAGAGCGCCGTCGCGGCAAGTCGAAGGCGCTGAACCTGGCCATCGCCGCAACCAGCGGCGATCTCGTCGGCATGATCGACGACGACGAGGAAGTCGATCGCGAGTGGCTTGCCGTCGTCGCCGACGCATTCACCGCCGATCCCGATCTCGATTTTGTCGGTGGTCCCTACGTCGCGTGCTGGGATGCCCCGCCGCCCGACTGGGTGCCGTCCGATTACCTCGCGGTGCTTGGCGCGGCCGACAACGGGCCGCGGCAACGCCCCTATGGACCCGGCTTCCCCGGCATTCTCAAAGGCGGCAATGCCGTCATCAAGCGCAAGACGCTGGCGGCCGTCGGTCCCTACGCTGAATACCTCGGGCCGGGCGAAGCAGCCCGCCTGTTCTCGTGCGAAGACGAAGAGATGTACCTGCGCCTGCTCGAACACGGCGCGCGCGGCCTCTATCTGCCGGACATGGTGATTTACCACCACGTCTCGCGCGAGCGGCTCACGCCCGAGTACTACCGGCAATGGTGTTTCTGGCGTGGCGTGTCACGCGGGTTGATGGACCATCGGCATCCGCTCGACGTCCCCTACCTCGCCGGGGTGCCGCGGTTTCTGTTCGGGCGCGCGGTGCGCAGCCTCGGACGGATGGCCAAAGGACTGATCGCGAGCTCGCCGCAGCACCAGGCATTCGAAGACGAACTCCGGCTGTGGGATCTCGCGGGCTACTTCTACGGCAAACATGTGTACACGCTCGCGCGATTCTCGCCCGCTCCGAGCCGACGCCGCGCCGGACCGTTCCCCGTCCGGACGGCCGCCCAGGGGATGGACGAAGACGAAGTCGTGGGCCTCAGTGCCTGAACGCCAGGGAGCAATGGGGATGGTTGCTACCGGTTCGCCATCATGAGCATGGTCGTGATCCGCCCGGCAGCCGCGGCCTGGCTGCACGTCGGCGAGCACCTCGCGCAGCTCCGCGAGTACCGCGATCTGCTGCTGACGCTCAGCCTGCACCGCATCTCGGTGCGCTACAAGCAGACCTCCCTCGGCGTGCTGTGGGCCGTGCTCCAGCCGCTGCTGATGATGACGATTTTCACGGCGGTGTTTTCCGTGCTCGCGCGCATGCCCAGCGACGGCGTGCCGTACGCATTGTTCGCGTACACGGCGCTCCTTCCGTGGACGTTCTTCAGCACGTCGGTGGTCAACGGGACGAACTCGCTCGTCTCGCACACGCAGCTGATTACGAAGGTGTACTTCCCGCGCGAGATTCTCCCGATCACCTACGTGGTGGCGGCGCTGTTCGATTTCGCGATTGGCTTCTTCGTGCTGCTCGGGCTCATGACGTGGTTTCACGTGCCGCTGACCCTCCACGTGTGGAAGCTCGTGCCGGTCATCGCGCTGCTGGCGGCGTGGAGTCTGGCGGTCGCACTTGTGCTCGCGGCCGTTCAAGTGCGTTTCCGCGACGTCGGCGTCGCCCTCCCCGTCCTCGTGCAGCTGTGGATGTTCGCGTCGCCCGTCATCTATCCCCTGAGCGTCGTCCCGGAAGGCTGGCGAGGCTGGTACCTGGTGAATCCGATGGCGGGAATCGTGACCGCCTCGCGCGACATCCTGCTCCGCGGCGGCACACCGGATGCGGTTCCGATCGTCGCGGCAATCGTCGTGACGGCGATTGCGCTCCCCGCCGCGTATCTCTTTTTCAAGCGGGCCGAGGCCACGATGGCCGACGTGATCTGATGACGATCGACGTCCGCTTCGACGGCGTCTCCAAGCGTTACCGGTGGCGGTACGGCCCGCGCGCGGCCGGCCCGCGCGAGCAGGACTTCTGGGCGATACGCAACGTCAGCTTCGACGTGCCGCATGGTGAAACGCTCGGCATCATCGGGCACAACGGCGCGGGCAAGAGCACCATCCTCAAGCTGCTGTCGCGCATCACGACGCCGACCTCGGGGACGATCACGCTGAACGGCCGGCTCGCCGCGCTGATCGAAGTCGGCTCGGGCTTTCACGCCGAGCTGACTGGACGCGAAAACATCTTTCTCAGCGGCTCGATCCTCGGGATGAAGCGCCGCGAGATCGCGCGCAAGCTCGATCGCATCGTCGAGTTCTCGGGCGTCGAACGCTTCATCGACATGCCCGTGAAGTGGTACTCGTCCGGAATGTACGTGCGGCTCGGGTTCAGCGTCGCCGCGCACCTCGAGGCCGACATCCTGCTCGTCGACGAAGTGCTTGCGGTCGGCGACGCCGCCTTCCAGGCGAGATGCTACGACCGGATCGCCGAGCTGCGGCGCGCCGGCACGACGATGCTGTTCATCTCGCACGACCTGACGTCGATTGCGCGGCTGTGCGACCGTGCCCTGCTGATGGACCACGGCGAGATCGCGCTCGCGGGCGCTCCCGCCGACGTGATTCGCCATTATCAGCGTCTGGTCGGCGCGGCTTACGCGAGCCACGTGGCGGACGCGACCGCGTCGGCACAGGCGGGCGCCGCGCGGATCGCCAACGTCACGTTCCTTGCCCTCGACGGCGCCGCGATCGCCTCGACCTCCACCGGCGATCCGCTGCGCGCCGCGGTCGACATCGACGTCGCGTCTCCCGTGCACGACGCGGTCGTCGAGGTCTTCTACTACTCGCGCGACGGTCGAGCGCTGCACTGTCAGCAGAGCACCGCGCTCAGTGGCGGCGCGATCACGCTCATGCCGGGGCGACGCCGGATCGAATTCACCTGCGACGCGATGGGCCTGCAGCCGGGTGTGTACGCGATCGGCGCGTCGATTCGCGAACGGTCCGCCGCCGGCACGATCGACTGGTGGTACGGGTCGCGCGTCCTGGAAGTCGAACCCGGGAAGCCCGTGCGAGGGTATTTCTACGCACCGCACGAATGGAGGTGGGCCGATGCGCACGCCGCGGTTGAGCATCATCCTGCCGACGTTTAATCGCGTCGAATCGCTTCGCCACGCGGTCACGGCGCTGCTGCTGCAGACGGCGACGGCGAGTCTCTACGAAGTCATCGTCGTCGACAACAACTGCAGCGACGGGACGGCCGAATACCTCGCCTCGCTCGACGACCCGCGCCTGCACGTCGTCTGCGAGTCCCGTCAGGGGTTGTCGTACGCGCGAAACACCGGCATCGATGTCTCGCGCGGCGACATCCTCGCCTTCACCGACGACGACGTGGAGGTCGAGCCCGACTGGGCGGCGACCATCGTCGACGCACTCGACGGTCGAACCGATGTCGACGGCATCGGCGGACGCGTGCTCCCGACGTGGCCGTCGCGGCGCCCATCCTGGCTGACGCAGGCCCACTGGGCGCCGCTGGCGCTGCAGGATCATGGCGATCAGATGCGCGTCTTCGATCGCAACGCCCCGATCGGACTGGTCGGCGCGAACCTCGCGGTGCGGCGCGGCGTGTTCGAACGCGTCGGCCGGTTCTCGGCGAACGTGCAGCGCGTTGCCGAGGGGATCGGGTCCACCGAAGATCACGACTTTCTCCATCGTCTGTACGCCGCGAGCGGCCGCATGCTGTATCTCCCGAGCCTGCTCGTGCGCGCCCGGGTGCAGCCGGCCCGCTGTGCGCGGTCGTATCATCGCCGCTGGCACGCGGGGCACGGCCGCTTCCACGCGCTGATGCGGCTGCCGGAGATGGAACGCTCGCGCGGCGCGGTCGCCGGAGTGCCCGCGCACCTGCTGCGCAGCGCCGCGCGCGACCTGCTGGCGTGGGCCCGATACTGCGCCACGGCGCGCTGGGATCGCGCGTTCGAGGCCGAGCTGCGGCTGCGATTCTTCGCGGGATTCACCCGCGCCCGCCTGGGCCGCTGATGTCACCCGTCGACGTGTCAGTCGTCATTCCCTGCTACAACCATGCGCGCTACCTCCGCGAGGCGATTGAGAGCATCGATGGCGGCGTCAGGACTATCGAGATCATCGTGGTCGACGACGGCTCGGAGGATGCGAGCGGGGAGATCGCGGCGTCGATGCCCGGCGTGACCGCGATTCGCCAGGCGAATCAGGGACTCGCGGCCGCACGCAACACCGGGCTCAGTCACGCGCGCGGACGCTACGTCGTGTTCCTCGATGCGGACGATCGGCTGCTGCCCGCCGCCATCGAGCGCGGTGTGCGCGCGCTCGACGAACATCCCGAGTGCGCGATGACCTACGGCCGGTCACTCATGATGGGCCCGGACGGCGCGCCGTGGCCCACGTCTGACGAACCGCGCGTCGACAGCGGACACCACGCCGCGCTGCTGCGGCGGAACGTCATCTGGATGCCCGGGACGGTGATGTTCCGGCGCGAGGCGCTCGTCGCGGTCGGTGGCTTCGCGCACGGCTTCGATGCCGCAGCCGACTACGACCTCTACTTGCGCGTCACGGAGCGATGGCCGGCGTACGACCACGGCGTCGCGGTCGCGGCGTACCGGCGTCACGCCGCGAACATGAGCGGCAACGCGTCGCGCATGCTGCGCGAGACGCTCGCCGTCATGCGACGCCACGTGCCATCGGATGCGTCGCTCCTCGACGCGTGGCGCGACGGATGCCGGACCTGGCGCAGCTTCTACGGCACGCAGCTGGTCGAGGAGATTCGCGGGCACGTGCGCCGCGGCGAGCATGCCGCGGCGGTCCGCAAGGCGCTGACGCTCGCGCGGTTCTGCCCGTCGCGCGTGCCGCGAGAGTTGATCCGGAAAACGTGGAGCGTGTTGGCGGCGCGAGACCTGCTGGCGCGGCCAGATGTGCTCCCGCCGCTCTAATGAGGCGTGGCTGCTCGGTAGGGCGCACCTTTAGGTGCGCCTGCACAACGGCGCCTCTGAAGAGGCGCCCTACGGACTAGAAAGAGGCGGGCGAGGCGGTAGGGCGCACCTTAAGGTGCGCCTGCACCATGGCGCCTCTGAAGAGGCGCCCTACCGGCTCCCGCCGCTCTAATGAGGCGTGGCTGCTCGGTAGGGCGCACCTTTAGGTGCGCCTGCACAACGGCGCCTCTGAAGAGGCACCCTACCGGCAGGCCTGAACATTTTGCGAGCCTGCTAACGGCGGAGGATCACGCCGGCTGCGCGACTCCGGCCGCGGAAATCGCCGCCGCGAGTGTCCGTGCCGTGAGCTCGTCGGGGAGCTCGTGATGCAGCGCGGGCGCGACCGCCGTGCAGACGCACGTCTGCGCGAACGCCTCGGTCGCGCGGAAGTCGACGCGGAATCCCGCCGTCTTCAGCAATGACTCGAGGCAGCTCGGCGTCAGTCCCCAGAACCAGTTGCCGTAGCCTTCGGCGGGTTGGAACTCGTTGCTGATGCCCGCCTGGTGCCGCAATCCGAGTGACTTCAGGCTCCACATCTCGCGGCCGCGCGGATCCAGCATCGGGAAGTAGACGGCCGCGTTCGGCAGCCCGCGCACTTCCGGAATGGTGGACGTGCGAAGAATCAGGGTCTCGCGGCAGATCCGCCGCAGCGCGACGAGCAGATCGAACGGGCTCGGGTGATGGTAGAGGACGCCCGCGCAGAACACGACGTCCACCTGCCCGATGCGATCGAGCGTTTCGGCGCGCGTGATGTCGCCGAGGATGAATTCCACGCGCGACCGGCGCGTCTGCCGCTTCTCCTCGAACTCCGGCGTTGGACCGAACACGTCGACGGCAGCGACGCGGGTCGCGCCGGCGGCCTCCGCGATGAAGGAATACTCGCCGTTCACGCCCCACATGCAGCCGATGTCGGCGAACGAATGGCCCGGCGCGTGGCGGCGGATGTATTCAGGCAGCCGGTCGTAGCCGCCGACGACCTCACCGCGCCATGCGCGCCAGTGACGCCACAACAGGTTCAGCCGCGGGATTTTGAGCGAGCGGATTTTCCATCGATACAGCATGTCGTCTCGGGGGCGCGCTCCGGCCGAGGCGCCGCACGCGGCGGCGCGCCTGCCAAAGCGCCAAAGGTCCGGCGAGAGTGCCGGCGATCTCCGTGAGAATCAGGGACAGCGGGTATTCACTGCGGCCGCGCAGCCGTTCGTATGCGCGCCACGCGTAGACCTTCGGAAGCGAATAGGCGAGACGGACGAGGGCGCGCCGATCGCCGTCGCGCAGCCACGTCGTCAGGTGATACGCAACGTGCCCCTTGCTGTAGCAGTGAATCTGCTCTCGCAGGGCGTTCGCGTCGTGGCGATGGCGGTGCCACACCCACGCGGTCGGCTCGTAGACGAGCGTATGGCCGGCCTTGACGATCCGGTAGAACAGGTAGGTATCCTCGCTGCAGCCGGTCGGCATACCCGCACCGAGCGCTTCATCGAGCAGCCCGATCGCGGGATCGCGGAAGATCGTCGCCCGGAACGCCGCGTTCGCAGTCGCGCCAAGGTGCCAGGTCGGCACCGCGCCGCGCATCGACCGGAACCACTCGCCGTCTACTTCGAATCGCGTGAAGCCCTTGCCGAGGCCACCGTACGCTTCGAAACGGCACTGCGATTCGGTCTCGAGCTCCACCGGCAGCACATGGCCCGTGACCGCCATCACCTCGGGGCGCGCAAACGGCCGGACCAACCGCTCCAGCCATCCGGCCGGCACCGTCACGTCATCGTCTATCGCGATCAGGATGTCGCCTGACGCCGCGGTGAATCCCGCGTTACGCGCGTACGACAGCCCCGGCCGCGATTCCTCGATGAAGACGACGCCCGGGAACTCGCGTACGACCGCCGGAGTGCTGCTGCCGCCCGGCCGATTGTCGACGACGACGATTTCCACCCGCCGTGGCGACAATTGCGCGTGCAGCGCCGTCAGACACCGTCGCAGGTCGTCGGGACGGTTGCACGTCGGCACGACCACCGAAACCGACACATCGACCGGCAGCAGTCGATCGTCGACAGGACCGGAGAGCTGGCGTGCGAGCGCGCGCTGCATCATCACCTGCGCCAGGCCGTTCCCGATCGCGTCGCGAAGGCGCGTGACGGAGATCGGACCGCGGACGTTCCCAATGTCGACGCTGCCAATTAGGGCTCCGCGATCGAAGACGAACACGCGCGTCCGCGGATATTCGAGCACGTCGTCGATTGGACGAAGCGGCTCACGGATGTCCACGGTGCGGACGGCGATCGGCCAGTCGCGGCGTGGCGGCCTCATGACGTCACCCCCGTGAGCACGCCCGGGACGCCAAACTTCCGCAGCACCTCCGCGGCGTGCCGGCGCGATCGTCCATAGCGGCGGATGCCCGCCAGGCTGCCCTTCAATTCCGCGACGATGAGATCGCGCGGGACCTGGGATTGCCGCACGAACGATCGCAGCAGCCGACGGATGTTCCACGACCAGAACCACCACAAACCAAGCCTGATGACGTCGCCCCGCGACGAGGGATAGGCCTCCGCGGTGCGTGCCAGGTACGCGAAGAAGCCGATGCCGTTGTTCGTGATTTGCGTGCGAAGCGCCGCGTAATCGCGGCGGTGACGGTGGCGGACCATCGCGGACGGCTCGTACACGAGCGCGTGCCCCGCCTGGAGCACGCGGAAGAACATCTCGAGGTCGCCGCCGCCGTTGGCGGGCGTGCCGACGTCGAGCGCCGGGTCGAACAGCCCTTCGCGGAGGAAGAACACGCGCCGAAACGCCATGTTGGCGCCCGTGCCGAACCGGCCCGTGCCTCCGTAGGATTTGGCGGCCCGCTCCCCAGCGTCCCCGTTCACGCGATACACCCACCGTGCGCAGCCGCGCCCGAACCCGCCATAGATCTCGAACAGGCGCTGCGCGTCGGTATCGATTTCGTCCGGCACCACCAGCCCGGTGACGCACATCGCATGCGGTTCATCGGCGAATGCGGCCGCGAGCGCACGGACCCAGCCACGATCGACGCTGACGTCGTCGTCGGTGAACGCGACGATCTCGCCGCGCGCCTCGATGATGGCGCGGTTGCGTGCCCAGTCGAGACCGGGACGCGGCTCGCGAACGTAGCGGACACCTGGATAGCGGGCGACGACCCGGCGCGTCGAGTCGTCTTCCGGCGCGTTGTCGACGACGAGGACGTCGAGGCGCTCGTGCGGATAATCGAGGGCCGCAAGCGCGTCGAGGCACTCCGGCAGCTGCGCGGCATGGCCTCGCGTGCACACCGCGACGGTGACGACGGTCTTGGGCGCGCGACGAGCGCGCGGGCAGACGGAAGGAATGCGGGAGAGATCGTCGACGGTCGCTGCCGTCAGCAGACCGTCGCCGGCCAGGTGCGTGGCGATCGCCCAGCCGTGGCGATCGACAATGAGACGCGCCAGCTCGCGCGACCCGCAGCCGCGCGCGCCGGGATACACCATGCCCATCGGGTGGCCGTGCAGCCGCACGAGCACCCACTGCTCCCCGCGGTCAGCGGGTGGAATGACAGGGAGGCCGGCCTCGAGATCGACGCAAATGAGCTTCATGGCGAACGCTCGCAGGGCAGCGGGCGCGACCTACGGTCGCACTCGCCGCGCGCTCGTATGAGCTCAGATGATGGCGTCGACGTCGGGTGGAACGGGCGTGTTGTCGAAAATGACGGTGCCGCGGTCGCGCACCGGCCCAGAAGCGCGTCCGCGCGCGCGGCGCTGCGTGGTGAACCACCACGCGCCGAGCGCCGAGCCGACGACGCCGGCCACAATCCCCAGGGTTCGTTTGGTCACTCAGTGCCTCCCGCGCGCGGCAGAGCAACATCGGTACCAGTCGAGCTCGGGCGTGGAGTTACGGCAGCAGATACAGCGCGGCAGGCCCTTCGGCGTCGTCGAAGACCCCAAGCTCGGCCAGTCCCTGGGCGGTCAGCGACGTACGCATGTCGACGAATTCCTTGGTTGTGTAACCGGACGAATGGACCACCACATACCGCACGCCGTCGCGGCGAAGTTGCGCGACTGCTGTGCGATGGGGGAACGACAACAGCCGGGCGAGGCGCTCGAGGTACGTCCGGGGAAACATGCCGCTGTAGCCGTTGACGAGCGGCTTCCAATGGAAGATCGACATGTAGCTGTATTCGGCGTCGCGGCCAGGGATCACGCGCGGAACGGGGAACTCCGCGACGACCCCATAGGGCTGTCGGGCAAGCACGCGGTATACAGCAGGTGCCTTGTTTGAATACGTCACGAGCGGCATCGCGGCCGCGTACTCAATCAGCATCCCCACGAGCAGCACGGCGAACAGAATCCGCCGCGGCACGGGACGAAGCGACTCGGCGAGCGCGCAGTAGCCATATGCCGCCAGCACCGCGAGAAACATCAGGACGAAGACGCCCAGGCGTGCGGGCGCTCGCAGGCCCCGATACACCGACACATGCTCGTGGAGGAACGTGTAGCTGTAGCCATTGAAGCCGAGCGACATCTCGAACGCGGCGACGAGCGCAAGGAGGTAGACGAGTTGCCGCCGCGACGGCTCGCGCAGCAGCAGGCCGATGATGGCAAGCAGCGCGGCGAGCGCGCCTGGAAAGAGCCGGCGCTCGGGGCCGCCGCGGCGTGCGAGCAGATCGCCGTACAACCAATTGGTCTGCGTCGCGACGAGATAGCTCACGGGACGCGCACTGTAGCTCGAGACCTCGAGATCGGGCCGCTCGCCGAGCGCGTCGCGAGTGCGAAAGTACGGCAGCGCGTAGAGGGCGCAGATCACGGCGGCGAGCGCGCCACCGGCGGCGAGCGGCTTGATCGCGCGGCGGAACGTCGCGCCGCTGTCGCGGACCATCAACAGCAGTGCGGCGGGTGCAATCAAGGTCCCCAGAAAGATCCCGTAATAGATGCTCGAGAGCATCTGCGCCGCAACCGCCGCGCCCGTCGCAAGGCCGTAGCGCAGCCGGCCGGTATCGAGCGTGTAGTGGAGCGCGAGGAACGCGAGCGGCATCCACATCGTCCACTGCAGCTCCATGTGCATGATGTGTTCGTGCCGATACGGCGCGAACGCGAAGATCACACCGGCCAGCAGCGCCGCGCCGCGGCTGCCCGTCAGGTAGTGGACGAGCACGAACAGCGCCAGCGCCGACGCGACGATCGCGCCCAGGATCATCAGGTTGTGCACGAGCACGGGGGGGACGTGCAGCCAGATGAGCGGTGACGCGACGATCCCTTCCACGATCATCGCGTCGGAGTAGGTCAGCGTCCGGGGCTCGGGGTAGAAGATGTTGCCGTCGAGCAGCCGCGTCGGCGACGTCACCAGCGCATGCGCGAACCAGTGCAGGCGCCACATGTTGAAGTACACGTCCTGGTGGGCGAGCGCGCTGTCGAGGATGTGGCGCACCTGCGGCCACATCATCACGACGATCAGAACGAGAAACACCGCAAGGGCCGCGAGCGTGCCGCGGCCCCGCATCGTCGGGATCATCTCGGATCGATACCAATCAGCTGCATCAGGCGAAGCGCATTGCGCGAGGTGGCCAGCCCAGGGCGAAGCCGGTAATCGAACGACATCGTCCCGCTTGGTTCGACGTGTTCGGTGAAATGTACCAAAGCCGCGGCGGAGGCGAGCGGCTCTTCGCCGGCCAGCGCGAGATCGTGCGTCGTCATGGCGCCAATGGCGCCGGCATCAAGCAGATGTCGGGCCACGGCGCGCACCGCGATTCCACGCTCGCTACTGTTGGTGCCCTGAAGGACTTCATCCAATAAATACACGAGTACGCGTGCGGGATCCGGTCGTCGTTCCGCCGCGTCGACGATGGCTTTGAGACGCGCCAGCGCCGCCATGAAGTATGACAGTCCAAGCTCGAGCGAATCCTGGACGCGGATGCTCGTGTACAACGAGGCCGGCGGCATGCTGAACGACGCCGCACACACCGGCGCGCCTGCTTCGGCGAGGACGATGTTGAGACCGATCGCACGAAGGAGCGTGCTCTTTCCCGACATGTTCGATCCGGTAATGAGCAGCAGCGAGCCGGCGGGACCGACGCTCACGTCGTTGGTGACGCGGCGGTCGGCGGGAATCAGCGGATGGCCGATCGCTGCGGCTCGCACCGCGGTCTGCGAGGGATCGACCTGCGCGGCCGCCCAGTCAGGCTCGTGATCCGCGATCGCCGCGAAGACGGCAAGCGCGTCGATCTCGGCAAGCGCGTCGAGCCAGCGCCGCACCTGCCCTCCGCACTGCGCCCGCCAGCGTTCGATGGCAAACAGCAGGTGAAAGTCCCAGAGCGTGACCGCCTGAATCGGAAAGTGCAGCAGCGCGGCGCCCGTTCGCAGCTCGGACCATTCCGCCAGCCGCGCAATCCGGCGGATTGCCGCCGGCGCCGCGCCGCCGCCGCGAATGGCGGACTGGAGCCGGGCGAGCGCCGGCGACGACCACGAATGACGAATCGCATGATCGAGCATGGAGGCGTAGCGGCGGAGCGCGCGCTCGCCGAGCGATACGCGATCGAAGACCGCATACGTCCGCCCCGCGCGCGCGAACGAGAAGACGATGCCGATCGTCATCGGCAGCAGCCACCAGCTGTCAGACGTGATGCCGGCCATCTGCGCGCCGATGAGCGAGAGGTTCGACACCGTGAGGACGAGGACGAGCACCCGCAGCCACGACGGCGACCCGGCGTCGCCTCGCTCGACCCATTGCAGGAAGCCTTCGAGCTCGGATGGTTCGATCCGTCCGAGCCGACCTTCGGTGACGAGCGTCTCGCGCCATTCACGCAGCGGCGCGAGCTCGCGCTGCGCGGCCTGCCGCTCGCGAACGGTCGCGTGATCGGCGGGCGCGAGCAGCCACCGCGAGATCAGCGTCGTCCCTGATTCGGTCGCCCCAGGCCCGAGATACTTGGTCAGCGACGCGTGGCCGAAGAGGTCCAGGTCGCGCGCGTATGGATGGGCGTCGAGATCGAGAGCGTCCGGTGCCGGCACTTCGGTCAGCAGGTGCCAGTTGCGTGCGATGCGCGCGAGCCCCTGCGCGTTGACCTCACGCGCGGCCTCGGCACGATCCTTCGCGTCGATGACGCGCGCGTGGATCACGACGAGCACTGCGAAGGCCGCCAGCAGCACGACTCCCGCGGCGATGAGCGCGCCGTTTCCGCGATCGATGCCCCACCCGGCCAGCGCCGCGCCGCCAAGAAACGTCGCGAGCCGCCACCGCGAGAGCCGCACCGCTCGCGCCGCGTGCGCGTCGCGGACCGCCGTCCAGAACGCCGCGCGCTCGGCGTGCCAGTCGCGTGCATTCATGCGGGACGCCGGGCACTGATGTTCAGCCGCCAGTAATCGAGCGTAAGCGGCTCGGGATCCGCGGTCGCCCGCATCGTCAGCTCGCTGGTGAACGACGCGCGATCCTCGAGCGGGAGCCGCGCGAGGTGCGGGCGTATGCAGACCGTCGCGATGAATTCCGAGAACTCGGATGGACTCTCGAAGGCGACCGGCGCCGGTTCGAGGCTGACGTGAATGTCCTCGAACCCGGTCGCGGCGAGTCGACCGCGCGTCGTCTCCTCGTCGGCGTAGTACCACGGTGCCGACCAGCCCTCGAAGAAGCGGACGAAGCGCGGCTCGCGGGCGAGAGCGTCGGCCCGCGTCCGCAGTTGCGCGAGGTTGGGTCCGCCACCGCACTGCGCTTCCAGCCGTCCGCCGCGCTTGAGCGCGGTGATCACCGATCGAAAGAGCGCGCCGTGATCGAGGATCCAATGGAACGTCGCGGTGCTGAAGACGACATCGAAGGCGCGCAGGAACGGCAGCGACGCGCCGTCGCCCATCACGATACCGATGACGCGCGGCGCATGCGAGCGCAGCCACGGCTGCGCCTCGAACAGCATTGACGAAGAACGGTCGAAGGCGACGACGCGTCCGCGCGGCACGCGCTCCGCAAGGAGCGCGGTGAGGCGTCCGGTGCCGCATCCAAGATCGAGAACCGTTTCATCGCCGGAGAGCGACACACGATCGAGGACGCGGCGTCCCCAATCCTGCTGCGGCAAGGAGATTTGGTGGTACTTTCGCGCATTCCAGTCGGCCATCGGTACCGGATTAGTCTACCGTCCGGGCGGGTTCCCCGAACGTCTGAATGGGCGGAGGTGCGGGCATGCGTCGAACGGTGCTGGGACTCGGACTCGCCGTGGCCGGTGCGGTCGCGCTGGCAGCGCAGGCGCCACGCACCCGCGGTTGGTCCCTTGCCGATCTGACATGGGTCGAAGCGGAACCGCTGCTGGCCAATCCATCAACGGTGGTGGTGATTCCGCTGGGCGCCGGGGCGGTCGAGCACGGCCCGCACCTCAAACTGAATGTGAACGAGCGGCTCGCGCGTTATCTGACGTCGCGGGTGCAGCAGGCCAGCGCCGTCGTGGTCGCGCCGCTGCTCTCGTGCCATTACTATCAAGCCTTCCTCGATTATCCCGGCACTGCATCGCTGACCGCGAGCACGGCACGTGACGTCACGATCGACATCGTGCGCAGCCTGGCGCGATCGGGCGCGCGCCGGTTCTACGTCCTGAACACCGGCGTGCCCACGGTCGTCGCTCTGTCGGCAGCCGCCGAGCGCCTGCGCGACGAAGGTATCCTGCTTGGCTACACAGACATGGAAGCCGCGGTCCCGCGTATCCGCGCACTCCAGCAGCGCGCCGTCACGGCGACGCACGCCGACGAGATCGAAACATCGATGATGCTCTACGTCGATCCGCTGGCCGTCGACATGGCGAGGGCGGTGCGCGAGTACGGGCGCGGATCCGGACCGATGACGCGGCGGGCCAACGCGCCCGGCTTCTACTCACCGTCCGGTGTCGCCGGCGATGCGACGCTTGCCACGCGCGACAAGGGACGCGCGCTGGTCGAAGGCCTGCTCCAGCGCGTGATCGAAGACATCGAGAAGGTTCGCACGGCGCCCTCACCAGGTGCGTCGACCCATCCCGTTTACCAGGATCCTGTTCCAACGGTGCGTCCGCCCGTTGCGGTGACCGACGGCGGCTGCACCGCGCAAGACGAACGAACCGTCCGCGCCATTGGCCCGCGGTTCGCCTCAGCGTGGCGTGAAATGGATTCGGAGCGCATTTCGCAGATGTTCACACGCTACGGCGACATGCGGCATCCCGACGGCGCCATCGAGCGTGGACGGGAAGTCATCCGGGAGAACCGGCGCGAGCTGTTCACGCGGCGCGAGTATCGCGGCAGCGTGCACACGCTCACGCTGAACGACATCCGCTGTGTTGGAAACGACGTCGCGCTCGCCGACGGCAAGTGGGAGCTGCGCAATGTCGGCGGCGAGCAGCCCACGTCCACGCGCCGGCCGTACGCTGGCCTTTGCACGCTGATCGTTCGCCGCGTGGGCGAACAGTGGGAAATCGAGGCCTGGCGCTACACCGTCGATCCGCCGCCCAATACCACCCCGGCGCCGACGATCCTGAAGCGCCCGGGATGGCCGGGCGGCCCGGGCGGACACTGACGGCTTGTCGCCGGGTCTAGAAAGGCGCGGTGCGCGGTGGGGCGCACCTTCAGGTGCACCTGCCCGATGGCGCCTCTAAAAGAGGCGCCCTACACCCTGTAGCAGCCTGCTGAAAAACTGCGGTAGGGCGCACCTTTAGGTGCGCCTCCGCAAGCGGCGCCTCTGAAGAGGCGCCCTACCGTCAGGCTGCCGGGTCCCACGTAGGGCGGGTCGGACCCGCCGGTGTAGGGTCGCGGACGCCTGTTAACATGCGCGGCATGCGCCGCGCACTCGCGATCGTTGCTCTTCTCCTCCTCTCTCTCGTGAACACGTCGACGCAGCCGCCGTCCTTTGACGTCGTGATCCGCGGCGGCACCGTCTACGACGGCACGGGTGCGCCGGGGCGGCGCGCCGACGTCGCGCTTCGCGGCGATCGCATCGTCTCGGTCGGCACCCTCGACGGCGCCAAGGCCGCCACCGTCATCGATGCCAGCGGGCTGGCCGTCTCGCCCGGCTTCATCAACATGCTCTCCTGGTCGACCGAGTCGCTGCTCGTGGACGGGCGGTCGCAGGGTGAAATCCGCCAAGGCGTGACCGCCGAAATCTTTGGCGAGGGCTCGTCGATGGGTCCTCTGACGCCGGCGATGAAACAGCGCATCGTCAAAGAGCAAGGAGACCTGAAGTACGACATCACGTGGACGACGCTGTCGGAGTACTTGAAGGACCTCGAACGCCGCGGCGTGTCGCCGAACGTCGCGTCGTACATCGGCGCGGCGACGATCCGGGAATATGTCGTCGGACTCGACGACCGTGCGCCGACGGCGGACGAACTCGAGCGGATGCGCGGGCTCGTGCGTCAGGAAATGGAAGCGGGCGCGCTCGGGATCGGCTCGGCGCTGATCTACGCACCCGGCTTCTATGCAAAGACCGAAGAACTGATCGAACTGTGCAAGGCAGCGGCCCCGTATCGCGGCAAATACATCACGCACATGCGCAGCGAGGGCAACCGCCTCGAAGAGTCCGTCGGCGAGGTGCTGCGCATCGCGCGCGAGGCGGGCATCCCGGCGGAGATCTACCACTTGAAGGCGGCCGGGCGCGACAACTGGCCGAAGATGGATCGCGTGCTGAAGACGGTGAACGACGCACGCGCGCAGGGACTCAAGATCACCGCCGACATGTACACCTACGCGGCGGGGGCGACCGGACTCGACGCGGCGATGCCGCCATGGGTCCTCGATGGCGGGTGGGAGGCCGCGTTCAAGCGGCTGCGGGATCCGGAGCAGCGCGCGAAGATCGCGGCCGCGATCAAGACACCCACGTCCGAGTGGGAGAACCTCTATCTCGCCGCCGGGTCGCCAGACCGCGTGCTGCTCGTCGGCTTCAAGTCGGATGCGCTGAAGCCGCTGACTGGCAAGACGCTGGCGCAGGTGGCCGCAATGCGCGGCAAGAGCGCGGAAGAGACGATCATGGATCTCGTCGCCGAAGACGAGTCGCGCGTCGGGACCGTGTACTTCCTGATGTCCGAGGACAACATCGCCAAGCAGATCCGTGAGCCCTGGGTCTCGTTCGGCTCGGATGCCGAGTCGGTTGCGCCGGAGCTGCCGTTCACTCGGTCGTCAACGCACCCGCGCGCCTACGGCAACTTCGCGCGGCTGCTCGGCAAGTACGTGCGCGACGACAAAGTGCTCACGCTTCAGGAGGCGGTGCATCGCCTCACCGGGCTCCCCGCCACGAACCTCGAGCTCGATCGCCGCGGCTTCCTTCAAGAGGGGATGTTCGCTGACGTCGTGATCTTCGATCCCCGAACCATCGCCGACCGGGCCACGTTCGAGAATCCGCACCAGTACGCCGTCGGCGTACGACACGTGTTCGTCAATGGCGTGCAGGTGCTGAAGGACGGGGAGCACACGGGGTCCAAGCCGGGCCGAGCGTTGTGGGGAGCCGGGAGACGGTTCTAAGGTTCAACGGTTCTCTACTTCTTGCCGGCGTACTTCGCCGGGTCCGCGTCGAACTTCGTCTTGCACACGGCGGCGCAGAAGTAATACGTCTGGCCCTGGTACTCGCTCTTCCCTGCCGCTTTGTTCTCGTCGATCGTCATGCCGCAGACGGGATCTTTGACCATGAAGGTTGCTCCTCGCTGTGAGCGTACTACGAACGCCGTCGAGATCGGTTGTGCCTACGCAGATTCCGACAGGCGCGCGTCGGCCATGCAGGCGCCGAGCTTGCGGATGCTCTCGTCCATCTGCGACGGCAGCACGCTCGTGAAGCAGAGCCGCAGGTCCGAGTCTCCCGCCGGATCCGGGTAGAACGCCGTGCCGGCGACGAACGCCACACCCGACGCGAGCGCGCGATCGAGCAGCGCGTTCGCGCTCAGGCCGGACGCGAGCCGGCACCAGAGGTACAAGCCGCCGGACGGCCGGCCGAGACGCAGCGCGCCGCGCGGGATGTAGCGCTGAATCGCGGTCACCATCTGAGCGCAGCGCCGCGCGTGCTCGAGACGGATGGTCCGCAGGTGCGCGTCGAACGCCCCCTCGCGCATCAGGCGCGCGATCGCGAGTTGCACGAGATTCGGTGTGTGCGGATCGAGCCGCTGCTTGATGATCGCGATCTGATCGACGATCGACGGCGCCGCGGCGATCCAGCCGAGACGCAGCCCCGGCGCCATCACCTTCGAGAAGCTGTTCAAGTAGATGACCAGGTTGTGATCGTCGAGCTCGCGCAGCGACGGCGGCGGCGGATCGGTGAAGTAGAGATCGCGATAGGTCGCGTCTTCGACAATCGGCACGCGGTAGCGCTGCGCCAGCGTCAGCACCTCGCGCCGCGCGCGGATCGGCAGCGTCGTCCCGGTCGGATTCTGGAACGTCGGGTTGGTGTAAATCAGCTTCGGGCGATAGCGAACGAGGAGGTCCTCGAGCTCGTCGATGTCGGCGCGCAGGATGTCCCAGCCGACCAGCTTTGCGCCGGCGGCGCGGAACGACTGAATCGCGCCGAGATACCCGGGACGATCCATCACGACCGCGTCGCCGGGATCGATCAGGCACCGCGCGAGCAGGTCGAGCCCCTGCTGCGCGCCGGAGAGGATCAGGACGCTCTCACGCGGCACACCGTAGCGCTCGGCGATCGCGTCGCGGAGCTCCGGCTGCCCCTCGGTCGGCCCATGGCCCCACGCGGCGCGCGGGTCGGTCCGCAACACGTGCGCGACGGCTTCCTGGAAGGCCTCGTTCGGGAACTTGTCGATCGCGGGCACGCCGGCGGCCAGCGACAGCAGGCGCGCGTCCGCAGAGTGGCGAACGATGTCGCGCAGCGTCGAATCGCTCGAGCGCAGCGCCGCCGCGGCAATCTTGCCGCGCCACGCGAACGGCGTACCTTCGGGCTCCGGCGCCGCGCACACGAACGTGCCGCGGCCGACGTAGCCGCGCAGCAGGCCGCGCGCTTCCAGCTCGCGATACGCGCTGACGACGGTGGTGCGGCTGATGCGCAGCCGCTGCGCGAGCGTGCGCTCGGGCGGGACGCGCGAACCCGACGGCAAGTCGCCGCGGGCGATCGCATTTTCAAGCAGCGTGACGAGATGCCCGTAGAGCGGCCGCTCGGTCCGCACGAACTGACGTTCGATCGACGACAGCATGGGAGACCTCTGTTGGCGGACTATGCCGCGAGGCGCGCGCCGGCGTGAGGTCCAATTGTCGCGTGGCCGGGCCATTCGTCAAGTCCAATGGTGACGAAACCCCGGATTTCAGGGCCAAAACGGCGGTCCAATCTGCACCACCGATGCACACGGATGCCCGGAGGACCGCATGAAATGCGATCCGTGGGTCTGCGTATCCATCAGTGGTTGATCAGGCGAGATCTTCTTTCAGCAGATCGGTGTTGATCGCAAATGCCGCCTCCGCTCCTTCCGCGGCGGCGACGACAACCCATTGCACCGCGCGCGAGGCGTCCCCGGCGACGTAGAGGCCGGTCAAGTGCGTGGATTCGTACTTGCCGGTTCGGACGGTGCCCTTGTCGTTGAACTCACACCCCAGGCGGACGGCAAGCTCCGAGCGCTGGGTCTGGCCGGTCGTGAAGAACAGCGCGCGGCGCGCCAGCGGCTCGCCGCGATCGAACATCACACGCTCGAGAATGCCGTCGCGTCCTTCGAGCCGGACGACGCGCTCGTCGCGGACTTGAATGCCGTGCTGTGCGAGCCGCGCGAGATCCTCCGCCGCGATCTCCGACGGTCCGTCGGTGCACAGCACGAGATCGCGGCTCCATCCGGTCAGCTCCAGCGACAGGCCGTAGCCGCGCGCGCCGCACCCATAGATCGCGAGCGGCTGATCGCGCACTTCCCAGCCATCGCAGTAGGGGCAGTGAAACACGCTGCGCCCGTACAGCTCCGCGAACCCGGGGATCGTCGGCACGTTGTCGACGACCCCGGTCGCGATCAGGAGCTTGCGCGCGTCGGCGCGCTCGCCGGTCGCGAGCGTGACGTGAAAGCGCCCATCGCTGTCGCACGCGGCGTTGGTGACCTCGACGTCGCGCAGCTCGACGCAGTCGTACTCCGCGAGCTGCTCGCGGGCGATGCGGAGGAACTCGCGCGGCGGCACGCCGTCGCGGGTCAGATAGCCGTGCATCGCATGTGAGGCGGCGTTGCGGGGCTTGCCGCTGTCGCACACGAGCACGCGGCGGCGGCTGCGCCCGAGCAGCAGCGCCGCGCTCAATCCCGCCGGTCCGGCGCCGACGACAATCACGTCGTAGGTTGACACGCGCGCTTACCGCCTGCCGCCGGCGACGCGCGAGCCGAGCCACGCCTCCCGAAACGCCGTCTGCTCCGCCGTCAGCGTCCCGCCGCCGCGCTCGACTGGCTCGAAGGCAAACGTGGGATCCTCTTTCAGCGCGATCGTCGCCGTCACGGGACCGCTCCGGCGCGTGAATTCGACGGCGATGCGATCGCCGGGCTTGTGCGCGCGCAGCACCTGCTGGACCTCCTGCGGGCTCGCCACCGTTTTTCCATCAATCGCCGTGATCACATCATCCTGTTCGAGGCCGGCGTCATACGCGGGCGTGCCGGGATCGACCAGCGCCGCGATCGTGGCGCTCTGCCCCGAAAACGCGAGATCTCCCATCCACGCCGCTCCGGGATTGCGGCGGCGCAGCACGAGTCCGGCGCGCTGCACGAGGCGTCCGTAATCGATCGCCTCGCGACCGACGATGTAGCGATTGAAGAACTCGTCCGCGAAGCCGCGATCGTCGCTGACTTCGGCGATCCGATCGCGGACGTCGAGGAGCGAGTACGGCTTCGCGACGAGTCCGGCTTGCGGGCCACCGGGCTTGCCGTGCGTCTTCCACATAGCGCGCATGAAATCGTCCAGCGTGACTTTCCCGTCGGTCCGCTCGCGAAGCGACAGGTCGAGGCCGAGCGCGACCGCGGCGCCGTACGTGTAATAGGAGATGAACGTCGTCGAGAAGTTGGTGCGATCCACCGAGCGGGCGGCGTCGACGAAGGGCGCCATGCGGCTCATCTCGACGGCGGAGCGGAACTGCCGCCCGGACCCGTTGACCACCTCGTTCGCGATGCGCGCCAAGCCGTCGATGGCGCGGTCGCGCTCCATCAACCCGGTGCGCGCCATGACGAGCGAGCCGTAGTACTGCGTGAATCCTTCCGCGAGCCAGAGCGAGTCGGTGAGGTTCGCGTCCTCGAAGTTGAAGGGTTCGAGCCCCTGCGGACGGATCCGCTCGACGTTCCAGCAGTGGAAAAATTCGTGGGACGCGGTGCCGAGCGCGTTCCGCAGCGAACGGCCGGTCACGACGGTGCTGTTGCGATGTTCCATGCCGTCGCCGGCGTTCCACGGCAGGTAGTCCGCGAGGAACGTGTAGGTGCCGGTGTCGTAGGGCGGAAACTCCCCGAACACAGCCATCGCTTCGTTGACGATCTTCTCGACGCCGGCGGCGTACTGATCGACGTCCTGCGGCGTCGCGTCAGCGTGGACCGCGGTGCGAATCGTGAAGCTCTTGCCGTCGGGATTCTTCACCGTGAATTCGCGCAGCGCGTACGCGCTCAGTTCGGTGGGGCTGTCGAACAGGTATTGCAGGTTCGGGGCCGTGAAGGTCCACGGCTCCGCGGTCGGAAAGAGCTGCGTGGCCGGCTTCCAATTGACATTGGCGGGCGGCACGAACGTGATGCGGACGGGCCGCTCTTCGAGCCCGCGCGCCCACATCAGCGTCGCCGGCAGGTTCATGTGCGCGTGCGTCGTATCGATGCCGAGGTAGGTGCCGTCGACGAGATCGCCGTAGACCTTGTAGGCGATCTTCACGGTGCCATCGTGCGCGACGACGTTCCACTGATACGGGCTCGGGCGCATCGTCTCGCGCTCGCGCCCTCCGCCATCGTAGGCGTGGACGTCGTAGACGTTCTTCGCGAACTCGTGCACGGCGTAGCGGCCGGGTGACGAGCGGCTCATACGCGCCTGCAGCGCGCCGCTGACGTTCGGAAACGTGACCTCCACCTGCGCGTAGCGATGCTCCGGCGCGGGAAACGACACGCGATAGACGACTGGCTGCGGCGCCGGCTGCGCGCCGGCCGCCCACGCGACGAACGAGACGACGAAAAGGGATCGCAGGATCGATGACATGACGTTGCCCAATGTTCAATCGCGCCGCGCGTGTTTGACAACCTTGTGAAAACTTTCACATTATTAGCGATGGCTCCCCTCCGCAGAGGGGCTGACGTCTGCGTGTAGTCCTTCCCGCACATCGGTCGGTCCTTCGCAAAGCCGTGCGTTCGATATAGGCTTATGGTTTTGGGGAGCGTACCGACGCCCAGACGATGAGTCAGATCTTCGCGCCCAGCACCAACACCTGGTCCAAAGTCAGCATCCTGGCCGTCGTGGTTTTCGTCGCGATTCTCGGCGGGGTGGTCGTCACCATCTCATGGTCGGGATACACCACCGGTCAGGGTCTCACCGTCGATCAGCCGATCCAGTTCAGCCACGCGCATCACGTCGGGTCGATGGGGATCGACTGTCGCTACTGCCACACGACGGTCGAGGAGTCATCGTTCGCGAATGTGCCGCCGACCAAGACCTGCATGAACTGCCACTCGCAGATCTGGACGAACGCGCCGATTCTCGAGCCCGTGCGCGCGAGCTTCCGTGACAACACGCCGCTGCAGTGGCAGCGCGTCCACGACCTGCCCGACTTCGTGTACTTCAACCACAGCATCCATGTCGCGAAGGGCGTGGGGTGCGCGACCTGCCACGGACCGGTCGATCGCATGCCGCTGATGTATCAGGAGAACTCGCTGCAGATGAGGTGGTGTCTCGATTGCCACCGCAACCCGCAGAACTACATCCGCCCGCGCGATCAAGTGTTCAACATGGGCTGGGAACGCCCCGCCAACGACCCCGGTCTCGGCGAGCGGCTGGTGAAGGAATACAAGATCGCGGACGTCAGGCAGCTGACCAGCTGCTCGACGTGCCACAGGTAATCGCTGCTTCCTTTTATATATGGACTTTTCCGCCATCCGCTCGCGTCTAGCCGCGTCTGAGGGGCGCCTCTACTGGCGCAGCCTCGGCGAGCTCGCGGACACGCCGCAGTTCCGGGACTATCTCCACCGTGAATTCCCCGAGCAGGCGTCGCAGTGGAACGATCCACGCGGCCGGCGGCAGTTCCTCAAGCTGATGAGCGCATCGCTCGCCCTCGCGGGCGTGAGCGCGTGCACCAAGCAGCCGCCGGAAAAGATCATTCCCTACGTCCGCCAGCCCGAAGATCTCGTTCCCGGCAAGCCGCTGTTCTTTGCGACGGCGGTGTCGTTCGGCGGATACGCGCAGCCGGTCCTCGTCGAAAGCCACGAAGGGCATCCGACGAAGGTCGAAGGGAACCCCGAGCATCCCGCCAGTCTTGGCGCGACCGACATCTTCGGACAGGCCGCGATCCTCACGCTCTACGACCCGGATCGCGCGCAGTCGGTGGTGCATCGCGGCGAGATCGTCGGGTGGGGACAGTTCCTCACCGCGATGCGCACGGCGCTTTCGCAGCAGAAGGGAAAGCAGGGTTCCGGTCTCCACTTCCTCACCGAAGCGATCACCTCGCCCACGATGAGTGAGCAGGTCGCGCTCATCCGGCAGGCGTACCCGCAGGCGAAGTGGCACCAGTGGGATCCGGCCGGCAGCTACGGCGCGCGCGGCGCGGCGCGGACCACCGGCGGCGACGCCGTGTACCACTTCGACAAGGCCGACCTCGTCCTCTCGCTCGACGCCGACTTCCTCGGCTGCGGCCCGGCCTCGGTCCGCTATTCGAAGGATTTCGCGGCGCGACGCCGCGTCACCGACGACGCGAAGCAGATGCATCGCTTTTATGCGGTCGAGAGCACGCCGACGCTGACCGGCGCGAAAGCCGATCACCGTCTCGCGCTGCGCGCGTCGGAGATCGAGGGCTTCGCGCGTGCGCTCGCGGGCGCGGTTGGCGCGGGCGGCGGCGGTGACGCGGCCGGCGCGACGTTCTCCGCCGCGGACGCGCAGAAGTGGGTCGCCGCGATCGCAAAGGATCTGCAGGCGCATCGCGGCCGCTCGCTCGTGATCGCCGGCGAATATCAGCCGGCCGCTGTGCATACGCTCGCGCACGCGATCAACCAGGCGCTCGGCAACGTCGGGACGACCGTCACCTTCATGCCGTCGCTCGATGCGAACCAGGCCGAGCAGACCGCGTCGCTGCGCGAGCTCGCGCAGGCGATGGATGCCGGGCAGGTCGAGGTCCTCGTCATCGTCGGCGGCAATCCGGTGTTCACTGCGCCGGCCGACCTGCGGTTCCAGGAACGGCTTGGGAAGGTGCCGTTCTCGGTGCACCACTCGCTCTACTTCGACGAGACGTCGGTGTATTGCCTGTGGAATCTGCCGGAGTCGCACGCGTTTGAAAGCTGGGGCGACGTCCGATCGTTCGACGGCACCGTCACGATTCAGCAGCCGCTGATCGCGCCGTTGTACGAAGGGCGCGCGGCCATCGAAGTGCTCGCGACGTTCGTCGACGCGCAGAGCGGCAAGACCGCGCACGATCTCGTGAAGGATTACTGGACGCGCGCGCTCTCGGGGAAGGTTGGCGGCTGGAACATCACCGATCCGAACGGTCAGGCGTTCGCCAATCCTGACAAGTTCTGGAAGCGCGCGCTGCATGACGGCTTTGTGACCGTCGCTAACGCCGCGTCACAAAGCCGGAGTCAGGCTTCAGGCTCCGGGCCTCAGGCTTCAGGCGGCGCCGCTCAGGGCGCAAATGCTGTGGGAGCAGGCGCGGCCCGAAGC
>JBKPRU010000293.1:0-6720 GCA_046734675.1 Acidobacteriota bacterium
GTGGTGGTCGTCGACGATCGGTCGCAGTACCCGGCGCGCATCGATGTGAAGACCGGGAAGGTCGATCGTCTGGTGACGGGACCGCGCGTCGTCGGCAGCGTCGCGTCGGGCGGCACGGACGGCGCGTTTGCCGTGCTCGCGTCGACGGACACGGAACTGCCTGAAGTGGCGGCCCTCGAGCCTTCGGCAGGGTCGAGCGAGGGCGGCAAGCTGCGGAAGCTGTCGCACCAGAACGACGAGTGGACCTCGAAGCTGCTGCTCGGCGCGACCGAGGAGTTCACGTCGACGAGCAAGGACGGCACGGAGGTGCACGGCCTGATCGTGAAGCCGCCGACGTATCGCGCCGGTGAGAAGTACCCGACGCTGCTGCGCATTCATGGCGGGCCGAGCGGCCAGGACGAGCACTCCTTCAGCTTCGAACGCGAGCTCTTTGCCGCCAACGGTTACGTGGTGGTTGCGGTGAACTATCGCGGCAGCAACGGCCGCGGCAGCGTGTATCAGAAAGCCATCTTCGCGGACTGGGGCAACAAGGAAGTGATCGACCTGCTCGGCGCGATGGATCACGTGCAGAAGATCGGCCTGGCCGATCCCGATCGCCTTGGCATCGGCGGCTGGAGCTACGGCGGGATCCTGACCGACTACACGATCGCGACCGACGGCCGGTTCAAGGCGGCGACCAGCGGCGCCGGCAGCGCGCTGCAGCTCTCGATGTACGGGGTCGACGAATACATCACGCAGTACGAGAACGAGATCGGCCCGCCGTGGAAGGCCCAGGACCTCTGGATCAAGATCTCGTATCCGTTCTTCCACGCCGATCGCATCAAGACGCCGACGCTGTTCCTGGGCGGCGACAAGGACTTCAACGTGCCACTGGTCGGCGGCGAGCAGATGTATCAGGCGCTGCGAAGCCTCGGCGTCGACACGCAGCTCGTGATCTATCCCGGCCAGTATCACGGGATCACGATCCCCAGCTACAAGGTGGATCGCCTGCAGCGCTATCTCGATTGGTACGAGAAGTACCTGAAGAAGGGCAGAGCGACGACGGATCTGACCTCTTCTCCACGTAGGCCGGGTCTTTAGGCTTTAGCCCTCGCGTTGCTCGGGCGAACCCTGAGCCTGTCGAAGGGTAGACCCGCCATTCATTCGCTCCACGTAGGCCGGGTCTTCAGACCCGGCGATCCATTAGCCGCCTTCGGTCTCGTCCAGGTTCGCGCCGATCACGTCCTGCGCGATCAGATCGGGATCCGACGGCAGCCCCTGGTCGTCGAGCGCCGGCGCGTTCGGGTTGCCGTTTTGCGGATCATCGGTCGTGCGATCGCCCTCGACCGCACCTTCGTGTTGATCGGGCAGCTCGCGCTGTTGTCCTTTCATCGTGACCACCTTATATAATCGTCAGGATATGTCAGAACGGACGCTCGCCATCATCAAGCCCGACGCCGTCAAGGCACGGAACACGGGCCGGATCATCCAGCGCATCGAAGAGGCTGGATTCACTATCCGTGCCATGCGGCTGCTGAATCTCTCGAAGCATGAAGCGGAAGGGTTCTACGCAGTCCATCGCGAGCGGCCGTTCTTTTCGAGCCTGACGACGTTCATGTCGTCGGGGCCGGTGGTGGTGCTTGCGCTCGAGGCGCCGGATGCCATCAAGAAGTGGCGCACGCTGATGGGCGCGACCGATCCGGGGAAGGCGGACGCCGGGACGCTCCGCAAGGAGTTCGGCGCGTCGATCGAGAACAACGCGACGCACGGCTCCGACGCTGCCGAGACCGCGGCGTTCGAGCTCGGATATTTTTTCCCGGGAATGGAACTCGCGCGCTAGGGTTCGAGGGACCGTGGGACGCCTGCTCGTCGGCATCGGGTTGCTCATTGCCGGCATCGGCGTGCTGGTGATGCTCGGGCTGCCGCTTGGCCGGCTGCCCGGCGATGTCGTCATCCGGCGCGGCAACGGCACGTTCTACTTTCCGCTCGCGACGTGCATCCTGCTGAGCGTGATACTGAGCCTCCTGATGGCGTTCTTTCGGCGTTGAGCGGCTGTGTCGCGCGTTCTGCCTTCCGTCTTCCGTCTTCCGTCTTGAACTATGGCCATTAAATCCGACAAATGGATCAAGCGCATGGCGCTCGAACACGGCATGATCGAGCCGTTCGAGGATCGCCAGGTCCGCGCCGGCATCGTCTCCTACGGGGTGTCGTCGTACGGCTACGACATCCGCGTCGCGGACGAGTTCAAGATATTCACGAACATCAACAACACGGTCGTCGATCCGAAGAACTTCGATCCGCGGTCGTTCGTCGACATCAAGACCGACGTCTGCATCGTCCCGCCCAACTCGTTCGCGCTGGCGCGGACGATCGAGTACTTCCGGATCCCGCGCGACATTCTCACCGTCTGCCTCGGCAAGTCCACCTACGCGCGCTGCGGGATCATCGTCAACGTCACGCCGTTCGAGCCCGAGTGGGAAGGCAACGTGACGCTGGAAATCTCGAACACGACGCCGCTCCCCGCGAAGATCTACGCGAACGAGGGGATCGCGCAGGTGCTGTTCTTCCAGAGCGACGAGCCCTGCGAGGTCTCGTACGCGGACAAGAAGGGCAAGTACTTGAAGCAGACGGGCGTCACGCTTCCCAAGATTTGAGCAGTCCCGCCGCGCGGTAGACAATCACAGCCATGACCCTGGATCCGCGGACGCACGTGCCGGTCGCTGCCGGCCTCTCTTATATCGAACGCATTCAACGCCTGCCCTCGAAGTTCACGGCAACGCTGTCGGCGGACCCGGGGAATCCCTTCAATCTCAGCGCGGTCGCGGTGCTCGTGAACGGGGAGAAGGTCGGCTATCTTCCGGCGGATCTGTCGCACCTCTACCACGAGAGCGTCACGGGCGCCGCTGTCGAATGTCCCGGGCGTCGCGCGCCGATCGGCACGGAGTCCAACAGCGGCGTGCTGCTGCTGCTCGATCTGAGTGCGGTGCCGTGCGCCCCGTAGCGATCGGCGCGCTGCTGACCCTCGTCGCGCAGGCCCCAGCTCCGCCTGCGCCATCGCCTGAGTCCTTCCAACCCCCGGCCTGGACG
This sequence comes from Acidobacteriota bacterium, assembly GCA_046734675.1. Taxonomy (GTDB): domain Bacteria; phylum Acidobacteriota; class Vicinamibacteria; order Vicinamibacterales; family 2-12-FULL-66-21; genus QHWT01. Next base: position 3,067 of record JBKPRU010000293.1, read on the forward strand.
CTGCCCGCGTCCGCCGAGCAGGCGTACACCGCCATTGCGCCGCGCGTCGACGGACGCGCCGCCATGGACATCGTCACGTTCATGGATCGTTACTGGCGGCTCGCCGCGAATCCCGGCTTCAACGCGTCGATCGATCACATCGACGCGCAACTACAGAAGGCGGGACTGACGACGCGGATCGAGGAGTTCGCGCCGCGCGCGAAGGGATGGGATTACGAGATCGGGACGGTCGCGTTTGCCGACAGCGGAGAGGTGCTGCTCTCGCGCGAGCGCGATCGCGTGTCGCTCTGCATCAACTCGTTCGCGACGGTGGACGAGGGAGTCGAGGCGCCGTTAGTGGACGTCGGCAAGGGCGATGACTACGGCGGAAAAGACATCAAGGGGGCCGTGGTGCTCGGCGCGGTGCCGATCGCGCAGCTGTGGAAGGACGCCGTCGTGTCGCGCGGCGCGATCGGCGTCATCTCCACGGCAATCGCCCCGTACATCCGTCCGGACGATCCGAAGGCGTTCACGTCGCCGGATCAGTGGGATGTGTTTCAGTGGGGAAGCATCCCTTACGACGAGGCGCGCAAGGGCTTCGGCTTCAAAGCCGGTCTGCGCGTGGCCTCGCGCATGCGGGAGCGGCTGACGTCGGGTCCCGTGCGGGTTCGCGTCACGATCAAATCGACCTTTCATGACGGGCCGAGCCGATCGCTCATCGCCGAAATCCCCGGCACGCAGCAGCCCGGCGAGCGCATCGTGATGGTCGCGCACGTGCAGGAGCCCGGCGCCAACGACAACGGCAGCGGATGTGGCACGCTCGCGGCGCTCGCATCCGCCATTGCGGCGGCGATTCGCGACGGCGTACTCCCGCGGCCCGGACGGACGCTCACGTTCATCTGGGGCGACGAGATCGCCGGCAGCCGGCAGTGGCTCTCGTCGCATCCCGACCAGGCGGCGCGCGTGCAGTACATGTTCGCGCTCGACATGACCGGCGAGGACACGTCGAAGACCGGCGGGACCTTTCTCATCGAAAAGCAGCCGGATCCGTCGGCGGTGTGGACGCGTCCTTCCGATCCGCACACCGCGTGGGGAGCCAGCAAGGCGAAGCCGGAAACGCTGAAGGGGACGCTGCTCAACGATCTGCACCTCGCGATGTGCCTGCGACGCGCGCGCGACGTGAAGTGGATCGTGAAAACGAACCCGTACGAGGGAGGCAGCGATCACTCCGTGTTCGGCGACGCGGGGATTCCCTCGCTTCTCAATTGGCACTTCACCGATCGCTCCTACCACACCAACCTGGATCGTCCGGAGAAGACGAGCGCCGCCGAGATGGTCAACGTCGGCGTCTCGGTTGCGACGAGCGCGTGGTTGCTCGCGTCGGCCGGCGAACGCGAGGCGCTGGCCGTCGTCGATCTGATCGCCGAATCCGCGGCGGCGCGGCTGGCGCTCGAGCGTCGTCAGGGTGCGAGCCTCGAGATTCTCGCCGCGTGGACGAAGTGGTATGGCGAGGCGCTCGCGTCCGTCAGCGCGTTGCCCGTGACGGGCGCGTCGGCTGCCGTCGACGCGAGAGTCGCGAGTGCTACCCGCGCGCTGCCAGCGCCTGCCACGCGATGACTTCGTACTGCGGGCCGGCAGGTCCGCCGTTTCGCGTCAGCGTGCCGCGCCGAGACGCCGCGTCCCAGGCCAGCGTCACCTCCGTCAGCCCGGCAGGTACTGCGCCATCGTCTTCGTAAAGGATCGCCGGCGCCGGCCGATCGCCGCAGACCAGCACGGTCAGGCGGCGCGACGCCGGGTCGTCCGTGTGTAAGGTCACCTCGGCAAGCGGCACGAGCGATCCGTCCTTCACGAATATCGGAATGCGCTCGAGCGGCACGTCGGCGGTGACCGCGCGGCTCCCGTCGTAGCGCGTCCCTGTCCAGAAATCGCGCCATCCGCCCGGCGGCAGATACACGTCGCGTTTCTCCTGTCCGGCGACGACCGGCGCCACCATCAGGCTCGGGCCGACCATGAACTGATCGTCGATCGGCCATGTCTTCACGTCATCCGGGTAATCGATCACCAGCGCGCGGCAAGGCGGGACGCCCTCGCGGTGGTAGCGCACGAATGCGGCATGCAGGATAGGAATCAGCCGCATGCGCAGCTCGAGGATCGCGCGGCACGCCGCTTCCAGCCGCTCCCATCCGGGCCCCAGATCCCCCTTGTTGTTCGCCTCGCGGTTGATCTGCTTCCACGGCGGGTTGCGGATGTACCACGCGTTGATGAGCGCCAGCGGCGAGAAGATCACGGACTGCATGCGCCGGATCAGATCCTCGTCGCTGCGGGCGTCGCGGACCTCCGGCGTCCACAGCAGGCCTGCGAAGCTCGCATGCGCGATCGAGCGGATGAAGGTCGCGTGATCGTAGAGGTCGCTGTAGAGCACGTAGGGATAGGGCGCGGCGAGTGCCTGCGACGAACGCACCAGGCCGTAGGTCCGCTGCGCGCGCTTGTCGAAGATCCCTTGAATCGCGTCTTGGTAGCGGAGACCAAAGAGCGAGTGCATCTGTTCGCCGTCCGCTCCTGACGGAAACTGCGTCAGCTCCGGGAACGACCAGTTGCGCGTGAAGTCGGAGTTGTCGCACTCATCGAGCTTGTAGCCCGACACGCCAATCGCAACGTGCGCGCGCTCGTGATAGTCCGCAAACGCGCGCCGCGCGTCCGGCGTCAGGAAATCAGGGACGATGCCGTCCCAGACCTCGTAGTCGGCGGCGTGAGGGAACAGCGCGTCGTAGATCGGCGAGGACGGATGTGTGAACGCGTGCTCCCAGAGGTTCACGCGGAAATGATCGCCCCGCAGCTTCGCGATGAAGCCGGCGGGATCGGGGAAGCGCTCGCTCCACTGAAAGGAGCACGAGTAGGCGTGGGTCTGCCATCCCGGCTCGAGGCCGAGCACATCGCACGGGATGTTGCGTGCGCGGAAGTCGGCCGCGAGCGCCAGCGCGTCCTGCTGCGTGAAGTCGCGCTCGACGCGGTACCAGACGCCGAGTCCCCAGCGCGGCGGCAGCGCGCCGCCGCCGGCGAAGAGGTTGTAGCGCTGCACGGCGTTGCGCAGGGTGGGCCCGCCGAAGACGTAGACGTCGACGCCGGCGCTCTCCGGGACTTCGATCAGGACCTCGCTGCGCTGGTTGAAACGGAAGCGGCGATACGCGGCGGGGAGCACGTCCTCGGTCAGATCGCGCGCGGGCTCGTCGGCGCCCGTTTGCGCGTCGCGCCGCACCTTCTTCGGTTTGTTCCCGCAGTACACCGTCGCGTAGCGCGCCGTGTCGACGAGCACGCCATAGCCGCGCGTCGTCACGTAGAAGGGCACGGGTGCGTGCGAGTCGCCGGAGTCGATCACCGGGTCGGCATTGACGCGCAGCGTCTTCTTCAGTCCGCGCTGCATGAACGATTGCATCTGCAGCCCGAGGCCGTAGACCATCTCGTTCGGCTCGAGCGGCACCGTCACGACGACCCCGCGTCGCGTCGTGCGCGCCGTCGCCGTGACCGGGCACGCGTCGACGCGCGGCAGCGCGGCGATGCGGTCGGTGGGTGCTGCGTAGTGTCGCGTGCGCACCGGCGTGCTCGCCTCGGGCGTGCCGAACGAGAACTTCCAGATACCGGGATGAGGCATCGCTGCTGCGGTCGGCCGCGTTGGAC
>JBKPRU010000294.1:0-18040 GCA_046734675.1 Acidobacteriota bacterium
AGTTAAGGATAAGACAGGTCCTGCCGATCACCGGCGCCCGCTGACCGCCGCCATTTCCCTTTTTCCCCATTGCAGTCCCGGGCGGATGGTCCTACATTGTGTCGCCTGAGTGGAGGCGACCATGGCCATCATCCGAGACGATGAAGAAGAGCGTCGTGTCCGGGTCGAAGAGCGCCTTCAGCAGCTTCAGCGCCACGCGGAAGACCTGCGCCGCGTGACGCGCACGAGTGCGGCCGAGCGAAAGGAACGTCAGAGGACCCGCGACACGCGCACCCGGCGGGAGCCCTCCTCGTAGATTAGGGACGCGCCGGGGCTTTCCCGTCTGCGCGAGCTCGTCCGGGCCCCGCACGCCCCGCGGGCAATAACCCCCCGGCGCAGTTCTTGCCCCTCACCGAATTGCCGCCCTTCGTTGCCGCCGCTCCCCGCTGGAAAAGCGGACGGGCGCGGCTGGCGCGCTTACAAACCTGTCCCGACTGTGCCGAATCTCTACATGGGGGCGCCATGACGCTGCCGCTCACGGATCATGCCCGCGCCGGCGATCGTCTTCGCTGGATCCGCGACTACTACGCGTGCTTCAACGAGCGCCGCTTCCAGGACGCCGCGGCGATGTTTGCGGAAGATGCGGTCCTGGAGCAGATGCCCTTTCTGCAACGCCTGCGCGGCGGGAGCGCGTATCACGTGTTCGCAGAAACCTGGACGCGCGCGTTCCCTGACGCGACCGTCGCGATCGAAGGGCTCATCGAAGCGCCGAGCGGGGTCTTCGAGGTGGATCTCGTCGGAACCGGCACGCATCAGGGGGAGCTCAAGTTCGGCGGCTCGGTATTCAAGGCGACCGGAATCCGCGCGACGCTCCACCTCCGCGAGTTGCTCGAGATGCGCGACGGGCGCATCACGCTCTCCTGCGTGTCGTTCGACTTCCAGGAGCTCGTGCAGCAGCTGGCGCGAGTCGACGAGGGACAGCTGCTCTCGCACCTGTCGCGCCTTCGCGTGCTCGAGGAACAGCTGCGCGCGCTGCCGCAAGGCCATGCGGACCGCCGCGCCCTGGTGGAACGCCTTGGACGCGAGCTCGACGCCGCGCGCGGCGTCGTCCGTCCGTATTTCATGAAGTGATATCGCGCGCGGAGAGAGACGGCCATGTTCTACTTCTTCAGTCGCGGCACCTCGTTTCTGCGGTGCGAGATCCGCCCGCACGACGGCCACGGACGGTATGAAGTGGTCATTGCGGAGCCCGGGCTCGACGAGCGCGTCGACGTGTTCGACTCGTCGATCGAAGCGCACCAGCACTGGATCAACCTGCAGCAGGAACTCAACCAGCAAGGATGGTGGGGGCCGCATGGCAGGGACTGACTCCGTCGGTCTCGCGTCCTGAGTCCCTAGTCCCTAGTCCCTAGTCCCCAGTCCCCAGTCCCCAGTCCCGAGTCCCTACTCCATAGTTGTGTGACATAATGCGGCGTTATGTCACGGCGCCGCGTCCCCGAAATCACCCATCTACAGTTCCTCGTGCTCGGCATGCTGCGCGGCGGCGCGCGGGCGGGACGGGTCGTCCGGCGGTCGCTCAAGCGCCACGGCATCGACCGCACCGGCCCGGCCTTCTATCAAATGATGGCGCGGCTCGAGGACGCCGGGCTGGTGGAGGGCGAGTACGAGCAGAAGATCGTCGACGGCCAGATCATCAAGGAACGCCGCTACACGCTCACCAGGAGTGGTGAAGCGGCGTGGACGTCGACGCGCGCCTTCTACACCGACGCCATCGAGCAATACGGCGCGGCCAGGCCGCGGACCGCCGATGCGTGACGCCGGGCTCGGCCGCCTCGTCCCGCGCGGAATGCGCGAGCGCGTGTTCGAGCCGGCGCTGGCCGACGCGATCCGCGAGCGGCGCGTGCGCCGGCGACGTGCGCACGCGATCGCGACGCGCGCCGCGATTGACCTTCGCTTTTTGTGGCAGCTGCTCTGCGCCGTGCGCGAGTGTCGCGCCCTGGCGCGCGACGCGCGCCACCCGTTCGATCCGCCCGACATCAAACGCTCGAGGACGCCGATGCTCAAACAGGACATCGTCTTTGCCACCCGCATGCTCCGGAAGGCCCCGGGCTTCACTCTTGCCGCGATCCTGGCGACCGCGCTCGGCATTGGCGCGAACACCGCGATCTTCACGGTCGTCAAACACGTCCTGCTGCAGCCGCTGCCCTATCCCGAGCCGGAAGGACTGGTCGACGTGAACGAGGTCGCGCGCGGCCGCGCGACCGCGGTGTCGCCGCCGAACTTCATGGACTGGCGACGCGGCAACACGACGCTGACCGCGCTCTCGGCGTATGGCGAATTCATCCTGACGCTCAGCAGCGGCGCGGAGCCCGCGCGCGTCAACGCGGCGGCCGTCGACGCGATCCTCGCCGATGTGATGCGCGTACCGGCAGCCCTCGGCCGCACGTTCGCGGCAGAGGACGAGCGGCTGGGCGCGCGCAAGGTAGTGATCCTTGGATACGGGTTGTGGCAGCGCGTGTTCGGCGGCGATCGCACGATCCTCGGGCGCCAGGTCACGCTCGAAGGGGAACCCTACGAGGTCGTCGGCGTGATGCCGCGCGGATACGCGTTTCCCGAGCACAGCGAGCTGTGGGTGCCGCTGCGGCTCGGGCCGCGCGACCTGAGCGACAGCCAGCGCGGCGCGCATTATCTCAGCGCGATCGGACGGCTGCGTCCCGGCGTCACGCCGGAGCAGGCCAGCGCCGACCTGACCCGGATCGAGCGGACGATCGCGGCGCAGTTTCCCGAGAAGGTCGGCGAGTACCAGGTCGGGGCGCTGCCGCTCCTCTCCTCGATGGTGCAGACGGTGCAGCGTCCGCTGCTGATCCTCTTCGGCGCCGTCGCCTTCGTGCTGCTCATCGCGTGTGTGAACGTCTCGAACCTGTTGCTCGCGCGCGCGACGACGCGGACGGGCGAGATCGCGGTACGCGCGGCGCTCGGCGCGGGGCGCGGACGGCTGGTCCGGCAGCTCCTCGCCGAAAGCCTCGTCCTCTCGCTGCTCGGCGGGCTCGCCGGACTGCTGCTTGGCAGCTTCGGCGTGCGCGCGCTGATGGCGGTGGCGCCGCCCGATCTGCCGCGCGCCGACGGCGTGCAGGTCGACGGCGCGATCCTCGCGTTCAGCCTCGCGCTCGCGATTGCCGCCGGACTCGTGTTCGGCACAGTACCCGCGATCGCCGCCTCGCGGCCGGATCTATCGGTGTTCCTGCGCGACGTACGGCGCGACGGCGGATCGGCGGGTGGACGCCGCCGTCTGCTGGGCGCGCTCATCACCGTGCAGGTCGCGCTCGCGCTCGTGCTGTTCACCGGCGCCGGCCTCGCGATCCGCAGCTTCCAGCGGCTCGTGCACGTCGATCCCGGGTTCAGGACGGCGAACGTGCTCACGTTCGAAGTCAGCCTGCCGGAGGCGACCTATCCGGAGACGGCCCAGCAGACGCAGTTCTTCCGCGACTACATCGAGCGCGTGCAGCAGATGCCGGGCGTCGTCGCGGCCGGCGCCGTGATGAGCGCGCCGATGTCGCCGAGTAGCTTCGGCGGCAGCTTCACGATCGTCGGACGGCCCAAGGGAGCGGACGAAGGCAACGCGCAGGTCCGTTCCATCACGCCGGGTTACATGGAGGCGCTCGCGATTCCCTTGAAAGCGGGCCGCCGGTTCACGCCGCAGGACACGGACGGCAGCGCGCGCGTCGCGCTCATCAGCGAGACCGCCGCGCGCCGCTACTGGCCGAACGAGAATCCGGTCGGCCGTCACCTGCGCGTGCACGTCAACGAAAGCGGCGGCCCGCGCGAAATCGTCGGCGTGGTCGGCGACGTGCGGATCCGCGGGATGGAGATCGATCCGGTGCCGGTCATCTACACCCCGCACACCCAGTACGGGCCGGAGAGCATGACCGTGACGGTCAGGGCCGCGGGCGATCCGACGGCGCTCCTGCCGGAGCTGAAGGCGGCGCTGACGTCGATAGGCCCGGGCGTCGCGCTCGGGCGCGCGCGCACGATGGACGATCTCGTGTCGATCAACGTCGCGGCGCCGCGCTTCCGCACACTGCTGCTGTCGATCCTCGCGATCGTCTCGCTGGTGCTCGCGGCGGTCGGGCTCTACGGCGTCGTCGCCTTCTCGGTGAATCAGCGGCGCGCCGAACTCGGCCTTCGAATCGCGCTCGGCGCCGATCCGCGCGACGTGCTGCGCCTCGTGATCAGGGAAGGGATGATCCCGGTGGTCGCGGGCATGCTGTGCGGCCTCGCGGCCGCGGCGGTGCTCGCGCAGCTGATGAAGACGTTGCTCTTCGGCGTCGACGCGCTCGACCCGGTCACGTTCGCGGCCGTCGCGCTCACGCTCGGGACCGTGGCGCTGGCGGCGTGCTACGTGCCGGCGCGGCGCGCGATGCGTGTCGATCCGGCAGGCGCCCTGCGGTGAACGCTGATTAGGGCTCGGAGAGCGCGATGCGGTTTTTCTTCCGCGCGCGGCTGTACGCGGTGAATGCCGCAATCACATGACAGACCCACCCGAGCAGGCCGCCGCTGCCGATCCAGAGCCCGGGCGTGACAATCAACCAGAAGATGCCGCGAAGGAAGTCGCCGTTATAGAACTGCCCGATGCCGGGGATCACGGCACTGAGCACGGCGGCGGTGCCGGGACTCTTCACGTCGGCCATGGGCTGATCTTACGATGCCCGCGGAGGAGGCGGCTACACGACGAAGCCTATCCGGCGCAGCTCGGGCAGCAGCCGTTCCTCGATGGCCACGTCCAGATCCTCGATGAGCGTCTTGTCCTGCTCAAAGGCGCGGCGGCGTCCCGCCTGGCGCGACTCGTACAGCATGACAATGCTGCTCCGCATCCGGCTGATCGCCGGGCCGATCGCCTCGCGCTGCGAGAACGCCGAGGCAAACTCCTCAATCGATCGCCGCACGTGACCTTCGGCGTCCCCCTCGACGAGCCGCTCGGCAACCACCGTCACCCGTGCCAGGGCGAGCACGACGCCGGCAAACACATCGGGTGTCATCGGCGGAAGCCGAAGCGGCTGCCGGTGTTCCGCCGATCCAGGTTCCAGACTTCGCCACACGAGAGACACCGCCAATACGTGTTCTTGTCGACCGCCTTGCTCGTGGTCGTCAGCTCACGGCTGCCACAGCACGGGCACTTCGCTGCCCGCTCCACGATCACTTCAGGTTCCGGATCCCGATACGTCATCTCGGCACCACTTTCTCCTCGACGCGGCCGATGTCGGCCGCTGAGGACACATGACTGCGATCGTGGCTGCACATCCACCGAAGGGCATCGTCCCCGCGCGGGCCAGGCGTCGCGGCGGGCGGACGCGAATACTGCATGACACCGGTGCAGTGGGGTGCAGTGCACGGCTTGGTGTCTCCTCTTGCTGGTGGCATCTCCGACTCCCATTAAGAGCGGCCGATCAACCCGACGAGCAGGCGCCCGATGAGCGCCAGCGGCGTACCGACGGCAAGGATGACGAGCGGCAAACCGGCCACCAGCAGCAGCCGCGCCCGCATCGAGGAAGCCCGGCGCCGATGGACGTCCGCCACGCGAATGCGCGTCACACAGAGGTGTGGGACGCGCTCACACCTCCACCCGGCGCTGGTGTCGCTGCGGCTTCAGTCGCCTGGAGCACCTGTGCCACCGTACTGGTCGCCTGGGCGTTGCGCCAGGTCAGCAGCGTCACGGTAGCGCCACCAATCATGAATATCGCGAAGAACGCGAACGTTGAGGGGGACAGGACGTGGGGAACGGCCCACAGCCACAGGGCGACTACGCACGACGCAGAAACGCCGAGCGCGGAGAACATGCGCCACCCGCGAGAGCTGGAATAGGACAAGGGACACACCTTCCGGTGATCAGCACCTGGGAAACAAGACGAACGCGCGCCAAGGTGCGCGCGGTACTTTGGTGAGGCTGGCGGCTGATGCTCGCGCCGGGAGGCTCAGGAAAGAAACTGTAGTCTATCACACAAGTCGGGTCAGAACGCCGGCCGCCGCTTCGCCACCACCATGTACACACCTTTGTCGATCGTCTCGGCCGTCGCGTCGATGAAGCCTGCGTTGGTCAGCTCACGCACGAGCGTTTCGGCGTAAAGACCGTGGAACTTATCCTTCGATCGCCCTGACGGGACGTCCGCTTCCTTTCCCGGCGGCGTGAAATCAATCACCGCGATCGCGCCACCCGGCTTTACGGCACGCAGGAGCGTCGCGTTCATGGCCGGTGGATCGGCAAAGTGGTGATAGACGTTGCGCATGAACACGGCGTCGCAGCATTCCGCCGGCAGCATCGCGTCGTTCGGCGTGCCTTCGACGATCGTGACGTTCTGCAGCCCGGCGGCGACGACCGCCTTGTCGATGTCCTTGCGGCGGTCGGCATTGAGCTCGTTGCTGAAGACGCGGCCGTCGGTCCCCACCTCTCGGGCGATCGCGACGGTCAGCTCTCCGGTCCCCGCGCCGACTTCTCCGACCACCGATCCGGCGTGAATACCCAGCGCGGCGATGAGGCGTTTGATGTCGGCCGCGTCGTTCTGCGCGGCGAGCGCCGCGAGTTGCGATGCGACGAACAGCGTGACGAGCAGGGTGCGGCGGATCATCTGCATGCTCCCTTTGACGCCAACCCGATCGCTCCGGTTTGAGGATTTTGGGTATACGCTCTTCGAATGCGTCGGCGGGGTCTGTCTCGACGGCGATTCCTCGCCCAGTGCCTTGCGAGCCTGCCGGCCGCCCGCGCCGGCCTGCTCGCGGCGCAGGAGACGAGACGCGCCCCGCGCGGACGCGAGGACGCCCGGCGGCGCGACGAGCAGATCACGCTCGCGGACATCGGCGAGCGGCTCCGGGCCACCTACCCCGACTTCTCGCATCACTTCGTCTTCGAGTACTACCCGTGGTACGGCACCAATCCGTGGGTGCACTGGAACGAGGGCGGCCGCACCCCTCCGGGCGAGATCGCCTCCAGCTATCTGCCCGCGCTCGGGCCGTATGATTCACAGGATCGGCGCGTCCTCGAGCAGCACGCGGAGTGGATCTCGGCGGCCGGCGTCGGGGCCGTCAATCTGAGCTGGTGGGGACGCGGCAGCAACGAGAACGCCGGCGTCCACACCATCATGGACGTGATGCGCGCCTTCGGAATCCAGGTCACTTTCCATCTCGAACCCTATGAGGGGCGCACGCAGAACATCGTCGACGATATCAAGTACCTGCTGCGCGAGTACGGTGAGCGCCGCCGCTGGGACGCGTTCCTGCTCCTACGGCACGCCGACGGCTCCGCCGCGCCGGCGATGAAGCTGTTCGAGAGCATCATGCCGGAGACGACGACCGACTGTCGCGGCATCGTCCACAACGTCCCCGGCTACGTGCCGGATCCGGTGTGGCGCGTGCAGACCCAGCGACTGCGCCAGGAGATCCGCACGGATTTTCCCAAGTTCATGCTGATTGCCGACACGCTGTCGGTGGACCGCGCGATCGCCGGCGGGTTCGACGGCGGCACCTCGGCCGATCCGTACTTCAGAGTCGAGAGGTGGGACGAAGTCGCGCTCAACTTCAATGCGCGTGACCTCCCGTTCATGTTCGGCGCGAATGCGGGATTCGATGGCGTGCCGCCGAAGGTCGTGCCCGACGATCCGTGTTATCGGCCGCGCACGGTCGAACCCTCGCCTGATGTGGACTGGAGCTCGGAAGCCTCGCGCCAGCGCGAGCATGACGCGAGCGCCGCACGCATCCGCCAGTCGTTCGAGAAGACGGTGCGTCTCCAGACCGCCCCTACGTCCGCGAACCTCCGCAACGGCTTCTTTCTCGTCTACGTCAACTCATTCAACGAGTGGCACGAAGGGACGCAGTTCGAGCCGACAGCCTCGTACAACGCGCTCTCTCCCGCCGAGCGGCGCACATATCACAACGCCGTGGCGGGTGCGTATCGGTTGGAAACGCTGCAGACGATGATGGCGGAGGTGCTTTAGCGATTCGGCATTGACAGGCTACGCATTCGGCATTGACGAGCGTCAAGCCCGTGCCGGGGAGCTCCGGCAGCCCTTGCGATCAGCCTGCCCTGACCGCGCGGGACTGCCGGAGTTAATCTCCCGACCTCAGTGGACGACGTGGGTGGACTGCCGAATGAGCGCCCAATCCGCCGCCAGGATGGTCCAGAGCGTCTGATCGAGATACTCGTCGTTCCGGAGGAACGACTTCCGGAGCACACCTTCAGCCGTCGCACCCAACTTCTTCAGGGCCGCGTTGCCGCGCCCGTTCTGCACCGCGGCGCGGGCCTCGAGACGATGCGTGCCGATCGTGTTGAACGTGAAGTCGACGACCATCTTCGCGCCGTCGACGAACACGCCGGTTCCCCAGAACGGCGAGCCGATCGCGAAGCCCCACTCCGCGGTATCGAAGCTGGGCTCGAGCTGCCGCACCTGGAAGATCCCGATCGCCGAATCCATGCCGTGCGGCACGACGGCGAAGCACACGTAGTGGCCGGCGGCCCGCTCGCGGTGCGTCCACGCGATGAACCGCTCGAAGCCTTCGACGGTCGTCGGCGGCGGCGAGATGAAGCGCGCCACTTCCTCCGTCGAGAGCATCTGCAGCAGCGAGGGCGCGTCCGACAGCCGCAGCTCGCGGAGCGTCACCATCGATCCGGTCAGGACCGGCAGCGCCTTGCGCCAGTCCGAGGTCGTCGTTGCCGCCGCGCTGCGCGCCTCGGCCATGACGGTGTGAAGGTCGGTCACAGTCTGCGCTTCACGGAAGGGCATCTTTTCCATGATTAGAACCCTCCCCCGACAACCGTCGTCGTCTGCAGCACAGTTTCCATTGGATCTCCGCTCGTTGTGCCTTCAACCGTTACCGGATCTATCGTGAACAACGATTCGAACTCCAGCGCGTCGAACGCCGGCGGACTGGTATCTGGATCGTCGTAGAGCGGTGCGGCGTCTTCGTCGCCGTCCGCCGTGCCCCACACGATGTTGTCGAAGTCGCCGCTTGTCCCCCACACGATGTTGTCGCCATCGAGGATCGCGGTACCCCAGACGATGTTGTCCAGGTCGCTCAGGCACGTCCCCCAGACGGTGTTCTGGCAATCGGCGCCGGAGCACTGCGTGCCCCAGACGACGTTGTCGAATCCGCTGACCGTGCCCCACACGATGTTCTCGCCGTCGAGCGCCGTGCCCCAGACGATGTTGTCGAAGGAGCCAATCGCCGTGCCCCACACGATGTTGTCGCCATCGAGCAGCGACGTGCCCCAGACGATGTTGTCGAAGTCGGCAGCGACCGTCCCCCAGACGATGTTCTGCCCGGTCACGGTGGACGCCGCGCCCCACGTCACGCCGGTGCTCCAGGCGCTGCCGGCCGGCTTGATGACGCCGCCGCTCAGCCGCTCGTTGCCCCAGATGATCGTGCGCCCCCAGGGCTTCGCGGACGGATACGTCTGGCCCGCCGTCGCCGTGCGGAAGAAGCGCGCGAGATCGACCGCGCCGCGCGCGTTGACGAAGCCCGCCCCTTGCGACAGCGCGTCGTAGTTGTACTTCTGCGCCGTGTACTCGAGGATCGCCTTCACCAGGTTGGGCGTCAGCGTCGGGTTCGCCTGAATCATCAGCGCCGCCGCGCCCGCAACCATCGGCGCCGCCATGCTCGTGCCGCTCAGCGAGAGGTACGGCTTGTAGGCCGTCTTCACGCTGCCCGCCATCAGGTACGTGGCCCGGCTCGCGTAGAGCGTGCTCGTCGGGTCCGCGAGCGAGACGATGCCGGTGCCGGGCGCGACCACGTCGGGCTTTGCGCCGTAGTCGATCGCGCTCGGACCGCGCGAGCTGTACGGCGCGAGCTCGTCGTCGACGCGCGTCGGCGTGCCCTTGGTGTCAGAGGCGCCGACGGTCAGCACCCAGGGCGCGTTGCCGGGCGACGTGATGCCGCCGTACTGCGTCTGGCCGTCCGCGCGCCGACCGAGGTTGCCGGCCGCCGCGACCACGACGATCCCCGTGTCGACCGCGCGCTTCGCCGCGAGCGTGAGCGGGTCGGTCGTGTACGACTCGGTGATCGGCGCGCCGACCGACAGGTTGATGACGCGGATGTTGTAGGCGGCCTTGTTGGTAATCGCCCAGTCGAGCGCCGCGATGACGTTGCTGATGTAGCCCGCACCGCGCGCGTCCAGCACCTTCAGGCTGACGATGTGCGCGGCTGGCGCGATGCCCGCGCGCGCGCCGCGCGTGTCGTAGCCGTTGCCGGCGATGATCCCCGACACGTGCGTGCCATGGCCGTTGTCGTCGTAGGGCGCGCTCAGGCCGTTGACGAAGTCGACGAACTTCGCCACGCGCTGCCCGCCGACGACGCGCACGGCCGTGTTCAGGCCGCTGTACGTCAGGTCGTCGTGCCACGACGTCACGCCAGAGTCGATAACCGCGACGCCGACGCCCGCGCCGTCATAGCCCAGGTCCTCCTGGACCGCACGCGCGCCAATCGTCACCGCGGCGCGATTGAGATGCGCCTGCAGCGGACGGTCGACGTGGATGCTCTGGACGGCGGCGGACTCGGCGAGTCGACGGAGCTGTCCGTTCGCGATCTCGACGGCCTGGCCATTGATTGATGAAAACTTCCGCCAGATGCTGCCGCCGGCCTTGCGCACATCGTTAGAGGCATCGACGCCGTCCTTGAAGACGACGATGACGCGCGACCGCCCCGTCCCCTTCGACGCGCGGTCGACGAGGATGCGATCGAGCTTCTCCTTCGAGGTGCCGCTGTTGCCCTTGCTGCTGGCCGCCTGAATCGGCGCGGCCAACAGTGCGAGCAACGCGACGGCGATCGTGGTCCGCAGCACCGCGCCGGTGCTGCGAATACCCCAGACCGCCTTGCCGCGGCCGCCGGCTATCCGGCTATCCGCACGCGTTGTACGTAGTCGCATGCCCCCTTGAAGAGCAAAGGCAGCGCCACATTGGATGAGCCGGTGGCGAAACGTGAGAAGGTGCGTTCGGTGAGGGACTTAGAGGTTCTGTGACGCGGATTGTCAGTCGCGTGTGCGCGGCCTGTGCTGTTCCGGCATGGAGCACCGCAAACTGTGATCGCAAGCGCGCGAATTGAGATCTCCGCGCAAACAACGAGTTTTGCGCGCACTGTCCCGGCCTGACACGCACGTGCCAGCCTGAGACATGGTGAGCCGCGCGATCGCTGACAGAATCGTGCGCGCGCCGCGTTCAAACGTGGTGTGTGACGGCTGCAGGCCGGGTCTTTAGCAGGTCGAAAAAGCCTGGCGCCTCACGGTAGGGCGCCTCTTTAGAGAGGCGCCACTGTGGAGGCGCACCTAAAGGTGCGCGCTACCGTCCGCCCGTCAATCTGTGAACGGATACAGCTGCAGGTCAGTCTGTGAACGGATAGAGCGGGCGCAGGTAGTAGAGGGCGTTGGTGAGCATGTATTCGTTCAGCGCCGGCCAGCTGTTCTGGCGGGCGACGCGCACCATCCGCGACACCAGACGCGTCGTCGCGTCGCGCGCCTTCTCCATTTCCTGGTTGGTGGTGATGAGCGGCACGCGCCCCTGGATCAAGGTGACGAGCGCGTCGCGCGATTCACCCAGCGCATAGCCCGCTGCCTTCGCGGTGGCATCGGCCTGCGCGACCAGCGCGGCGATGCGGCCGCGAACGTCGATCGGATACACGATGACCGCCGCGACGTTCGTGGCGCGGCGCTCGTCGTCCTCCGTCTCGATCGCGCAGGTCCCGGGCGGGCTGCAGGCGCCGGGCAGTGGCTTGACGGTGTAGTGCAGCCGATCGACGCCCGCAATGAGCCGGACGTCGAGCGAGAGTTGATCGAGCTTGGGACGTGCGGACGGATCCGGTCGGAGCGCGGCGATGTCGTCGTCGAGAATCGGTAGTCCCGCCGCCTGCGCCTTCCGCATCATCCATTGCAGCGCGATGTCGTTGAGGCCGCGATTGGCGTTGCCGCCGCCGACATCGGAGTGCACGCCCCGAAACCACACTTCGTAGGCGCCGGGAAGACGGGTCGGCAGGAACGACAGGCGGCGCTCGTCGAGTGCCATCGCGTGAAAGCAGTATTCGAGCCGCTCGCGCGGCAGCGACAGATGATGACCGAGATTCAGCTCCTGCACGCCGAGGAACCCGAGGCCGAACGCCGCGACCGCATCCCACAACCCGAGAAAACGAATCGACGGGATCGGCTCGATCACCGTTTCACTGCCCGGACGACGAATGCCGCGCTCCTGAATCAGGTTGCAGAAATCGAGCGCCGTGGCCGCGCCGCGGCTGAAGCCGATGATGTCGACGGCGCGATCGCCTTCGTCCCACGCACGGCACACGTGCTCGTACGCTTCGTTCAGGCGCGGCAGCTCACCGGCGCCGAAGGCGCCGCCGACGAGCCGTCCGGCCACGCCGAAGCGCGTGCCGATGCCGGCGCGGTAGATGTCATGCGGGCCGCGCGAGTTGGCGTGATACGCCTCGAAGAACCGGCAGACGTTGGTGTTGCGGTATTCGGTGTCGTTGTCTTTCTTCGTGTTCCAGGTGCCGTCGAACGCGACCAGCATTAGCAGGGGGCCGGGACCGTCGCAGTGGTGGGTCGGTGGGATCTCGAATCAACCATCCGGAATTGTACCCGCATCGGTCGGCCGCCCGGCAATCTGCAGGTCAGCGATTCGCCATCTGGCGCCCGGCCGGGCGCGCGGCGCGCTTTCCTTTCGCGGGCGGCGGCGAGGGGGGTGCGATCGTGACCGAGTCGAGAAACCGCTCGACCGCAAACATCGTGATCTGCCCGCACGGCCCGCCGAAACTCTTGTCGCAGCCATGCGTCGCCCAGGGCAGCGCCGCGAAGATGTGCTTCACGCCGGCCTGCTGCAGGCGATCGTCGAGCCGCGCGCTCTGGTCGGCCGGAATCATCTGATCGCGCGCGCCGTGAATCAGCAGCGTCGGCGGAGACGTCGCGCTGACGAAGTTGATGGGCGACGCCGCGAAGTACGCTTTCTCTTCACGCGCGGGCGGACCACCCACGAACTTCTCGAGCAGGCCACGAGTGTCGTAGAGCGTGGCGGGCGACGGATTCGCATACGCGGCCGAAAGATCCGAGGGCGCATAAATCGACACGACGCCGCGGATCGCCGGATCGTTGGCGGTGTATGCAGTCAGGAGCGCCAGCTGGCCGCCTTCTGATCGTCCGACAAGCGCGATGCGCGTGGGATCGAGTGGAAAGTCCGACGCGTGCTCCTTCAAATACGCAATCGCCGCCTTCACGTCGTCGGCGGCGGCGGGAAATCGCCAGCGCGGCGCGAGCCGGTAGTTGATCGCGGCCACGACGTAATCGCGGCTCGCCAGATACGCATTGAGCGCGGCGAACTCGTTGTTGCTGCCGTCGCGCCACCCGCCGCCGTGCACGACCACCACGGCGGGAATCGCGTCGTGCAGGTAGGCCGGATGGTAGACGTCGAGCGTGAGCTCGAGGTCCTGGTAGCTCGCGAACGTGCGTTCCTCGAATCGCACCGCCGGTATGGCGAGCGGCCGAATCAGCTCCTGCAGCACGATCGGCTCGGGACGCGGATCGCCGGCCGCCACGGCACGCTCGCGCCGCGCCTTGCCGAACTCGTTGTCGAATGTTTTCTGGAGCTCCTGGCCGGTCAGCTGTGCGCGGTAGACCGGCAGCACGAGCAGCGGCATGGCGAGAAAACTGAAAAGGCCGCCCAGCCGGCCGACGATGGTCTGCTGGCGCGTGGGAATGATGGGCAGGAGCGCGGCAATCGCGAGCCAGTAACCATATTCCGTGGCCGCGACGCTCGCGCCCCAGAGCACCGGGTGTGGCGCCGGCAAGGCCGTCATCGCGGCCAGCGCGAGCAGCACAATGCCCCCGACGAAACGTAGCAGATCGGTCATGCGTGCGGGGCCGCGCGGGGCACACGACCGCCGCCCGGCCGTCAAGGTTCAACCGGCCTGCAGGGGCAATCACAATGCCAGCAGCCGTTACACAAGTTTCGCTAGTGAATGCGCGGATCCTCAGCGCGTCCGGGGTGCGAAATTGTGATCGCGACGACAATCGTGGGGATCCCGCGCCTGCCTCGGCGCGTTAATAAATAGAATGAGCGGAATGGCCTCCCCTCCCCTCACGGGCAAGCAGGTGCTCCACTACCGTGTCGCGCACCGCCTCGGCGGCGGCGGCATGGGTGAGGTCTATCTTGCAGAGGACACGCGGCTTGGCCGGCCCGTGGCGCTGAAATTCCTCAACCAGGACACCCAGCGGGACCAGCAGAGCCGCGCGCTGCTCGTGCGCGAAGCGCGGGCCGCGTCGCTCCTCCGCTCGCCGAACATTGCCGTCACCTATGACCTGCTCGAGGACGGCGACGCGCTGTTCATCGCGATGGAGTACGTCGAAGGGGAGACGCTCGCGGACCGGCTGACGCGCGGGCCGCTGAGGGCGCGCGAAGCGGTCGACGTCGCGCAGCAGGTCGCCGACGCGCTCGACGAGGCCCACGCGCACGGGATCATCCATCGCGACGTCAAGAGCGCAAATTTGATGCTGACGCGGCGCGGGCTGGTGAAGGTCCTCGACTTCGGCCTGGCGCGCTTCGAGGATCGCAAGGAGTCGTTCCGCCGCGACACGATGCTGCAACTGACCTCACCCGGGCTCGTGAAGGGCACGGTGTCGTACATGGCGCCGGAACAGCTGCTCGGCGGCGCCATCGATCATCGCGTCGACATCTTCGCGCTGGGCGTCGTCCTCTACGAGATGATGGCGGGACGGATGCCCTTCACCGGCGACACCTTTGCGGAGATCACCGATCGCATCCTTCACGCCGAGCCCGATCCGCTGACCCACACCGGGCACCCGGTGCCGCCCGACCTCGAGGAGATCGTCCGGCGCGCGCTGCAGAAGGCGCCCGAGTTCCGCTATCAGTCCGCCCGCGACATGTACAACGAGCTGCACCGCCTGGTTCGGCGCCTCGACACGGTCGACAGCACGTCCGAGATGCCGCCGCGTGGGACGTCGACGTTCCCGGCCGCGGCCGGCGCACAGCCCGAGCAGGGAGAACGGCTGATCGCGATCATGACGTTCGCGAACCTCACGCGCGAGTCGGCGGACGACTGGATCGGCGAAGGGATCGCCGAGACCGTGACCAGCGATCTGAAGAACGTCAGCGGGCTCTCGGTGATCGGACGCACGCAGATCTTCGAGCTCCTGAAGCATCTTGCGGTCGGACGGGACCCGTCCGACCACCGGCTCGCCATCGACATCGGCCGTCGCCTCGGCGCGTGGTGGGTCGTGACGGGCGGATACCAGCGGCTCGGGCCGCGCATCAGAATCACCGTGCAGGTCACCGAGGTGCTGACCGCGACGCTGATCAAGACGCTGAAGATCGACGGCAGCGTCGACGACATCTTCGCCCTGCAGGATCGCATCGTCTTCGAGTTGAGCCGCAGCCTGGATCTGCGCGTCGAACGGCCGCAGGCCGAGGCGATCGAACAGGACGAGACCAAGTCGGTCGAAGCGTTCGAGGCGTACTCCCGCGGGCTGATCAACGTGCGGCAGGCGACGCGCGATTCGATCGAGCGGGCGCTTGCGCTGTTCGACCGCGCGACGGCACTCGACCCCGAGTACGCGTCAGCATGGGCCGCGGCAGGCGGAGCGCTGCAGGTGAAAGGCATGTTCCTGGGCATGCACGAGTTCACCGATCGGGCGATCGAGCTGCTGCGTCGCGCGATTGCGTTGAAGCCGACGCTGGCCGAAGCGCACGCGTGGCTGGGGCTGGCGCTGCTGAATCTCGGCCGCGTGAGCGACGCGATCGTCTCGCTGCGCGAAGCGGTCGCGCTCGATCCCACGGCAGTGAACACGCGGCAAGGTCTCGCGCGCGCGCTCTGGCTCGGCGAAGGGCGCGTCGAGGAGGCGATCGCGGAGTTGCGGCAGAGCGTCACCGACAATCCGCAGGCAGGCTATTCACACCTGCAGCTGGCGTTTCTCGAGGCGTTGAACGGCGAGCTCGATGCCGCCGAGGCGTCGGCGCGGCGCGCCGTCGCGCTGCAGGAACAGGCGGTGTCCGGCACGCAGGGCTTGATCATCGTCGGCGCCTACACGCGTCTCGGCTACGCGCACTACCTCCGCGGCGAATTCGACAAGGCGCGCGAGGCGTACTTGAAGGAGCGCGACTTCCTCGCGGCCAGCGATCACGGCCTGCGCGAGCGATCGCTCATCGAGCTCAATCAGAAACTGAGCGCGGTGCACGACGCGGAAGGCCGGACGGCCGAAGCGGAGCATTACGCGTCGCTGGCGACGACCGCGTTCGATGCGCGGCTGGCCGCCGGCGCGGACGATCCGGCAACGCGCTACTACGTTGCCGCCGTCCATGCGCGCCGCGGGGACGTGGCGCGGACGCTCCAACATCTCGAGGCGGCGCTGATCCGGTACCCGTTGTTCACGCGGTGGCGTCTCGAGCGTGACCCGGACTTCGCGCGCGTTCGCGCCGACCCCGCGTTCATCGACCGCGTGAACGATGCCGGGTCTAAGGACGCGGCCTACACCAGACAGCTGTAGCGCCTGTTCCGAGGTCGCTCGAGGCCGCCCCGACTCACGGTAGGGCGCCTCTTCAGAGGCGCCGCCCTTCAGGCGCACCTGAAGGTGCGCCCTACCACATCTCATTGACGCGTCAACGCAACCGCGCCCGGAACGCGACACGAAGGGCGCCTTCTTCCGTGTGCACGCCGAGCTCGTCGATGTGCTGCAGGACGAAGCCGAACCCGCGCTGCTGCAGCAACGCCGCGACATCCACGTATACGCGGTCTGCTTCCATCCGAATCCCGGGTGGCAACACGTTCAGGAACGCGGTTGCGGCGCCGGCAAGGCGCATCAAGCCGCCGGCGCCGTGGAGCTTCGCCACCAGCACGGGCGACGCCGGCAGCTCGGGCTGCCGATCGATCGCGATCCCGATGGTGAACGGCGGAAGAAATGACGGCTTGGCGAGCACGATACGGGCCTGAAGCTGGTCGCCGGCGAGCGTGCGCACCTGCACGTCGCGGACGCCGCGCGCTCCCTGCATCGCGGTCGCGATGATCTGGTTCAGCAGCCGATCGGTAATCCGGATGGATCCCTGCCCTTCGCTTCCGGTCAGATCGGCGAAGCCGGAACGCTGCTGCAGGGCGATCAGGTCGAGCACAGCCTGTTTGTCCACCGCAGCATCGTACCGCTGTGCTTTACGTTTGTGCCATTGCTTATAGATACTTTGCAGGTGGTACCGGGCAAGACGATCCTCATCGTCGAGGACGACGAGGGTTTACGAAAGATGCTGAAGACGTCGCTGCTGCTCGAAGGCTACGACGTGAAGGAAGCGGGCGACGGGTTCGAAGCGCTCGCCAGCATCGATCGCGAGCCGCCCGACCTCGTCGTCCTGGATCTCATGCTGCCGAGTGTGAGTGGCGTGACGGTCCGCCAGGAGATCGCGGCACACGCGCTCACCCGAGAGGTCCCGATCGTCGTCATCACGGGATCGGCGCTCGACACCGAGGCACTCGACGTCGAGTGTGTCCTGCGCAAGCCTATCCACATGTCCTCCTTCATCGCAGCGGTTCGGCGCTGTCTCACCAAAGGTGCGCCCGGCGCGCGTTCCTAATCTCGCTCGTTTGCGACGGCTTCGACGAGCTTTGCGACGCGCGGCGCGAGGATGATGTCCGGAAACGCGTTTGCCGGCGAGCGGAGCGCGCTGACGCGCACCGGACGGCCGGTGATCGCGTGCGCGATCGCCAGCGCGGCGAGGTAGGAGCCGAGCGGCGACGGGTGGAAGCCATCGCCGCCGTACAGCGCGAGGGCATCATCGCGGCGCCACGCGGCGCGCCAGAGATCGCCAGCGGGCGCGAGCACCGCGCCGACGTCCTGGGCGGCCAGCGCATACGAGTCGTGGACGGCGTCGAACGCCTCCCGCCGCGCCGCCTCCGGCCAAACCATGTACACGACAGTGCGCGCGCCCGTGGCACGAATACGCTCGTCGAACCGTCGGACATACTCGCGCAGCGTCACGCGCGAGTCAGGCCGCGCCGACGGCCCCTGCTGCAGGACCACAAAGGACCATCGGCCGCGATCGAT
>JBKPRU010000295.1:0-13419 GCA_046734675.1 Acidobacteriota bacterium
GAGCGCTTCGGGCTCACCCCATTGCTCTGGCCGATTGCGCCGATGGAGGGACCGTTCGAGGTCGCGGGCACGAGCGGCGAAGCGCGGGGCATCGAGGGCGCGGAGCGCTTTCACGCCGGCATCGACGTCCGCGCCGACCAGGGAACGCTCGTCTCCGCGATCCGCGACGGCGTGGTCTCACGGCTGAACGCGTCGAACGGATTCGGCACGCTCACCGAGTCGGTCCGGATCGGCCCGATCGCCTACGTCCACATCCGCGTCGGGCGCACGCGAACGAACGAGCCGTTTGCCGACGAACGCTTCGCGCCCGTTTACGGTCCGGAAGGCACGCTGGTCAGCATGCGGGTGAAACGCGGCGCCAGGTTCAGCACCGGCGAGACGATCGGCACCGTGAACGCGTTCAACCACGTGCACGTCAACGTGGGCTGGCCCGGTGAAGAGTTGAATCCGCTCGCGTTTCGTCTGGTCGATTTCGAGGACCACGTGCCGCCGACGATCGCGGCGGTCCGCCTGTTCGACGACGAAGGGGACGCGCTCGCGAAGCGCGTGCACGGCAGAGTGATCGTCCCGTCCGGCCGCGTGCACATCGTCGTGGACGCGTGGGACACGGCGGACCTGAACAAGCCGGGGCGCCGCCTTGGCGTGTACGAGCTCGGGTACCAGGTCTTCGCGCGCGACGGGACGCCGGTCGAAGGTTTTGACACCCCGCGGCGGACGCTGCGGTTCGATCGGCTGTCGGCCGATCCGGCGACCGTGCGGACGGTCTACGCCGCGGGGAGCGGCATCCCCTTCTACGGCCAGCGCCGCACCCGCTTCCTTTATATCGTCACGAATTCATTCAGTAATGGCGTCGCCACCCCCGGCGCCTGGGACACCACGTCGCTCCCTCCTGGTGACTATACCCTCCGGATCCTGGCGGCCGACATCAACGGCAACGTCGCGCTCGCGAAACGCGACCTGCCCGTGACCGTCACGCCGACTGTCCCCTCGCACTGATCCCTCCTACTCCGTGTACATCCGTGTGTATCCGTGGTGGGTTATTCTTGTCCGGCCGTCCGTTCCAACTCAGCCGTGTCGGCTTTTTCGCGGCGATTCCGATCATGAGTAATGGGACCACTTCGTGGTGGAAACGCCGCCTGACGCGGCGCCATGACACCCAGCGTCCCGAAGCACCCTGCGGTACTCCTGAAAGCACGACCGTGAACCACGCAGCAGCACTCGAGCCGATGACGAGCGTGACCGGCGAGCCGCCGATGGCAGACGCGCTCTTCGACGCCCTGTACTCGGAACTGCACCGCCTCGCCCGCCGGGAGCTCAATCGCCAGGGCTCCTTCGGCAACCTCGGCGTGACGACGCTCCTGCACGAGGCCTACCTGACGATGTCGGGCCGCGATGCGGCAGCCTTCGTCGACCACGCGCGGTTCATGGCCTACGCAGCCCGCGTCATGCGCGGCTTGATCGTCGACGACATCCGCCGCCGCCGCTCGCACAAGCGCGGCGGGCTGCTGCGTCTCACGTCGCTCGGCACGCAGGCGGAAGCCGTCGCGGATCCGGAGACGGTCGTCGAGATCGGCGACATCCTCGACGAGCTCGCGAAAGTTGAACCCGACCTCGCCGAGATCATCGAGCTGAAGTTCTTCTGCGGGTTTTCCTTCGCGGAGATCGGGGCCATGCGCGGCGTCTCCGAGCGCACGGTTCAGCGCGGGTGGGAGAAGGGCCGTCTCTACCTGCATCACGCGATCGGCAGCAGACGGCCGAGCGCCTGAGTGAAGGACGATGCGGAATTTGAGCCCCGATCGCTGGCGCATCGTCAGTCCCTACCTGGACGAGGCGCTCGAGATGGCGACGACGGATCGGGCGGAGTGGCTCGCGTCCGTGTCCGCTCGCGATGCGGTGCTCGCGGCCGACCTGCGGTCGCTGCTTGCAGAACACGACCAGATGCGGGATTCCGGCTTCCTCGAGGCCGCGGTGCCGCTCGGGCCGCGCGCAGTGGTCCCATCGCTGACGGGCCAGGTGCTCGGCGCGTATCGCGTCATCTCGCGCATCGGGCAGGGTGGGATGGGAAGCGTGTGGCTCGCGGAGCGCTGCGACGGGCGCTTCAAGGGGCGCGCCGCGGTGAAGCTCTTGAACATCGCGCTCATCGGCCGCGCCGGCGAAGAGCGCTTCCGGCGCGAAGGCACGATCCTGGCGCGGCTCACGCATCCACATATCGCGCGCCTCATCGACGCCGGGGTCTCGGCCGCGGGCCAGCCGTTCCTCGTCCTCGATTACGTCGACGGCCTGCCGATCGACGAGTACTGCGACGCCCAGACGCTCAGCATCGAGGCGCGGCTGCACCTGTTTCTCGACGTCCTCGACGCGGTCGCGCACGCGCACGCGCACCTGATCGTCCACCGCGACATCAAGCCGGCCAACGTGCTCGTGAGCGCGGACGGCGCCGTCAAGCTGCTCGACTTCGGCATCGCCAAACTGATCGAGACCGACTCGCACTGGGCCGCCGAGACCCACTCACTCACGCGCGACGGCGCCACGGCGCTGACGCCCGAGTATGCGGCGCCGGAACAGATCGAGCACGGAGAGGTCACCACGGCAACCGACGTGTATGCGCTCGGCGTGCTGCTCTACGTGCTCCTCACCGGGCAGCATCCCCTCGGGAGCGCCATGCGATCCGCGGCGGCGCTCATTCGCGCCGTTCTCGACACCGAACCACGGCGCATGTCCGACGTGATCGTCAGCCGCGACGATGAGACGAACGCGGCGACCGCGGAGCACGCCGCGCATTGCGGCACCACCCCCGGCAAGCTGTACCGAGTGCTCCGCGGCGACCTCGACACGATCGTCGCGAAAGCGCTGAAGAAGAACGCCGCGGACCGCTATGCCTCTGTCACCGCGCTGGCGGATGACATCCGTCGCTACGTCCGAAACGAACCAATCAGCGCCCGGCCGGACACGCTGCATTACCGCGCCGTGCAGTTCGTGCGGCGTCACGCGCGCGGGGTGGCAACGACTGCGGTGGTGCTGCTGCTCGTGAGCGGGCTCACGGCGTTCTACACCAGCCGGCTCGCGGCGGAACGCGATCGCGCACAGCGCGAAACTGCGAAAGCCGTGAAAGTCAGCCAGCTGCTGATGGGCGTGTTGACGAGCGCCGATCCCTATGCGATGCGCGCGGCGCAGGGGGAACCGACGCTGCGAGGGTTGCTCGACGAGGTCGCCGTACAGGTTCAGAAGCAGCTCGGCGAGCAGCCGCACGTCCAGGCGGAAATGATGACGATGATCGGCAGGACCTATCGTCGTCTCGGCGCGTATGACAAGGCGCAGACGCTGCTCGAACAGGCGCTGGCGACGGGGCGCCGCACCTTCGGTCCGAACGACGCGCGCGTCGCCGAAACGCTCGCGCATCTCGGCATCCTCCAGGCAGACAAAGGTGATTACCCGACTGCGACGCAGACCCTGGAGCAGGCGCTCGCCATGCGCCGGACGCTGCTCGGGAATCGACATGCGGACGTCGCGGTCACGCTCGCCGAGCTCGGGCGCATCTACCAGGATCAGGGACTGAACGATCGGGCCGAGCCGCTGCACCGCGAGGCGCTCTCGATCAGACGCGGCGTTCTGGGCCGCGGGCATCGCGAGACCGCGGTCAGCCTGAACGACCTCGCATCGGTGCTGCGGCTCAACGGCGACGTCGCGTCCGCGGAGACACTCCTCCAGGAGGCACTCGCGATCAATCAGAAAACGCGCGGCGAGGATCACCCGAACACCGCGGTGACGCGCCACGATCTGGCGCTCATCGCCGCGATGCGTGGGGACTATGCGTCGGCGGAGCGACAGTTCCGCGCGTCACAGCTGATCATTCGGAAAGTCCTCGGCGATACCCATCCCATCGTCGCGATCATGCTGAACAACCTCGCGCACGCGCTGGTCCACCAGGGCAAGTACGACGACGCGGCCGTTGCGCTGCAGCAGGCGCTCGACATCGTGCGTCCCACGTTTGGCAATCGCCACCAGTTCATGGCGATTTACACGATCAACGCCGGCGCGGTGGCGCTGAAACGCCATCAGCCCGACGCTGCCGCCGCGTTGCTTCGGGAAGGGCTGCGAATCAGAGCGCTCGCGCCTACGATCGTACCGAGCCGCCGCCGTTCCTTCCCCGAAGACGACTGGACGCTCGCCGCTACGCAGCACCTGCTCGACGAAGCCCTCTCCGCGCAATCGCGCTGAGCGCGGATTCTCCACCTCACCGTTGTCGTCTTTCGCTCTCCGATTCCGATGATCCGGATGAAGGAGATCACACGACATGCTGCGTAAGACGACCTTGATGCTCACTCTCACGACCGTGCTCTTCGAGCCCGTCGCGATCGAACTCGCGCACGCGGCCGCGACTGACGATGTCATTCCTCCCGTGGTGCCTTCGACGCTGCGTGCGCCAGCGGGGCAGGTTGCATTCCTCATCGGCCATGCGTCCGGGACCCAGAACTACAGCTGTCTGCCGTCGGCCACGGGATTCGCCTGGACGCTGTTCGGTCCCCAGGCGACCCTGTTCGACGATGCGGCCGACCAGCTGATCACGCATTTCCTGAGCGCCAACCCGATCGAGAACGGTACCGCGCGCGCGACGTGGCAGCACTCTCGCGACACCAGCACCGTGTGGGCGGTGGCCAGCGCCACGTCGTCCGATCCGAACTTCGTGGCGCCGGGAGCGATTCCGTGGCTGCTGCTTCGCGTCACCGGCGCGCAGTACGGTCCGTCGCTCGGCGACAAGCTGGTTCGCGCCAAATCCATTCAGCGCGTCAACACTGCCGGAGGAATCGCGCCGGCAGCGGGCTGCACTGCGGCCGCCGACGCCGGCAAGAAGGTGCTCGTTCCCTACACGGCGGATTACGTCTTCTACCGCGAGTAATGGTGAGGAGGCTGCAATGACTAAACGTGTTTCATTCTTCGCATATGGCTGTTTCGCATATCTCGTGTTCCTCGGCACGTTCCTGTACGCCATCGCGTTTGTCGGCGGGTTCGCGGTGCCGGCACGGCTCGATGGACCACCCCGCGGACCGCTCGCTTCGTCGCTGGCCATCGACGCCGCGCTGCTGACGATCTTCGCGGCACAACACAGCATCATGGCGCGCCGCTGGTTCAAGGCATGGTGGACGACAATCGTGCCGAAGGAGATCGAGCGCTCGACCTACGTGCTGTGCGCGAGCCTGGCACTGATGCTGCTCTTCTGGCAGTGGCGTCCGCTCGGTGGGATGGTGTGGTCGGTCGAGAACACCGTGCTCACCGCGATTCTGTGGGCGTTGTTCGCCGCGGGCTGGGGACTCGTCCTGGTCGTCACGTTCCTGATCAACCACTTCGACCTGTTCGGGCTGCGGCAGGTGTGGTACGCGCTCGTCGGCACCCCGTCGCCGAAAGTGTCGTTCACGACGCCGGGACCATACCGTTTCGTACGGCATCCGCTGTACTTCGGATTCCTGCTCGCGTTCTGGATGACGCCCACGATGACGCTGACGCACCTGGTCTTCGCAGTCGCGACGACGGCGTATATCGTGCTCGCGATTCAGTTCGAGGAACGGGATCTCGTCGCCGAGCACGGCGCCTCGTACGAGTCGTACCGGCGTCGCGTACCGATGCTCGTGCCAGGGCGGTAGCGCTGGCGTCTACACCTGATCGTCGTCTTCGATTCGTGCATTCAGGTCGTCGCGCCGGGGCCGGCGCGACGACCATCGCGACTTCCCCAGCAACAGTTCGAGCCGCAGGTCGTCGGCGCCACCGTGAGAGCGCCGCAGAGTGGTGGACAGCGTCGACGTGAAGGTCGGCCGTGAGATCGGTATGTCCGTGCGCCGACGCGCTGCGTACTCTCCAGCACGCCGCCCGCGCCTCAGCGATCGACGGAGTCGGGAAGATCGATGCCGAGATACGGGGCAATCTCCCGCAGCTTCCGCTGGACGATGCGTACGTTGCGTGGGCCCATTCGCAGTAGTTGCCGCTGTGCCGACGACAGTCCTTCGAGCGCGGGATCGGCGAACTCGTACTGCACGCTGCGGTGCGCGAGCGGAATACGTCCTTCGACGACCGGCGTGCGCAGCAGCTCGATCATCGAGCTGCGCAGCGTGGCATCGAAGTCTCCCTCGGGATCGCCGAGCTCGTGATACGCCTCGTTGATGCGCGGCTTCAACGTCGCATAGAGGCGGGCGGCGCCGCGCGCGTCGATGGCCGCGAACGCATCGGCATAGCCGTCATAACGCCGGTAGCTCGCAGGATCGATGTAGATGTTGTCGCCCTCCGTGATGACGCTGAACGCGGCGGCCGGACGGACGACTTTGAGGTGCGACGCCGGCGAGCGACGTTCGGCAATCGCCTGAATGACGAGCGCGAAGTTGCGAATCAACCCGTCGGTCGTGAGCCACGCCGCGACCGCCGGATGTCGGGAGAGCTCCGACACGAGCCGGCGGACCAGCGGGTCGGTTTCCGCGAGCGGCGGGACGACGATGTCGTCGGGAGGTTCCGCGGCTGTCGACGGTCTCGGCACGGTGACGCGCTCCGATTTCACCGCCACGGCGGGCGCGGGTCTGCTGTGCCGCAGCCACCACAAGTAGCCGCCGAGGCCCAGGAGCACGACGACGATCAGCGCGGCGGCCGTGGCGCGCCGTCGCCGTCGCGGTGGCTCCACGTGAGGCCCGCCGGGCCGATCGAGCGGCACATCCGCGAGCTCGGACATGAGTCGATCCTACTCCGGTTCGGAGCCCATCAGCGGTGTCGGCTTTCCGGCGTCCTTTTCGATATCTCAGGTGAACGGGCTGCAACGCTCCCGTCATTTTGAGGAGGTTTTCATATGAATGCTGGACGATTCGCGAAAGCTCTTGGTGTGGCGGTTCTCGGGATCATGGCCGGCGGCGACGGCGCGTCGATCCGCGCGGCGACGCCGGCCGATCACGACCACGCGTCAGCGGCGCAGAAGGACAAGACCAACGCGCTCGTCGCGACGGTGCGCGACGCGACGGAGCGATTCAAGGACGTGGCGGTCGCGGAGGCTGAAGGGTATCAGCTGCAGTTCGGCTGCGTGAGCGGCGGAGATTCCGGCGCGATGGGCCTGCATTACGTCAACGGTCCGTTGGTCATGGACGGCGAGCTGGATGCGACGCGGCCGGAGATCGTGATCTACGAGCCGGCAGGCAACGGCCGCGTGCGGCTGATCGGCGCCGACTTCCTCGTGCTCGCCGATGCGTGGGACGCGAAGCACGCGGCACCGCCGGAGCTCATGGGACAGCTGTTTCATCTCTTCCCGGCGCCGAATCGCTTCGGGCTGCCGGCGTTCTACACGCTGCACGTCTGGGCGTGGAAAGAGAATCCGACCGGCACGTTCGTCAACTGGCACTCGAACGTGTCGTGCGATGCGTTTTCGGGAGAACCGCGCTAGCTGGTCGTCTTGAGCGGCGTGAACGACGCGGCGACGTGCGCGAAGAGCGGACGGTAACTCTCCATCTTCGCCGCGGGCGCGATGCAGACCAGCCGATACATCGTCGTGCCGACCGGTATCGAATACTGCACGACCCGGTCATCGGAGCCGGTCAACCCGGGCCGATCGTATTGAATGAACACGATCGGCCCGAGCGGGCCGATCTTCACCGTCGCGCTGAAGTTCTTGCCGCTCAACTCCCGCGACTTGATCTCGTTCAGCTCTCGCTCGCTCGCTGCCGCAACCACTGAGGGGTCGAGCGGCGCCTGAAGCCGCATGTACTCGAGCGTCACGAGACCCGCCGACTCCCACTGCCGCGTCTTTTCGACGACGGAGAAGACCGTGTTCGTGCGGCCGGCTGCGAGCTGCCAGCCCTTGGGCAGCTCGATCGAGAACGCGTTGGTGAAGACTTTCGGCGCGTCGATGTTCTTCGGCTTCGGCTGACGCGAGTACCAGGGATCGAGGGTTCCGCCCTGCAGCGCCTGCGTCTGCGCGCGCAGACCGTTCATTCCGATGAGAGACGCCAGCAAGAGAACGACGAGTCGGGCACGCGTGTGAGTCATTCGTGGGCTCCGCAACGAGATCACTTTCCGAGGCGCTGGAGTGCCTCGCGGGCTTTGACGGCGCACTCGTCGGTCGGCGGCAGGTATTTCACGGCGTCCTGCAGCATGGGGATGGCGGCGACGTTGTTACCGAAGGAGTACTCGACGCTGCCTTTCGTGCACCGCGCTCTGCCGAACTCGAGCTTGCGATCGTTGAGGCGCTGGATGAGTGGCTCGACCTGGATGCTGGCATCGAGGTCGTGAGCACGCCGATACCCCTCGGTGGCGCCGTCGAAGTCGTTCTTCGCATCCGCGGCCTGGGCCGTCTCGAAGCGCTTCTTGGCTTCAGCCTTGATGGTGTTGCCCAGCTCCTCCCGGCGCTGCGCCAGATCGAGATAGCCCGCGGGAACGTCCTGCGCGATCTCGTCGAGCGCACGCCGCGCCTGCAGATAGCGCTGATTGTCGATGAGCGCCAGCGCCTCGGTGTACTGCTGGTGCTTCGCGGCGACCCGCGCCGCATAGTCCTTCTGCGTTTCGTTGGGAAGCGGAATAAGTCCGCCCTTTTCTGGCGGCACCGGCTTCACCGCCGTCGCTTTCTCCGTAGGCGGGGCCGGCGGGGCTGGAGTCGGATTCAGGCACGTATTGACTTTCGCGAGCACATCTTTCGCGCGCGCGTTGTCGGGCTCCTGCGCGAGCACGGCGTTGACGGTCTCGAGCGCCTTCGGACAATCGTTCGATGCGACCAGCGTCTCGGCTTCGGTGAGTTTCTCGTCAGCGGTCGGCGCGGGAGGAACGGTGCTCGTCGGTTCGGGCTGTGTGGTTGGCGCCGGCGTGGGATTCGCGCACTTGTCGCGGAGGCTCTGCGCCTCGTGATTGTTCGGATTCGCCTGCAGCGCGGGCGTGATCTCCTTCTCCATTGCCTCCTGACAGCGCCCGCTCGCGATGAGCGCCTGCGCGACGGCCGCGTCCCACACTGGTGCAGACGGCTTGTGCACGAGTTTGTACGCAGCAAAGGCGCTGGCCGCGACCAGCAGCGCTGCCGCGAGCGCGCCAACGAGGATGCGCGGCTGCGCATACCACTGATCGCTCTTCGAAGGCGGCGGCGAAGGCGGAACGGTTTTCGACGACGGACGTTCGTCTGCGGTCTTCACACGCGGTCGTTCGTCGACGGGCTTCGGGCGCGGCGCCTCCACGACCGCCTTCGCGCGCGGCCGCTCGTCGGCAGGAGGGACAGGCGCCTCGGATTTCGTGGGGGCCGGTTCCTGCGACAGCAGGACGAGCGGATCGGCTGAGCGCTCGAGAAACTGTGTCGGTTCGATCGCCGCGGTATCGGGTCCCATGGCCGCCACGGCGGCGGCGGGCGCTTCGACCATCAGCCTGAACGGACCGACCGTGGCGACGACGCTCGGGTCGAGGACGACGGAGGGCACGCGCGAGCCCGAGACCCAGATCCCGTTCTGACTTTGCAGATCGACCAGCGTGTAATGGCCGTCCTCGAAGCGGAGCTCGGCGTGGTTGCGCGAGACGCCCTTGCCGGGATCTTCCAGCACGATGTCGCTCTGCGCGCTGCGCCCGATCCGGAGCGTCTGTCCGGTCAGCTCGCGTTGGTCGAGCAGGGTCTCGCCGCGGAATATCAGTAGCTTCGCCACGTGGTCGCCCCTCGTGTCATCCGGCTAGGTCTTCAATCGCTCGGGATCCGCCGCCGGCGGCTTCTCCGGTGCGGACGCTTCTCCTTCTCCCTGCGTCCATTTGCGCACCGCGCCGGCGATGCGCTCCCACAGGCCCGGTCGCCGCATCAGCGACACCGTATCGTCGGGGTCCGCGGTCTGGGTACCGTCGGCCTCGAGGTCGACGGTTTCGTCCGCAAGCTTCGGGTTGGCGTCGAGCGCTGCGCGCGCGCGCCGCAGGATGTCCTTTGCTTCCGCGCAGTCCAGATCCACGGCCAGCGCGTTCTCGGCGGCCCAGGCGGCGCGCTCGAACTCGCCTCGGGCCTCTGCGGCGCGTGCGGTCTCGAGAATTGGGGCGACCGCTTTCGCGCGCTGCCGCGCGAGCCGCTGGCGCTCTTCTTCTGCGGCGAGTCGCGCCTCTTCTTCCTGGATCATCGTCAGCAGCACCTTGTGCTGGCCATTGGTCGGATCGAGCTGCGCCGCGGCCGACACGAGGTCGCGCGCTTTCTGGAACTTGCCGCGGCCGATCAGCTCCCTCGCGTCCTCGAGCTGCCGCACCGCTTTGGCGGCGCGCGCCTTCGCCTCGTTCCGCTGCTTGATCTCGGCGCCGGCAAGCCCGGACACCTTGCGCGCGAGCACGTGGCCGGGATCGATCGCGAGCGCGCGCGTCGCGAGCTCCTGCCCCTGCTCCGGGTTGCCGCCGGTCAGCGCCGCTTCCGCGGCCTTGGCGAGCTCCGCGGCTTCGGCGGCGCGCCGCTCCGCCTCGGCGAGGCGCCTGGCTTCCGCGTCGAGACGGGTGATTTCCGCCGCCACCATCGCGTGCGGGATGCGGGCGTGGAACGCGCGCAGCGTGGCGATGGCGTCATCGCGCCGGCCGCTCGCGAAGGTGTTGCGCGCCTCGGCGATTGCCTCGGCGGACTGCTGGCCCCACAGCGCCTCGCGCTCCGCCTCGGCAATCGATGCGCGTAGGCGCTCTTCCGCCGCGTCGACGTCGGCATTGGGATCGAGCTCGCGGGCCCGCGCGATCTCGCGCGTCGCCTCCTCGTAGC
The DNA here is from genome assembly GCA_046734675.1 of Acidobacteriota bacterium. Lineage (GTDB taxonomy): Bacteria > Acidobacteriota > Vicinamibacteria > Vicinamibacterales > 2-12-FULL-66-21 > QHWT01. The sequence continues at coordinate 10,706 of JBKPRU010000295.1, forward strand.
GACCTTTGCGCCGATGCGTCTCGGCGCGCCCCAGCGCGCGCTCACATTCCATGCGCCGCGATCGCGCCTCTGCTTCGATCGCGTCGACGGCCGTGCGCTTCAGCACCGCGGCTTCTTCGGCACGCGTGTCGAGCAGCAGCGCGTCGTTACACAGCACGACGGCGGCTTCCCACTGCCTTGCCGCAGCGGCGCGCCGCGCTTCGTCGAGCAGCGCCTGCGCACGCTCGTCGATCTCGCGCTGCGCGGCAATCGTGGTGCGCGCGCGATCCGCCTCGGCGGACGCGCGCCGCGACGCCGGTTCCACCCGCAGCGCCGTTTCGAAGTGGGCGAGCGCATCGCGCGGGGCCCCCGCGGCAGCGACACGCAATCCCTCTTCGAGGCCGTTCAGCGCACGCTTCCATCGCTCGACCTGCTCGGACGCGGCGTCCTGCACGCTCTTGATGTCGGTGAGCAGCGTGTTGACCGCCTGGCGGTGGTAAGGCTCGACGAGCAGCGCGCGCTTGCTGAGCAGCTCCACGCGCGTCGTTTCGAGGTCCGCCGGAGCCGGCTCGATGTCGAGCGCGGCCACCAGCGAGCGGCGCTCGCTCGAGAGCGCCTCGAGCGCCTGCAGACGCTGGCCCGCCTGTTCGAGGAGCTGATTCGTCTCGGTCTCGAGATCGCGCTTGAGCCGCTCCAGCTCCGTGATCATCTGCGCGCACGACTGGTAGCGTTCGGCCGGCTGCTTCGCGAGCGCCTTCATCACCAGCCGCGCCAGTGTTGCCGGCGCTTCGGTCTCGCGGATTGGCAGCGGCGCCTCGCTCTGCACCTTCGCGAGCACCGCCGTCAGATCCGGCGCGGCAAAGGGCTTCCGTCCCGTGAGCATCAGGTAGAACACAGCGCCCGCAGAGAAGATGTCGGAACGCTGATCGACCTCCTGTCCGCGCGCCTGCTCGGGCGACATGTAGTCGGGCGTGCCGACGATCAGGCCGCTCGCGGTCATGTTCGACGAGGCGAGCCGCGCAATCCCGAAATCGACGATCTTCAGCTCGCCGTTGGCGCGGACCAGCAGGTTTCCCGGCTTGATGTCGCGATGGAAGATGCCGTGGCTGTGCGCGGCATGCAGCCCCTCGCAGATCTGGATCATCAAATCGATCTTGGCTTCGATGTCCGCCGCGTCGGGGCGCTCGAGGTGCTTGTTGAGGGTCAGGCCTTCGAGCAGCTCCATCACGATGAAGGGGCGCCCTTCGTCCTCCCCCATGTCGAAGATCGTGATGATGTTGGGGTGGACGAGCTGTCCGGCCGAGCGCGCCTCGCGATAGAAGCGCGTGCTCGTCTCGGGGTCGTCCTCGAGGTCGGTCATCATGATCTTGATGGCGACCGAACGCTCCATCAGACTGTCGTGCGCGCTGTAGACGACCCCCATCGCGCCTTTGCCGAGGCGGTCGACGATCTTGTAGCGGCCGATGCTGCGCGGGAGTTTGCGCCGCGGTGCGGGATGTTCACTCTCCACGGCTACGCTCCGTCATACCGGGCCACGACGGCCGTGATGTTGTCCCGTGCGCCGCGCGCGAGCGCCAGTTGGAGCAGGCGCGGTGCGATGTCCGCCGGCGTCCCGGCCTCGACGATCGTCTGCTCGATCGCGCTGTCCTCGACGACGCTGTGCAGGCCGTCGGAGCACAGCAGAATCAGGTCGCCGGCCGTGAGATCGTGTTCGCTGAGCCGCACGTCCGCCTGCTCGCGCGCGCCGAGCACGTTGGTGAGCACGCGGCGCATCGACTCGGGCGGCGCCGCGGGATTCGCGCCCCCTTGCGCCGCGAGAATGGTCGCGGCCCAGGTGTCGTCGCGGGTGAGCTGCCCGAGCCGCCCGCCCGTGTAGAGATACAGCCGACTGTCCCCAGCGTTCGCGACCGCCATGCGGCTCCCCGAGATCAACGCCCCGACGACTGTCGTTCCCATACCCGTGTACTCGTCGTAACGTTCCGCGGCGCGGAAGACGCGCCGATTCGCGAGGTGGACGGCCGTCCGCAGCCGGTTGCCCGAGAACGACAGGCCCGGCTCGATGCCGTAAGGCCAGGAGAATTCCGCATCCTCCTGGGTACGACGAATGAACCCGAGAATCGTTTCCACCGCGAGGCTCGACGCGACCTCTCCCGCCGAATGCCCGCCCATCCCGTCGGCGACCACGAAGAGCTGCAGGCCCGAATCGCTGATGAAATTGTCTTCGTTCGTTTTGCGGACCGGCCCGGGATCGCTCAGGCCATGCGCTTCGACCACCGTCAGCTCCTGATTCGAGTCGCGGAAACCCGCTCCGCTCCCTGCGGTTAGGGACGCAAAGTCTAGCGATGGGGTTCGGAGCGGCCAATACTACTTTGGTAGTACTGGCGGCCGCAAGAGCGGAGTTGCCGCGTGTGTGACGGTAGGGCGCCTCTTTAGAGGCGCCGTCGTGGCAGGCGCACCTAAAGGTGCGCCCTACTTGGTCGCGGATCGTGGGGACGGCGCGAACGCGACTCCACGTAGGCCGGGTCTTAGACCCGGCGGACGCGACCGCGGCGTCCTACGCCAGCCGGCTGACGAGCTGAGTGCGGGAGTCCACGCCGATCTTGTCGAAGATTCGCGTCAGGTGGCGCTTGGTGGTCGTCGACGCGATGCCGAGCGTGGAGGCGATGACCGGGTTGGGATAGCCGCGGAGGACGAGCTCGGCGACCTCCGCCTCACGCGGCGAGAGCCCGTAGCGC